>CALXPW010000003.1 GCA_944390365.1 uncultured Clostridia bacterium | reverse complement strand
CGTATTTTTGGCAAAATAAAAACCAGCAAAATGCTGGTATAAGTGGTTGCGGGGGTAAGACTCGAACTTACGACCTTTGGGTTATGAGCCCAACGAGCTGCCAACTGCTCCACCCCGCGATGTGTCAACATAAATATTATACAACTATTAAAGTATGTTGTCAATACTAAAAATCAAAAATATAAAAATATCTATATTTATAGTATATGCTAAAAATAGAGAAATATTACCAAAAGCAATAATTTTTAAGTAAATAATAAAAAATTATTGAAGAGGAATTTAAACCATGATATTATATACAAGAAATAATTTGGAAAGGGGAAATAAAAATTAAATATGTATTGTAAAAGAACAAAAAAAATCATATTATTTATAAGTGTAATATTTTTAATTCTTACTTTAATATCTATAAAAGTTAAAGCAGATGATAATAGTAGTTTATACTTAGATAAACTTAAATTTGATGTAACTATAAACGAAGATGGAAGTATGGATGTAGTAGAAACATGGAATATTGATATATCGAATGTTAATACGTTATACAAAACCTTTAAAGCAGATAACAATAAATATACATCTATCAAAAATGTAAGAGTAAAAGATGTTACAGCCAATAGAGAGTTTACGCAAATAAACGAAGAGATGTACCATGTTACAAAAAACTGTTATTATGGTTTAATTAATTCAAAAGGTGATTTTGAAATTGCATGGGGAGTAGGTCTAGACAATAGATATGCTACAAGAACCTATGAAATTTCATATACAGTTGTAGATGCAATAGGGAAATATAACGATTATGCAGAGTTATATTGGCAATTTGTAGGAGCAGATTTTGAAGTGGATGCAGACAAAATAACAGGAACAATAACTCTTCCAAGTAATGCAAATAGTGAAGAAGACATAAAAGTTTGGGGACATACAGAAAACTTAAACGGAGAAATATATGTAACTGATACAAATGAAATAAAGTTTCAGGTAGAAAATTTTGATGCAGGAAGATATGTAGAAGTGAGAGTTTTATTCCCAACTGAGATGATTGAAAGTACAGGAAGAACCTATAATGAGAATAGATATGATGATGTAATAAAAGAAGAAACAAAGTGGGCAAATCAAGCAAATTTAAGAAGAAAATGGGAAGAAATAAAAGATGAGGTTGTGGCAACGTTTGTTATATTTGTTATATTAGCACTATGCATAATATTCATAGAAAAGGCAGTTAAATATGGTAAAAAACTATCAAGCATAAAAAAATATGTGCCAGAGCAAAATCTAGATTATTATAGAGATTTACCGGAAAAAGATACAACACCTGGTGAAGCTGTATACATATTAAAAGAGCCATATAATGCATTTTCACGTCATTTTGGAAAAATATTTTCAGCAACTTTATTAGATTTAAAATTAAAAGATTATATTGACTTAAGAGTAGAAAAAACAGAAAAAAACAAAGATAAAATTTACTTTAAAAAGTTAAAAGAGTCAGACTCAAATTTAAAGGGCGACGAAAAAAGAATATTAGACTTTGCATATAAAGCATTTGGAAAAGAAACGGAAATAGAAATAAAAACACTAGAAAAATATATAGAAAAACATCCAGCAGGAGTTGAAGCTTTAATAAATGGTTGTCAAAAAGCTATAGAATCACAATTAAAAGAGAGTGGTATATTTGACAAAAAACAAAAAGAAGAATTTTCAAATTATGCTGGGCTTTCAGGAGTATATTATGTATTCGCAATAATAACATTATTTTGGGCATTTCCTTTAGCTATTGTGCTACTAATAAATGGACTTTTGTGTGGAAGTATTAAGAAAAGAGCAAATGTCTTAACTCAAAAGGGCGTTGACAGCAAAGAAAAATGGAAAGGACTTAAAAAGTATATGGAAGATTTTTCATTATTAAATGAAAAAGAAATTCCAGCAATAGAAGTTTGGGAACATTACTTAGTATATGCTACTGCATTCGGAATAGCAGATAAAGTGTTAAAACAATTAAAAACAATATATCCTAATATAGATGAGTTAGATAGCATAAATACATCTACATATATGTATTTTATGTATCACAGTAATTTTGAAACAAGTTTTAGTAGCTCTATAAGTTCATCTATCTCTAGTTCATATTCATCAGCAACTGGTGGTGGAGGAGGCTTCTCTGGTGGTGGACGGCGGTGGCCGGAGGCCGGAGGTGGCGGAGGAGGAAGATAGTCCTCTAAAAAAATAAAGAACCTTCAGGTATATTTGTAATATTTATTCATATAATATTACAAAATATATCGGGAGGTTTTTAATTTGGAATTTTTAAAAGATAAATGGGTATGGATTAAAAGTATTCTTATTCCAGTAATTTTAGGTGGAATAGTAGCTTTACTAATATCAGGCTTTATGGATTACAATGATTTAAATAAGCCACCACTTTCTCCACCAGGATTTATATTTGGTATAGTGTGGACAGTACTATATATACTAATGGGAGTATCTTATGGAATATTAGCTTCTAAAGATTTAGTAGATAAAAGCATAAACACAATATACTATTTACAATTATTTGTAAATTTACTTTGGCCAATTGCCTTTTTTATATTTAAATGGAGATTATTTGCATTTATTTGGCTTTTAATTCTAATAATACTAGTTATAAAAATGATAATCGATTTTTACAAAAAAAATAAATTATCTGCATATCTTCAAATTCCATATTTATTGTGGTGCATATTTGCAGCTTACTTAAATCTGGGGGTATATTTACTTAATAAATAAGAAAGGAAGAAATTATGATAGAAAAAATAGAACTACCATATCCAGTTGATGCATTAGAGCCATACTATAATAAAGAAACTCTAGTGTTACATTATGATGTTCTATATTCTGGATATGTAAATAACACCAATAAAACAGAAGAAAAATTAAAAGTTGCAAGAGAAAAAAATGATTTTGAGAATATAAAATGCTTAGAAAAGGATTTAAGTTTTTTCGGATCAGGAGCAATATTGCACGAACTATTTTTTGCAAACATGGGGCCTGCAGTTCCTACAAGTCCAAGTGTAGAATTGATGAAACAAATAAATAAGGACTTTGAAAGTTATGAAAAATTTAAAGCACAATTTACAGAAAGTAGTAAAGTAGTTGAGGCATCTGGATGGAATTTATTAGTTTGGGTACCAAATTTTAAAAGGCTAGAAATTTTACAATGTGAAAAACATCAAAACCTAACACTATGGGGATGCATACCATTACTTGTATTAGATATGTGGGAGCATTCATACTATTTACAATATAAAACAAGTAGAGCAGAATATATAAATGCTTTTTGGAACATTGTAAATTGGAATGTAGTAAATAAAAGGTGGAATCAAATAGAAAAATAATAAAATAGGACTATACTATTCATACAATAGTATAATCCTATTTCCTATTTTATCAACTAATCTATCTTCTTTAAGCAATTTTAGTTCTCTCATCATAGCACTTCTATCAACATTTAAATAATCAGCTAAATCTGTCAAAGAAAGTGGAAGCTCAAATGTTTTAGAAAGTTTACGAGTAGAAATAAGAGAAAAATACATTAGTAATTTATCACGAGTTGTACGTTGCGTTAAAAGTTCTATTCTAGTATTTAACTCAGTAATTTTATCTAAAACTAATTCTGGCAAATGCTCAGATAATACATTGTGAAAACCACAATTGTTATCACAAGAATGATTTAATTGGTCATAAATATAAAAGAGTACAGTACAACTAGTTTTGGCTTCAACTAATAATTCATTATTTGTTGTAACTTTATAAAAAACCTCGCCAAATAAAGCATTTTTAGAAAAGTGCTCAACAATTGTCCTATTTCCGTTTAAATCGTATCTAACTAAGTCTGCTTTTCCGATTTATTAAAATGCACAACTGGTTACGTTTTTGTATATATGTAGTTATTACTTGGCCTTTAGAGAAGGTCTTTTTCTGTACTTTTTTACAACTAGAAGAAAAATTGTAAATAAAATTATCAATTTTAAAATCACTTGCCATTTTATATCTCCTTGAAGTATTTACAATAAATACCTTCTATTACTTATTATGTCGTATAAACATAAAACTATTATAATGGAAACAAGCTTCAAAAGCAATAAATTAAGGCAAAAAAAATGTAACAAAAATGTAATATTTCTATTTTTGAAAAAGAAAGCTACTCTCTCTAAAGCAAAAAAAGTCGAAAAATATAATCTGCATAATATGTGACATTTGCAACAGAAAAAAATAAAAAAAGATATATAATAAATGCATAATAAAACAGGGGGAGGAAATGTAAAATGAAAGTTATCAAAAGAGATGGTAGAGCTGTAGATTATGATAGAGCAAAAATCCAAACAGCTATAGAAAAAGCTAATAAAGAGGTAAAAGCATCAGAAAGAGCATCAAAAGAAGATATTAAAAAAATTATAAATTATATAGAGGAATTAAATAAAAAAAGAATGCTCGTAGAAGATATACAAGACATAATTGAAGAAAAATTGATGGAAGAAGGCAAGTATGAACTTGCAAAAAAATATATTGTATATAGATATACAAGAGCATTAGTAAGAAAACAAAATACTACAGACGAAACAATACTAGGAATTATTAGAAATGATAATAAAGAATTAGCAGAAGAAAATTCAAACAAAAATACTATGCTTGCTTCAACACAAAGAGATTACATAGCAGGTGAAGTTTCAAGAGATTTAACAAGAAGATTACTATTACCTGAAAAAATAGCAAAAGCAGACGCAGAAGGTATTTTACATTTCCACGATGCAGACTACTTTGTACAACCAATATTTAACTGTTGCTTAATAAATATAGGAGATATGTTAGACAATGGAACAGTAATGAATGGAAAAATGATAGAGAGTCCAAAAAGCTTCCAAGTTGCATGTACAGTTACAACACAAATTATTGCAGCAGTTGCAAGTAACCAATACGGTGGACAATCTGTTGATATGATTCATCTAGGAAAATATCTAAGAAAAAGCTATGATAAATTTAGAAAGCAAATAGAAGAAAAATACAAAGGAAAACTAGATGAAAAAGTAATAGAAGACTTAGTACAAGATAGAGTAAAAGCAGAGCTTAAATCAGGTGTACAAACTATACAATATCAAATAAATACACTTATGACAACAAATGGACAATCACCATTCGTAACATTATTCTTACATCTAGAAAAAGACGATCCATACATCAAAGAAAATGCAATGATAATAGAAGAAGTATTAAGACAAAGATATGAAGGAATAAAAAACGAAGCCGGAGTATATGTAACACCAGCCTTCCCTAAACTTGTATATGTATTAGATGATTTTAATAACTTGTCTGGTGGTGAATATGATTATCTAACAAGACTTGCTGTTAAATGCTCAGCAAAAAGAATGTACCCAGACTATATCTCAGCTAAAAAGATGAGAGAGAACTATGAAGGAAATGTATTTAGCCCAATGGGATGTAGAAGTTTCTTATCTCCATGGAAAGATGAAAACGGAAATTACAAATTCGAAGGAAGATTTAACCAAGGTGTTGTAAGTATAAACTTACCACAAATAGCAATAATTGCTGACGGAGACGAAGATAAATTCTGGAAATTATTAGATGAAAGACTAGAACTTTGTAAAGAAGCTTTAATGTGTAGACATTATGCATTAGTTGGAACACACTCAGATATAAGCCCAATACATTGGCAATATGGAGCTATAGCAAGATTACAAAAGGGTGAAAAAATAGATAAATTACTATACGGTGGATATTCAACAATTTCATTAGGATACATAGGAATATATGAAATGACAAAACTAATGAAAGGTGCATCACATACAACTCCAGAAGGACATGACTTTGCATTAAGAGTAATGAAACATCTAAGAGAAACAACAGATAGATGGAAAAAAGAAACAAATATAGGATTTGCATTATATGGAACACCAGCAGAAAGCTTATGTTACAAATTTGCAAGAATAGACAAAGAAAAATTCGGAACAATAAAAGATGTTACAGATAAAGGATATTATACAAACTCTTATCACGTAGATGTAAGAGAGAGAATAGATGCATTTGAGAAACTAAAATTTGAGAGTGAATTCCAAAACATATCATCAGGGGGAGCAATTTCTTACATAGAAATACCAAATATGGAAAAGAATTTAGATGCACTAGAAACAGTAGTAAAATTCATATACGATAACATTCAATATGCTGAATTTAACACAAAATCAGATTATTGTCATGTATGTGGATTTGATGGAGAAATAATCATCAACGATGATAATGAATGGGAATGCCCAAACTGTGGAAATAAGGACCATTCAAAAATGACAGTTGTAAGAAGGACTTGTGGATATTTAGGAGAGAATTTCTGGAATGCAGGAAAGACTAAGGAAATTAAGCAAAGAGTTATGCACTTATAGAGGCTCATAAATAATTGAGTTTTGACGTTGTTAAACGTCACGTCGAAAATCCTCAGCGTACACAAAGTACGCTTCCGGTTTTCTAGTTCGTTTGCCTAGTCAAAACGTCAATTCTTTAAGAGCAGTGGGTTAGAGACTGGACTAGCAGAGTTAGGCAAGGAGGAAAATATAATGAATTATGCAGATATAAAGAGAATAGATGTGGCAAATGGAGAAGGAGTTAGAGTTTCCGTATTTGTTAGTGGATGCAACCATCATTGCAAAGGATGCTTTAACGAGTGTGCATGGGACTTTAACTATGGAAATAAATTTACAGAAAAGCAAGAAGAGGAAGTGCTAAAAGACTTAGACCACGATTATATTTCAGGACTTACATTGCTTGGAGGAGAACCATTAGAGCCAGCAAACCAAGAGGGATTATTACCACTAGTAAAAAAAGCAAAAGAAAAATTCCCAGATAAAAAAATTTGGTGCTATACTGGATTTGATTTTGAAAAAGACGTAGTAGGGAAAATGGCAAAACAAAGTGAAACTACAAAAGAATTGCTAAAATACATAGATGTAATGGTAGATGGTAAATTTGAAGAAGATAAAAAAGATTTAAAACTTAAATTTAGGGGTTCTTCAAACCAAAGAATATTAGATGTACAGGAAAGTTTAAAAGAAAATAAACCTGTAGAATATAAATTATAAGCCAAAGGGGACAGTCCCCTTTGGTATATTTTTTAATTTTTTATATCATCTAATGGAACTACTCGAATTGTATATCCCATTGGATATAATAGTTTTATAAGTGTGCTAGTTTGTGGAGAATTCGCATATTTCTCAATTCTTGCAATTACAGGTTGCTTTACACCACTTATTTTACTTAATTCTCTTTGAGTAAGTTTGTTCTTTTTTCTAGCTTCAATTGTAGCTTCAATAATGTCTTCCTCTAATTGTATTTCAGCTTCTTGTTCAGAGTTAATGTTAAGCTCTTTCTTTACTTCATCCCAAGATTTACTATTCATTATAATCACTCCTATTAAAAAAATCTTCTAAATATCGTTTTGCTCTTTCTATTTCTCTAGAAGGTGTTTTTTGTGTTTGTTTCATAAAAATGGTTAATAATATAAACTTATTATTATTCAAGTATGAAAATAATATTCTATCTCGAATAGGTCTTAATTCCCAGATATTATTATCAATATGCTTTATATATGGAGTTCCCAATTCTAAACCATATTTAGATAACATATCAATGTATGCAATTATTTTATTAAATTTTATTTTACTATCTTTATCTTTTTTCATTTGTAGTTTTTGTAAATATTCTTGTATTTCACTAAAACCATCTTTCGTTGTATAAAAAACTACATCATACATAAGTTGCTCCTTTTATATTGTATTTATATGATAACACAAAAGTTATCAAAAGTCAATTCGTTAAAATTTGAAAACATATTATTAAGAAATATAAAAAAATATTGATATGTGTCAAATGGGAAACAGTCCCATTTGGCACATAAAAACAATTAGAAACCAATTATTTCACTATACGTATCGATTGCAAACTTGTCCGTCATACCTGCAATATATAAAATAATGGCAAAATAATAATCTGTTGGATTTGTTAAATCAAATAAAATCTTATTTTTTAAATTTTCTCTATTACCAATATTAGAAAAGTTATTAAACCAATCTGTAAAGCCCTTTATTAAATTAGGATAAAACCTTGACAATTTTGAAAGATTAGATAAAGTATTCATATCGGCATAAGCATTTTTTAGAGTATCATAAATTCTATTTATTACAATAGAAAAATATTCTTCAGAAGGCTTTAAAATATCTGATAAATAAATATATTTGTAATCAAATTCTTTAATTTTGTTCATAATTCCTAAAGCTTCATCTGAAAAGCATAATCCTTTTTCTGGAGATGAATTTTGGCATAAATCATAAATTAAATTATTTATTATAACAGTATTATTGATTGTTCCATTAGTATGACCAAGAAGCTTATATAATTCATCTAAATGTTCATCTAAAATTCCCAAAGTTACTGCATCTTCAATGTCTCTACCAATATATGATATTTTATCAGAAATTTTAACTACACATCCTTCCCAAGTGTATGGAGCATATTGATTAGGGTATTTATATTCTGCTAAATCAATATAATCATTTCTAGGTCTAAGAGAAATTTCATCTATTTCTCCACAATGAGCTATAATACCATCTCTTACTGCATATGTTAAGTCTAAGTTTTGCTTATACCCCTCCGTATCTTCTAAAAGTTCTGTATTATCTACAAAATATAATCCATTTTTTTCATGCCAAAAAGAAGTATTTAAGTCTCTCATTGCAATTTCATTCAATAATTTTTCTCCACTATGGCCAAAAGGACTATGTCCTAAATCGTGAGCTACAGCAATAGCTTTAGTAAGTTCTGTATTTAAACCTAAATAATTTGCTATAGTATAACTTACAGACTCAACGTGGTTTACGTGTTCTATTCGTGTACAAATATGGTCATTTTGAGGAGAATAAAATACCTGAGTTTTATGTTTTAATCTCCTATATGCATTACTATGAATTATTCTAGTATAGTCTCTTTCAAATTCAGAACGAATATCATTATTTCTTGAATATAAAGGAGTTTGCCTAGAAATTATATTATTCCAATTGGGATTTTTTTCGTTTGCAGATACGTTAATAAAAGCATTTTTCATATATTTCACGTCCTTTCAAAATATAAAATAATAATAACAATTTATAAAAAAATAGTCAATAAAAATTACTACAAAAAAACCGAACAAATTTTTGAAAAAAGTATTGACAATTTTAAAAATAGAGTATAAAATAATACAAACAAAAGTTCAAAGAATTAAAAATGATTAGGAGGCTGATTTTATGAAAGAAATAAAGGAAAATACAACAAAATTAGTAAAAATATTTGGAGTTAATTACGAGTTAAAATTAGTATATAAACGTGTAAAAAATCCAAAATTAAACTTGAAAGAAAAAGAAATAGAAATAAGCCTTCCAAGTAAATATAAAAAAATAAATAATAATTCAATTATAGAAATGTTATTAGAAAAAATGTATGAAGCAATAGCAAATAAAGAATTAGATACTATAATGGAAAAAGTTAGAACTACACTTAAATTTGCTCCAGAAGACTATAAAATATTAAAATTAGATAAAAGATTATGTAAGTGCATTGCAAATAGATTAGTTATAAACCCTGAAATAGTTAAATATAGAAAAGAAATAATAGAATATGTAATATTTTACGAGTTTTGTCGTTTAAAGATAAATAAAAGTGGTAAGAAGTTTCGTGATATGTTAAAACAATATATGCCTAATTACGAGAATTATGAATTTGAGCTAGTAGGTGTACAATATTAAGAGATGTAGAATATGCATCTTCTACATCTAAAAACAAATTTGTTTAATATTCATACTATTTTGAAAACAATAACAATTTATTACGAAATTGAGAAAAAAATAAATTGCAAAAGGATAATAGTATGAAAACTCTTAATAAGATAAAACCAAGTTTCTAATTTATGAAATAAACCAAGTTTGAAAAAAAGTTTTTTTGAATAAAAAAATCTATGAATAAATAGTATGGCCATACTAAAAGTAAAAACAAAATAATATTAAACGTACAATATTCTTAAAGCATAAGTAGATTATAGGCTACTAGCAATACAAAAGTCAATATATTTTACATAAAAAATATAATTCGTTAAAAAAGTTGTATAATTTTGTCGAATAACAATAATTAATCTAATAAAATAATTAAAACACATCTAAATAAAATGTGTTATACAATAAAAATTGCATATGTGCATGTATAAATAATTTTACTAGCACATATGCGTGGTTTAAGGATTTATTACATATTTAAAATTAATTCTTCATATCTTTTGGCAGCAATTTCAGGATTATAGATGCTTCTAAAATCCTTTATCGGTGCAAATTCTTCATCTGCATTAACTCTAAGAAGAGCAATATTATTAAAATATGAAAAAGAATCAAATACAAACTGTTCAAATTTATATATATTAGGCTTTTCAGGAACTTCTTTCATACCTTCAAAATTTACAAAAGCATTTTTTCTAAAAGCTCTATGATAAGGAAACTTTATATTAGCCATTTTTGTAATTGCTTTTAAACTAAAAATGTGTGCCAACATATTCTTCTCTCTGTATAAATACTTACCCTTACTATCAGTTAGTTTTGATATTTCTTCTGTAAAGTTTTCACAATCTGCTATAGCTGGTTTCTTATTTTTTCTAGCAAATATCCATGAAATATCAGCAGGATTTTCTTTAAATAAAGTTTTAGAACCAATTTCACATTTAGAATTTATTGTGTAGCCTATGAATATAGGGTCTAGTGGGTCCAATAATACATTATCTATTCCACCAACAAATAGCCATTGTAATTTCTTTTGTTCCATATCTTTAATTAGATTAGACTTCTTTAAAGCAGAAAACAAATTGCCATTTCCATTAGAGGCTAAATTTACTTTATATATTTCAGAAAGTACCAATTTACCATTAGTATCAACTATAGGCATATTGTCTTGAACAAAAAATATTATATTATTTCTTCCATATTCAAAGAAATTGTTTTGCTCAAAAAAACTTATAGTATCAAAGTAGTTATTAGTACTTGTCATTATGTACCAAGGAATATTTACTTTGTATTTTGTAGCATACCTTTTTAAATAATCACATACAATTTCAAATAAAGATTTTCTAGGTGTTGTCTCTAAACTAAAAGTACCTTTAGGGCCACTAAAACCTAATCTTGAGCCTTGACCACCAGCCAGAGTAATTACACCAACTTTACCAGATTTTATAGCTTTAATACCTAAAGAGGTAAGTTGTTTCTTTTCAGATTTAGTAAAATCTGCTTTTATAGAATAATCTAAAGGTTCAATATTTTCAGTAGAATTTAAAACCTCTAATTTAGATTCTTCATATAAATTTAAAATTTCTTCAAAATCAATCTTTAGTATTTGATTTAGCAAATCTGACTTTTGCTTTTCTGTAAGTTCAGAATAAAATTGTATTAAATGTTCTTGATTATATTTACTTAATATCTTTTTTACTTCACTCAGTTTATCTTCCATAAAAACCCTTCTTTACAAAATTTACAATGAGTCTATAATCATTTTGCATGAATATAATTTGTTGCACTTCGAAGTTCTGTTATAACTTTATTTTTATTAGGCAAAGTAGATTTTTCTAAAAGCTTAATCTCTTCTTCAATATCATAAGGAAGTCTTACTAGATTAAAACTTATAGAAGCAAAATCTCTACTATTTAAATTACCTTCTAGTATAATATATGAAGCAACTGTAGAAAATTTATTAGTTTTATCAAAAAAGTTATCATTTAACATTTCAATAGGCATACCGACACTTCCAGGGTTAAATATAGTTTTATTGTGTGTTCTAACTATATTTGGAGTATGAATATGTCCATAACCCACTATATCTGGAATTGGGTCTTCTACTGTTTTACCTATAAATTCAGTGTTTTTAAATAATTCCATTCCGTCATGTAATTCGGTAGCTGAGTATATAGTATCTTCATTAGAAAACATAGGATTAAAAACGTAATCCAGTCCAAAAGGTGATGCATGAAAAAGTCTTATTAAATATCCACTCATATAAAAATCATATACTATTGGTAAATTATATATAAATGAAGCACGTTCTTCACCAATTAAGTCTCTTGTCCAAAACTTTCCCTTTGGAATATCAGGTCTAGTTACTGCTTCATCACAATTACCTTTTAAAATAACATCACATTTTTCTCTAAGTAAATCAATAACTTTGTCCGAATTACAACTTTTTAAAACACTATCACCTAAACAAAAAATTTTGGAGATATTTTTTTCTTCTATATCTTTAATAACTGCTTTTAATGCTGTTATATTTCCATGTATATCAGAGATAATTGCAACTCTATCCATAACTACACCTCCTAATAATATATAAATATTATAATATAATATTGAACATATTTCAATTACTATAACTTGAAAAATAAAATAGTTTACTTATGGTTATTTTTATGCTATCATAGAATCAAGAAGGAGTTGGAATCAATGGAAGAAGAAAAACTACCAAATCGTGAAAATAAATATATTAACCCAGGAAATGGATGGTATGACTTTACAACTGTTCCAGAAGAAGAGGCACAAGTCAATTATATAAACTATATTACAGGTCAAAAAAATAATCAAAAAGTTATTACCAATACAGATATCGCAATTTCGCATTTAATTAGAAAAGGAAAAAATGGAGAAAAGGAATTTGCCTTAATTGAAACAATAGTACCTTCAACAATAAAAAGAGAGGGATACAATGGCATTCTACTTGAAGTTCCATTTTTTGCATTACCTTCAAAAGATAAACTACCATACGAAGAAATAGTTGAAATAATAGATAGAGGAATTTTAGATTTAAACTTATATATGGAAGGTAATCTGACTTTAGATGGAGAAAAGACACCAATACAGCAATCTTTTTCAGATCAATGTGGACAATTTTTTGTGTCAGCTGTATCTGATAGAAAAGGAGAATCTGATTCTAGATTACATTGGATACCGATATCGGAACTAAAATCATATATAAATTTACAACTAAACGGTGGAGCAGATAATATACATAGTTCATTACAGTCATTATATGCATTAAAATTATTACAGAATAAATATGACAAAGAATTAAGTCTAATACCAGAGCAAGACTTTAAAATAGATAAACCAGTTAAAGGAATTCAAGTTGTTTCTCAATTTCAGACTGTAAAAAATTCACCACGATTTACCATTGAAGATGTTGTGTATGCAGATGAAACAGGAAAAAAAGAATACTCAACGTATGCAGGTTCAAGGGATTCAATGGCAGTAATATTGCTTGTAAAGGATGAGAAAAAAGGAGAGTACAATTTAATACTTTCTAAACAACAAAGATCACCTTTTGTAGAGAATAAAGAACTTAATAATGGAATCTTAAATGAAGTAGTAGGAGGTATGGTTGAAAAAGGCCAAAGCTTGTATGATACTGCTATTGCTGAATCGGAGCAAGAACAAGGATATAAATTGAGTAAAGAAGATTTAGTTTTATTAGCAAAACCTTTTATAGCATCATTATCAGCAGAAGAATTTGGAGCAATATTTGTAGGATTTGCAAACCCACAGAACAGAGAAGAAATGAAACTTGATAAAGATGAAAATTCAACTGAAGCAATAAGTGGTGAGCAAGAATATGTTTCATTAAGTGAGGCAGCAAGCAATCTAGAAAGAATATCACCAGCACCTATAGCGACAAAGTTAGCAGTTTTACTAGCAAACGATTATGTACAAGAAAGAAAAAAAGAACAAGATAAGGCAAAAAAAGATGAAAGTAGAGAACAAGAAGTGAGGTAAACTTACATATATTAAAATAACAATTTATAAAAAAATGTATATTATATAAAAAAGGCATTGAAAGGAGAGCAAAACATGTTAAAGCATATAGGAAATACACCAATGATAAAAATTAAATACAAGAATAAAGATAGAACAAACTTTGTGTATGCAAAGCTAGAATCATATAATTTAACCGGTAGCATTAAAGATAGAGTGGCTTATTATATAATAAACAGAGCAAAAGAAAGAGGAGAACTAAAAAAGAATATGCCAATAGTAGAGGCAACTAGTGGAAATACTGGTATAGCTTTATCAGCACTAGGAGCATATTATAAGCATCCTGTATATATTTATATGCCAGATTGGGCAAGTACAGAGAGAGTACAACTTATGAAAAGTTTTGGTGCAAATGTGACTCTAATTTCAAAGGAACAAGGTGGTTTTAAAAAATGCTTAGAAGAGGCAGAAAAATTTGCAAAAGAAAATAATGGATATTGGTCAAATCAATTTGCTAATACAGACAATCTACTAGCACATTATGAAACTACAGGAGAAGAAATTATAAAACAACTTCCAGAGAAAGTGTCAGCATTTATATCTGGAGTAGGAACAGGTGGAACACTAATAGGGATAGGAAGAAAACTAAAAAAATATAACAAAGATATAAAAATAATAGCTTTAGAACCAGAAAAAATGCCATTAATTTCTCAAAATAAAATAATCGGAAACCATAAAATAGAAGGAATAGGAGACGATTTTGTACCTGATTTATTAGATAAAAATTTGTTAGATGAGGTTATACTAGTAAATGATGATGATGCAATAAATATGTCTAGGTTACTTGCTAAAAAATTAGGTTTAGGAGTAGGAATTTCATCTGGTGCAAACTTAATAGCAAGCATTATATATCAAGAAAAAGAAAACAAGCCAGTAGTTACTGTATTTGCAGATGACAATAAAAAGTATTTAAGTACAGACTTATCTAAAAATATAGATACTAATTCAGAGTATATATCAAATAAGATTGAATTATTGGATTATGAAGTAATATAAAAATGGAAAGTTATTAAAACTAGGGAAATGAATATTTAACTAAAAATTGTTGAACATAATTTAATTTTAGTAAAACCTCTATTCCAGTATTGACAAAAACTAGGTGATTACGTTATAATATAACTTGTTCATGTAAAAATAGGACAAATAATGAAATCCCACACCAAGCACTGAAGGTGTAATACTGGAAGGAGGGGAATAAAATGTCAGAGGTTAAAGTTAATAATGGAAATATAGAAGATGCCTTAAAAAGGTTTAAAAGACAATGTGCAAGAAATGGAGTATTGCAAGAGGTTAGAAAGAGAGAGCATTACGAAAAACCAAGCGTAAAAAGAAAAAAGAAATCAGAGGCAGCTAGAAAAAGAAAATTTTAATTTGAGTTTAATAAAGGGTGAGTATGAAAAAATATCATATTTACCCTTTTTTTCTTGTATACTTTGAAGAAAATATTATATAATAAGACAGAAAACAATAAAGCACAAGTAGAAAGGAAGGAAATTTATGAATTATATTAAAAAAGAGGTAAAGCAAGGAATTAGCCTTCACAACATAAACACAAACAAATTTAAAACAAATTTATATGCAGTATTCCTAGCTACTCCACTAAATAGAGAAAATGTAACTAAAAATGCGTTACTAACAGCAGTACTAAGAAGAGGAACAAAAAACATCAAATCCCAAGATTTAATTAGCAAAAAGTTAGAAGAAATGTATGGAGCAAGTTTTGATTGTGGTATCGAAAAAACAGGTGATAATCAAATAATTAAATTTTATCTTGAAACTATAAACGAAGCTTTTTTACCAGAAAAGGATGAACTTGATAAAAAATGTATAGAACTATTATTTGATATTATATTAAATCCACTTGTAGAAAATGATGGATTTAAGCCAGAATATGTGGAGAGCGAAAAAGAAAAATTAAAACAAATTATAGAAGGAAAAATAGACAATAAAAGAGCATATTCATTTGAAAGATGTATAGAGGAAATGTTTAAAAATGAGCCTTATGGATTATATAAATTTGGGTATGTAGAGGATTTAGACAAAATAACCCCACAAAACTTATATGAACATTATCAAGAACTAATAAAAAAATGTAAAATAGACATATTTGTATCTGGAAACTTAAAAGAAAACGATATGAATAGTCTAATTGAAAACAATGCTGAAATAAAAAGATTAGAAGCAAGAGCACCAGAATATATAGAAAATAAAGAGAACTCAGACAAAATACCTGTAAGAAAAGAAAATATAGTTGAAGAAAAGATGCAAGTCGGTCAAGGAAATCTAGTAATCGGGTTATCTTCAAATAGTCAAATAGAAAATGAAAAATTTGTAATGTCTGTATATAATGCAATATTGGGTGGAGGAGCAAATTCTAAACTATTTCAAAATGTAAGAGAAAAAAATAGCTTAGCTTACACAGCTGGTTCTACTTTTAGAAGACAAAAAAACACTATATTCATTAGATGTGGAATCGAAATAGAAAACTATCAAAAGGCACTAGACACAATAAAAGAGCAAATTGAAGACATTAAAAATGGAAAATTTACAGAAGATGATATAGAAAATGCAAAAAAACTAATTATTGCTTCTGTAAAAGGAATAAGCTCAGAACAAGATACTGAAATAACCTACTATTACGGACAAGAATTATCAGATACTTTTACAACGATAGAGGACTATGTAACTAAAATAAACAATGTAACTAAAGAAAACATAGAAGAAGTTGCAAAAGAAATTTGGATAAATACAGTATACTTTTTAAGAGATTAAAGAAAGGAGTTTATAACATAAATGGAAATAAAAGAAAGCTTAAAACTAAAAGAAAAAGAATATATAGAAAAATTAGATAATGGTATGACTGTAATAATTATACCAAAACCTGAATTAGATAAAAAATATGTAATATGGGGCACACATTTTGGCTCTATAGATAACAGATTTATTATGCCAAACTCAGGGGAAGAAGTATTTATACCTGATGGAGTTGCACATTTTTTGGAACATAAAATGTTTGAACAACCAAATGGTACAAACAGTCTAGATACATTGATGGCATTAGGATTAGATGCAAATGCATATACAACAAATGACCATACTGCATACTTATTTGAATGTACAGACCATTTTTATGAAGGTTTAGATGAACTTATGGACTATGTTCAACATCCATATTTTACAGATGAAAATGTAGAAAAAGAAAAGGGAATAATAGCTCAAGAAATAAAAATGTATGATGATGAACCAGGCTGGAGATTATACATGAATGCAATGGACTGTATGTATAAGAAAAATCCAATAAAAATAGACATAGCAGGAAGTGTAGAATCAATTAGCAAAATCACACCAGATGTTTTATATAAATGTTATAACACCTTTTATAATCCTTCAAATATGATAATGGTTGTATGTGGGAATTTTAATCCAGAAGAGATTTTAGGAGAAATTAAAAAAAGACTATTGCCTCATGAACAACAAGGAGAAATTAAAAGAATTTATCCAGATAAAGAAAAAGAAATAAACAAACCATATATAGAAATGGAAATGGAAGTTAGTTTACCACTATTTGCTATAGGCTTTAAAGACATAGAGGATAATAGTAATAAAGAAGAACTTGTAAAGAAACACATAGCTATAGAAATATTATTAAATATGATAATTGGAAAAAGTTCAGACGAATATAAAGAATTATATGAAAAAGGAATGTTACTTGCAGAACCAGATATGGACTATGAATTTAGTGACGAATATGCTCACATTGTAATTTCTGGCCAATCAAATAATCCAGATAAAGTAAAAGAAAAAGTAGAAGAAGCAATAAATAATTTTATAGAAAATGGTCTTGATGACGAACACTTTAATAGAATAAGGAAAAAAGTATATGGAGACTATGTTGTAGAGTACAATAATGTAGGAAATATAGCAAGAATGTTTTTATCGGATAAAATGAAAGGAATAAATAGTTTTGACTATATAGAAAAGTACAACGAAGTAACAAAAGAATACACAGAAACAGTTTTGAAAAATGTCTTTAAAAAAGATAATATGGTAATGTCTGTAATTAAAGGAAAAAAATAAAAAATACTTGTAGAAATATGTCGAAAAAAGGCATACGAAAAATGACACAAACCCTTTGAAATCAACAAAAATCCATTGACTAATTTGTAAAAATATGGTATTTTTAAAATATACAAAAGAAAAAAATAGAAAAAGGAGAGTGGGTTTATGTTAAATGATGAAATTTGTAAATTAAGAGAAGAATTAAATAATAGCATAATCAATGGCGAAGATTATGAAAAAACTTACAAAATAAGTGTTAAACTGGACCAACTAATTGCAGAATATTATAAAGTTGAATTAGAACTAAAAGATGGAAAAATAAGGAATGTAAGAAGTAGTAATAGTAATGGAAGAAAAGTTTCAAAAGAAATAAAGAAAAGGGCAATAAATGGAAAAAACAGTAAGTAAATATTGTAAATCAACATAAAGTGTAGTATAATGTACATATGTACGAATACACACTTTTTACTTTTTCGAAGAATGGAGGAAAAGTCATGAAGATTCGGAAAATGTTGTTTTGTATCGTGATTCCCGCTCTTGCCAGTTTTTTGGCTGGAGCATGGTTCACTCTTCACGGAGTGAGTAATGTGGGCATTACTGTACTACTGGCAATCGTGGCACTCTGTGCAGGATGGTCCTACTACGTAAGAGGCTCTAGTTTGGCCTATTATGTTGTAGGATGGCTAGCAGAAATCTTTACTGGTTTCCTGTACATCAAAGTTCTTGCTGGACTCCTTGGCGAGTTTGGAGCATTGATGTACATCTTTGTACTAATTTTGTTTGTGACTATGGTGGTACTCAGCATAAAATACGCAACCATCATAAAGCGAGTTGCAAGAATTAGAAAAAGGGTAATAAAGAGCGAAGATTCTGATGATGCTCCTGAAAATCAACCTGTAGAACAGGTTGAGGCTGAGGAAGTTCAGCAAGAATCTCAGCAGAACGCAGGAGAAAAATAACAAACATTACCGAATAGTACTAGAGAAGTAATTGCTAATTCCTTCTCGGGAGGGCAACCACCTCAAGTGGTTGCCCTCTTTTAACTATGTGTCAAATGTGGGCAACAAGTACATTATACAAAACACAAACAACTTGAAAATTAACATAAAATGTAGTATAATTAACCTTGATAGCAGGTAGCTATTGTAACAAATTTTATCGAACAATTGGGAGGTAAAAGATGAATCGGCAAACGTTAGTAAAAAGGGTAATCTTCACGATTATCATTCCTATGGTCGTGAGCTTAATTGCAGGATTTCAATTAACGTACCATGGGGGAAGCAACATTGGTCTTACCATTTGGCTCCTTATTATGGGGGTATGCGTGGTGATTGCAAACCTTGAAGAAGGAGGAAATGGTATACTGGTAGCACTATGGGCAACAGACCTGATTACAGGCTTCCTCTACTGCAAGGTATTGGAAGGCATATTGAGCGAAATGAACTCTTTCCTTTTTGCATTCTATATACTGTTATTTGCATTTGCAGTATTTGTCAATGTGGAATATTTCAAATTTATGTTAAGCGAGGTGAGCAAAGGTCTGGAAACAGAGGAACAAGAAACTGATGACACTCAACAAGCTCTAACAAGCCAGGAAAATGCTGGAAATAATTCCAGTTCACACAGCAATGGAAATAACAGCAATCCTTAAACATTAAAGCCGATAGAGAGAAGTAATTGCTAATTTCTTCTCGGGAGGGCAACCACCACAAGTGGGAGCCCTCCTTTAAAAATATTTAGAAGAATAAAGCAATAACCTTGAATGCTTTATTCTTAATAGCAACGAAGAAAAACATATACGAGCAATTATTACAAAAACATTACAAAAATATTATTTTTATGTTACAAACACCTAAAAACGGAAAAAATATGTTATTATATAATAAAAACTACTGAAATTATCAACAATATGTTAAAAAAATGTTGAAAAATGCGAAATCTTATATTATAATAATATAGAGAGGTGAAATAGTGGAGAAAAGTAAGGTATTAAAAAAGTTTACAATAATAGTTATCATCTTAATTTTATTTTTAGCTATATTTAATACAATATCAAATGCAGACGTACCAACTACGATTAACCCGGACGACTGGCAACCATCAGAGTTAGAAACTACTGATGTGGATGAAGTTTTAGATATAGGTGGAATTATAGTAAGTATAATAAGAACTTGTGGATTAGTAGTATCTGTAGTTGTACTAATAATTATAGGTATTAAATATATGACAGGAACTGTAGAGGAAAAGGCTGATTATAAAAGCAGTATGAAACCATATTTAATAGGTGTATTTATATTCTTTGCACTAAGCCAACTATTATCTGTAATTATAGATTTAATACCAGGATTTTTCGAGTAGGTGGTAGTAAATGAAAATAAAAAGGACTATAAAAACTATTTTAGCACTAATTATAATCTTACTGATAATAGCTAATTTTAACATAGTACAAGCAAACATACAAATTGCAAGTGGAGTGGGTAGAGGTAGTACAAGCTCACGGAAGAGATAATATAACAATAGAAGATGTTACAGGAGGTGCAAAAAATTTCATACAATCAGGAACTTCACAGAATAACCCACTAGATATTAACGGGGTACAAAATGTAACAGATGTGTTATATAATATCTTACTAGCAGTAGGAATAATAGTAGCAGTTATAGCAGGATTGCTTATAGGTATTAAATATATGACAGGTAGTGTAGCACAAAAATCAGAAACTAAACAATTATTATTACCATACATAGTAGGATGTGTAGTAATATTTGGAGCATTTGGAATTTGGAAAATAGTAGTAGAACTATTAAACCAAACCCAAGTTTAATTATAACAAAGATATTAAAATTATCTCGTAAAAATAAAGAGATATTTATTATATAAATAAAAATATAAAGGAGGATAAAAATGAAAAAACTTACTAAAATATTAACAGTAATTTTATTAGTTGCAATAATGCTAACAGCTTATACAACAGTTGCTAATGCAAGTGACTATTCATCACAAGTAGATGGATTGTTTGATGTAGAGGCAGAGGGAACAGAAAACATAATGACTGTTGGTGGAAACATTGTTAGTATAGTAACTACAATAGGAATTATTGTCGCAGTAGTAGTGCTTTTAGTATTAGGTATAAAATATATGATGGGTAGTGCATCAGAAAAAGCAGAATACAAGAAAACAATGATACCATATTTAGTTGGTGCTTTACTAATATTTGGTGCATCAGCTATAGCTAAAGCAGTAATAGCTATAAGCGAGAATTTAACAGCTGGCTAATAAATATTACAAAAATATTACAAAAATATTACAATTATATTAAAAGTGCATTTTATATGCACTTTTTTATATTTTTTGTATCTTTTTGGTGAATTATTTGGTATAATAAGATGTAGATTATTATAAACTAAGGAGGAATTTATATGGGAACATATAATTTGCCAAGAAATGTAAAAGGTGAAGGTCGAATTTTATTTATATTCACTGGAAAAAGTATGCTATATACAGCAATAGGTGCTACAGTTGGTTTTGTACTATTTTATTTACCACTATCTGCACTTGGTTTAATGATGATTGGAATAATTATAGCAGCAGTATTTGCACTTATAGGATTTTTAATAGGTACAATGAAAATGCCTAATATAGCAAAATTTAAGTTTACACAAACAACTGGTGGAGAAAATATAGATGATATTATAAGAAGAGCAATAAAGTTTAGAACAAAAGGAAGAAAAATATATATTTACAAGGAGGAAAATAAAAATGGCTAATCAACAAATAAATAATTATGCTACAATACTTGGAATAATAATTGTGGTAATTGTTATATTGCTAATTGCCCTTGTAGTAGTATATTTTATGTCTAGAAATAAAAAAGAGAAAAAACAAAATGGTACAAGTGATTTTAGTAGCCCAGAAGAAGCAAAAGCCAAAACAACATCAAAAGTAAAAACTTTTGCAGTAGAATCTGTTATAGATTTTATGGAGTTTGAAAAAGTGGAAGACAACATGATTATTGGTAAAAATGGCACGAAATATTTAATGGTTGTAGAGTGCCAAGGAATAAATTATGATTTGATGTCAGAGGTAGAAAAAAATTCTGTAGAGGCAGGTTTTATACAATTCTTGAATACAATAAGACATCCTATACAAATTTATGTGCAAACAAGAACAATAAACTTAGAAAACAGTATTAGTACATATAGAGAAAGAGTAAAACAAATAGAAGCAGATTACCAAAAGCAAGAACAAAGATACAAAGAAATGAGAAGTTCAGGAAATTATACAAGAGAACAACTAGAAAGAGCATATTATGAACTTACAAAACAAAGAAATTTAACTGAATATGGTAAAGACATTATTTACTCTACAGAAAGAATGAGCTTAAACAAAAATGTACTAAATCAAAAATACTATGTAGTTGTACCATATTATCCAGATGAACTAGGACAAAATGATTTTGATAAAGAAGAAATTCAAAACCTAGCTTTTTCAGAACTATATACTAGATGTCAATCTATTGTAAGAACACTTGCAGGTTGTGAAGTTAATGGAAAAATATTAACCTCAGAAGAACTTATTGAATTACTATATGTAGCATATAACAGAGATGAGCAAGAAGTTTATGGCTTAGACAAAGCATTAAGAGCAGGATATGATGAGTTATATTCAACTGCACCAGATGTTCTTGATAAGAAGATGAGAACTTTAGATAGAAAAATAGAGGAAGAAGCATTTAACAAAGCAAACCAAAAAGTAATGGAAGCACAATCAGCTAAAGAAAAGGCTTTACAGAAAAAAGAAAACAATATGGACAACCTAATAGATAATTTAGCAAAACTAATAATTGAACAAAACACAGCAAGTGTAGGATATGATGTTGCACAAGAGGCTATAAAGAGTATTGATGAAGATAAAGCAAATAGAGCAAAGCAAGGAGGTACGGAAGAAAATGTTAAAACGAAAACAAAAAGAAAAACAAAATCAGCTTAATGATTATACAAAACCAGACGAATATGAAATTCTTAAAAAGAAGACAATTAAAGAGTTAATAGCACCTTCTGGAATTGATGCTAGCAATATAGACCATTTAGAAATTATATCTAATGTAACAAGATATGCTAGAAGTTTCTTTGTATCTACATTGCCAAGAATGTGTACTTTCCCAGAATTGTTTAGAGATATGTATCTATTTGGTGATATAAATACTTCAATATATATAAATCCAGTTCAAGAATCTAAATCACAAAATGAATTAAACAGAGTAATTAACCAACTAGAAACAGAAAGAATTGTTGCAGCAGATAGGGGCAACATTAACAGAGAAAGCGATTTAGGACAAAAAAGGTTAGAAGCAGAAGAGTTAAGAGATGAAATTGCAGCAGGTTACAACAAACTATATGAAGCATCAGTTGTAGCAACATTATTTGCATATAGCTTAGAAGATTTAGACAGATATACAAAACTATTATCAACAGAAATGTCAAAATCGTTAGTAGAAGTAAAAAGTGCTTGGGGAATGCAAGAAGAAGCATTTAAATCTAATTTGCCTTTGATGGACGATAAAATTAAAAAAACACATACATTTGATAGAAGGTCAATGGGAACTGTATTTCCTTTCACAACTTCTGAGGTAGGACATTCAACAGGAGTACCACTTGGAATAAATAAACAGACAGGAGTACCAATACTTTTTGATAATTTCCATAGCTCACTTACAAATTATAATATGGTTATATTTGCTAAGTCTGGTGCTGGAAAATCAGTAACAATGAAAACATTAGTATCTAGATCAGCTGTTTTAATGGGTGTACAAAGTTTGGCATTAGATGCAGAAGGTGAGTATAGCATAGTTGCAGAAAGCCTTGGTGGCATAAATGTGGTAATAAGCCCATCATCTAAAACCGTTATAAATATATTTGATATAGAAACAGAAATTGTAAAAGATGAAATAACAGGTAGAGAAAAAGTTGTACTAAATGTAGAAAACAAAGTGGAGGACGTTACACAGGCTTTACTTACAATGGCTAAAGGTAGTACCAGAAGTGAAGAAGTTAACGAGCTTACAAAACAAATTATAGCAGAATCTGTTGCAGAAGAATATGCAGCACACGGAATAACCAATGATCCAAATAGTTTATTTGAAGCAGCAAGTGGAGAATTTGGTTCAAATATGTTAGGAAGAAAAAGAAAAGATATGCCAACTATTGGTTCGTGGTACAGAAGAATCCAAAAGAAGGCAGATGATAATAAAAACCCAGATTATAATTTCCATTATAGTTATTTACTAAAAGTTATGAAACAATACATAAGAGAGTATGATGGACAGATGGCATATTTTGATGGACAATCTACATTTGATTTACTAGAAGGAACACTATTTATAAACTTAGACATATCACAACTAGAAGAAAAATTTGCAAGACCACTTGCACAACAAATTTTACTAGAGTGGATTTGGGAAAAATATGTTAAAAAGAATAGCGAAGATAGAGAAAAAGCTGCTAAAAAGAGAGTGCTAGTTGACGAGGCGTGGATGTTACTTCCTTTCCCAGAAGCAGTAGATTTCTTAAACACAATGGCAAGACGTGCCAGAAAGAGAAATGTATCACTTGCAATAATTTCACAAAGATTCCAAGACTTTTACGAAAAACCAGAGGCACAAGCAGTACTTACCTCATCAGATACGAAATTATTCTTAGCACAGGATAAATCTGAAATACAATACTTAAAAGAAGTATTTAAGCTAAGCGATGGAGAAGCAGGATTTTTAGTAACTTGCTTGAAAGGAGAAGGCTTACTAAAAGTAGGTGGAGATAGTGCAATAATACAAATACAACCAACAGCAAAAGAGTTTGAATTCGTTGAAACAAACTTAAATAAACTAATGCAAAAAGGTAGAAAAACAGGCAATAAATATTAAGGGGAGGAGACATGGAAATATTTAAAAAGAAAAGTTTAATACTAAAGATAGTAATTGCTATAGTTGTAGTTATATTATTTAATTTTTCTGCTCCTACAATAAGCCAGGCTAGTGTTGCAGAGGTTATAGGAGGAACATTACTTGAACCAGTACTTGACTTGGCATTAGCATTAGGGGATGGAATAATGTATATTGTACAAAGCTTATTGTTTGGAATGGATGAATCTTTACTTAAAGTCGCCGTGCCAGGAGCAGGAATAGTAGAAACTATTGTAACAATTGTAGGAGGAATTTTAGGAATTGGAGCTGTAATAGCAGTAACAATAGTTACAGGTGGAGCAGCTTTAGCAGCTATTATACCGAGTGTAGTAGTAGGTGGTACGGGAGCCTATGTCGGACATGAAATTGCAGTAGCAGCGCTACCAGATTCATTTTACTTACCAATATATGCTATTAGCCCAGAGGCAATATTTCAAAACAGAATTGGTTTATTAGACGTAAACTTTTTCTCTCCAAATGAATATGAAGACATAACAACTGAAGATGGTCAGACTATAACACAAGAATCAACTGCAGCAACTTTACAATCAACAATATCAAGCTGGTATTTAACCTTAAGAAACTTTGCTATAGTAGTTTTATTAATAGTATTACTATATATTGGTATTAGAATTGTAACTAGCAGTGCCTCTCAAGATAGAGCAAAGTATAAAGAAAAACTATTTAGTTGGGTTGTAGCATTATGCCTACTATTCTTTATGCATTACATAATGTCATTTGCTACAACAGTTGTAGAAGCAATATCAGAAGGTATAAACAACATAAATAAGCCAATATTAATAACTCTATCACCAGAATTGGAAGAAAGAAATTACAAAGTAGAAGTTGTAGGTGAAGACGGAGAAAGAGGTAGTGTGCCAATAAGAGAATATTTTGATGAGGTAGGCCTAATTTCTGATTCTGGAGCTTATGTATGGCCAACTAACCTAATGGGAATAGTAAGACTAGACATGCAAATGGATCAAAATGTGACAGAGGAAAATCAACTACTAAGAAGAACAGGATATACAATACTATTCTTGATTTTGGTATTTTATACTGTTGCATTTCTATTTATGTATATAAAAAGGTTAATAATGCTTGCGTTTTTGACAATGATAGCACCATTAGTTGCAATGACCTATCCTATAGATAAAATGAATGATGGCAATGCACAGGCCTTTAATATGTGGCTAAAAGAATATGTGTTTAATTTATTAATACAACCATTTCACTTAATTTTATATACAATGCTTGTAGGTTCGGCACTAGATTTTGCAACAGAGAACATATTATATGCTGTAGTTGCAATGGGATTTCTATTCCAAGCAGAAAAATTACTACGTAAGTTCTTTGGATTTGATAAAGCAGGTACATTAGATACCAACGGTTCTACCTTAGCAGGTATGGTCGGTATGGCAGGAATAAATGCTCTTAGAAGAATAGGAGGCGTAGGAAAAGGTGGAGGCAAATCTAGAAATGGTTCTAGCAGTGAAAATGGTGGAAATACTGGAAGAGTAAGACAAGCTGATAGAGGAAGAAGTGCAAGAGACTTATTAAATGCAAGACAAGGAAATGCTGGTACGCAACCAAGTTTAGCTTCACAAAATATACCTGCTAATGATGATCAAAATGATGTACAAACACCAATGCAAAGAATGCTTGAAGCAGATGAAGAAAATAATAATTGGGGAGACTCACAAGAAAGAGATACATTTGCAAGAAGTACATATCAACCTGCTTCACCAAATTATACAGCACAACAGTATGCTGATGTATTGAGAAATGTTGGATATGACGATGACACAATAAATGAAATTATAAGAACAGACCCAAGATATGCTAATGACTTCAATCAGCCACAACCATCAGCACCACAACCAGGACAACAACAGCCACCAACAATACGTCAGCATATTGATCAAAGCGCACAACCAGATCCAAACAACCTAAATCCAGATCACCCATTACCACCACCAGAACCAAACGAGCCTTTAACACTTGGACAAAGATTGGACAACAATTTCTTAAAAACATCAGAAGACGATACAAGAGGTATGGGACAATGGTTGGCTGATGGAGTAAGTAAAACATGGAATGAAAGTCAATTGAAGAACACATTACAGGCATCACCAGTTGCTAGAATGGGTAGACAAGTAGGTGCTGGAGCTAAAAAAATAAAAGATATAGCAAATAAAAATATTGTTGAACCAACTCAGAAGTTTGTAAAAGGAATGCCAAAACCTGTTAGAAACACTATTAGAGGTGCTGCAACAGTCGCAGGAAAAGCAGCTGCTTATGCTGTACCAAGAGCAGGTAAGCTATATGCAAAAGCAGCACTTGGAGCTACAGCAGGTCTTGTAGGAGTTGCAGCAGGACTAGCAACATCAGACGATAGAAACATCCTTTCTTATGGTGGTACTGGTTTGGCAGCTGGTTTGGCAGCCGGAACAGCAGGAACAAACATAGCAAGCAACGCATCAAGAGGAATTCAGAATGTAGGAGAAAAAGCAGTAAGTACATATACAACTGCAGCTAAAGGCGCAGATGCCGAGAAGGCAAGAATACAAGCCAAAGAAGATAAGGCAGCAATGAAAGATAAAGCAAGACAGGAAAAATATATGAACAAATTAGAAGTGCCTAAATCTGAAATGAAACGAGTAATGGAAGATTATCAAAAATATAGACAAAGTGGAATTACAGATGATGATATAATAATAGGAGCTATGAAAGCAGATGAAGACAAATTCGGAAGAGGAAGAGCAAATGATGAAAGAATACTTTTAGCAGCAATAGCAAATGAAACAGGAAGAGATAATAAGAAAATTAAAGAATATGGAGAAAGATTAAAAGAACTAGGACTAAGTGATAATGATGTAAAGAAATTTACAGATGAAGTTAGAAGTATACATAAATTGATTTAATATAAGTTAACAGTAAAATGGAACAGAAAAAAGTCCTCTGTTCCATTTTATAAAATATAACATAAAATTGAGAATTGGTTAATGAATAACATAGAATTACTTAGAACTTAAACGTATAAAGTAAAAATAGTACCTAAGGAAGGAATGAAATAAAAATGGGAAGAAAAATAGCAGAATGGTATATTAATAATAAAACTAAAGTGTTAACTGCAATATTCATTATTGTTGTTATTATACTTGTTAGTATAATAGTAAATTTTTTAAATACATTACAACTTAATAAATCACAAACTAATACAGAAGCAAATGTTAATGTACAAGAAAATAATGCTCCAATTGGAAATTTTACAGATATATATGTAGAAGGTACTGAATCGGTTGTTACAGGAGAAAATACGAGTTCATCACAAGTTACAATAATAGATACAATAAATCAATTTGTGCAATTATGTAATGAAGGAAATGTTAATGAAGCATACAATATGCTATCGGACGAATGTAAAGAAGAAGTATACCCATCATTAGATAGCTTTAGAAATAATTACTACAATGTAATATTTAATGGGCAAAAGAAAAATATTTCAGTAGAGAACTGGGTAAATAGCATATATAAAGTAACATTTCAAAATGATGCATTATCTACAGGAGTGTATACAGAAGAAGGTACTATACAAGACTATATAACAGTTACAAGAAATGAAAATAATGAATTAAGATTAAATATAAACAATTATATAGGAAGAGAAGAGATAAACAAAACAAGAACTAATTCTTCTAATATATCAATAACAGTATTAAGAAGCGATACATATATGGATTATGAAACTTACACATATAGCATAATAAATAATACAAATAAAACTATTTTGTTAGATGATAAAAGTAGTACAGATAATATGTACATAGAAGATGAAAACGGAAACCAATATACTGCATATATACATGAACTAAGTGAAGCACAACTAACTATAACACCGGGAGAAACTAAAGAAATTACTATTAAATATTACAGTAGATATGGTTCGACCAAAAATATAACTCAAGTTGTATTTAATAAAATAATATTAAATTATAATGAAGTAGCTGTAAAACAGACTACAAGAATAGAAATAGAGTTATAATAGGAGTAAAATATGGAGAAATTTAATTTCGAAGAAATAAAAAATTTTATAAAAAAAGTAGGAAAAAGAATACTTAAGGTAATAAAATCTTTTGTTCTACCCATAGTTCTAATAATCGCAATAATAACAGTTCTATTAGCAGGATTTGTGTATTTAATAACATTAGACGATGGCTCAAAAAAAGAGGGAGACATATCAAATGCACCTTATGCAGCTTCTACATATACACAAAGTGTTACAATAGATGAAAATGGAAATATAACAACAAATATGACGGCTCAAGCGTTATGGGATGAAATGATTAAAAACAATAGTAGAGTAAACGTATATTTAGAAGGACCAGAAGATTTGCTTAAACTAATGAATGCTGAGCTTGTAACTAATTATCCAGATACAAGACCAAATCCTGATGAAGAAATTGATTGGGAGACCTTAAACAAAGATGTTACTTCTAACAAAGTGCAAGGAATAATAAAATTTAGAAGAGCAAGAGACGATGGTAGTACAATTACATTAACATTTGTAAATGCTGATACTTTTTATGATTGGGTAGAAGAGTATAACATATCTGGCGATGAAAGTGTAAGAGAACAAATACTTACACACTTTACAATAGTAGAAGGAACAGGGACAGGTATTGGTGGAAGTAATGTACAACTCAACTATAACGGAAAAGATATTATTACAGATATATCAGAAGCTATTGTTAGAGCAGCTCAAACAACACCATCACCAGGAGCAGGTTTATGTCAAGCTTGGGTAAGGCAGGTATATGCAAATGCAGGACTTCCAAATGTATATTATACAGGAGCATACCAAGCATTTCAACAAACTTGTGTATCTACAGATGTTAACAATATTCCAATTGGTGCAGCAGTTTATGGTACAGGTAGTGCAAATAACCCTTATGGCCACGTTGGAATATATGTAGGAGACATTAATGGAGACGGTAAAGGCGAAGTAATGGATAATGTTAGTAATGGTATACGAACACAATCACTAGAAGATTGGATTGCGTGGCAGGTAAATGCAGGTAACACTCAATGTGGTGGAACACCAGGATGGCTTGGATGGGGCTGGCAATCAGGTTCACCTTCACAAATATTATCAGGAGGAGATAGTAGTACAGATAATAATTCAAGTGCAACAGAGGATTCAAATTTAAATGAAATCGTAAATTCAGGAACTAATACAGAAGATGGAAACACAGGAACATCTACAAATGGACAAGTAGCATCTTTAGATAATGTACTATTTATAGGAGATTCAATTACAGCAGGTTTAGATAATTCAGGGCTAATACCTAATGCACCTTTTTATGCAGAAGCCTCAACAACACCTAGAGACTGGTTAGGAAGAGTAGATTCATTACCACAAAATTCTGATGAAATAAGTGCAGTATGTGTAATGCTAGGAGTTAATGCTACAAATCAAACTTCAGAAATGAAACAACTAATTGATGCACTTGCAACTAGATATAACGGTAAAACAATATATGTACAAAAAGTCTTGCCAGTAGCAAACACATATACAGCAATGGATTACCAAACAATGAACCAAAATATAGCAGCATATAATACAGAAATTTCAAATTATTGTAGTGGAAAAACAAATATTAAATTTATAGATACTTCAAGTGGATATGTAGACGAAACAGGAGCAGCTAAAGCAGATTTGTTTGATTCACAAGGATTACACCCAAAAGATTATGAACAATTAAAGGAAAATATAGAAAGAGCAATATTAGGTGGGCTTAGCCAAACATATAGTGCTTCAAAATATAGTGTAGTAGTAGGCACTTGGAGTGAGAGATATGAAGAAAGAAAGGCATTAGGAGAAACAGATCCAGAAGAACAATATGTAGAGCCATACACAACCTATACAATGACTACTCAAAGTATAGATTACCAAAGAATGGTAAGTGGTTATACTATGCCATTTGACTATTTGTGGGCTTGGCTTGTAACAGGAAGAGAAAGAGATTTTGTACTAGATGTAGCAGATTTAGTATATGATAGTGAAATAGAAATAACTATACATGATAATTATACAAAAACTACTGATGTGGATACATATAATTATACTAGAAAAACTAAAGTACATACGCATGATATAAGCACGACTATATCATACTCGAATGGAGAAGAAAATGCAGTAGCAAGACAGGCAACCGAAAGATGGAAAGAAGGAGATACAGAGGAAATATTAAAACAATACTCTACTCAACATACAGTTATAACTACTTCAAATACTTTGGATATAAGTTTAACTAAGGCAGATGTATGGATAGTAGAATACACAAAAGAATATACTTATGAACCAGAAGAAACAAATGTAGCAGATCCAATAACTTCAGACTTAGAGACAGTAGAATACCCAGAAGAGCCAGATAAAACGGACAATGAAGACCCTTGTGGTATAGCAGATGGATTTGCACGAGAAAAGCTTCAAGAATATATAGCAAACTATGGAACTGCTGAAATTATAAGAACATTGTGTACATCAGACTACTATTACGGATATGAGGGAACCGTTACAAATAACAATACAACAGTAACAAGAAAATATACTTCATCACCAGCAGAAATAATAGAAAAAACAGATCCATTATCAGAAGAGCCAAACTTTGTAACAATATTGCAAGACCACTATCAAACAAGAAGCAACATTTTAAGTGCACCAGATTGGCTATATAAAATTTTAGAAACAAGTGAAAAAACAGTAGATATGATAGATTTAACAAAATATCTAATGTATAAAGCAACAGGAGTGGATCTAGGTGTAACAGAATACGACTTCTCTGTATTTGACCCAAAGAACTTTGTTAATGTATCTTTAAATATTGCAGGAGGAAATGTACAAGAAAAAGTATGGAATGCATTAAGAAGTGCAGGATTTAGTGAATATGCAACTGCAGGTGCGATGGGAAATATACAAGCAGAATCAGGATTTAATCCAGGTGTTGAAGAGCATGCAAATGGAGTAGGATTTGGACTTTGTCAATGGTCGTACGGCAGAAGAACACAACTTGAAAATTATGCAGCTTCTAAAGGAGTTAGTGCTAGTGATGTAGATACACAAATAGAATTCTTAATTTCAGAATTAACACCGGGAGGAGCAGGTCCTGCACAAGGTTATGCTACATATCAATTAGTAAGTTATAATGGATACAATGGTGACATGTGGAAAAATGCAACAAGTCCTGAAGAAGCAGCTACAGCTTTTTGCTGGTCGTTTGAAAGACCAGGAACACCAAACCTTACAACAAGACAAGACAGTGCTAGACAATATTACAATATGTATGCAGGTGGAGGAGCAAGTAGTGCTAACTAGAACATAAACTAAAAGTAACTCTAACTATAACAGAAAAATTAGTTAGAAAATTATGCAATTTTCTAACTAACTCTAATTTATAGAAAGGAAATTTATAAAATGTCTAAAATAAAGAATATTATTATAATACTAGTAGCTATTTTGGTAATGGCAATCATAGCCTTAGTTATAGTATTGGGAATAGGAAATAGAAATGAAGAAAATATACCAATGGGAAACGAAGTAGAAACATCAAAACAGGAACAAACTCAAGGACTTACTCCAGTTGAAAGTAGAGAAGACTATTATATTGTAAAAGATAGCATAGGAAAATATTATTCATATTATTCAATTTTATTTAATGCAGGAAACTATTATGCTACAGAAGATACACAAATAATTAGCCAAGCAGAAAAAGATAATGCACAAATATTATACAATATGTTAGATGCAGAATACATTACAGCAAAAGGAATAACTGTTGATAATCTTAAATCTAATTTAACTGAGATAGGGCAAGTAACAGCATATATAAATAATATGTATGTTATTCCAGAAACAAACAATATAGACGTATATGTAGTAAACGGAAAATTAAAACAAAATGTAGAAGATTCTGGAACAGAGTTTGAACTTATTGTAAAACTAGATAAAACAAATAAAACTTTTAGTGTAATTCCACAAGAATATGTTACAGAAAAATATGGAAATATAGTAGAGGGACAGAATTTAGATATAAATGCAAAACAAAACATAGCACAAAATACAAATAACACATATTCAGAAAGAGAAATTACAGATGAAACATATTTAAAAGATTTATTTGCAGAAATAAGAAATGAATTGCTATATGACAAGGAAGAAGCATATAACCATTTATATGAAGAATACAGAACACAAAAATTTGCAACATTAGATGAATTTACTAGTTTTGCGAATAGCAAACAAGAAGAATATAAAGCAATGAAACTAGCTCAGTATCAACAAACAGAAGAAGATGGATATACGCAATATGTATTAGTAGACCAAAACGGAAAATACTATATTGTAAATGAAACAGCTGTAATGAAATACACAACTATGCTAGATACATATACAGTAGATTTACCACAGTTTATAGAAAGATATAATACATCAAATAATGCAGAAAGAGCAGGATTAAATCTACAAAAAGTTGTAGATGCAATGAATAATAATGATTATGAATATGTATATAATAAATTAGACGAAACCTTTAAAGCAAATAATTTCCCTACACTAGAGAGTTTTGAACAATATATTCAAAACAACCTATACACATCTGCAAATGTAGAGTTTTCTAATTACCAAAATAGTGGAGAACTTCATATATTTGATGCAACATTTACAGATAAGAGTAATGAAAATAGCAATGCTATAACAAAAACATTTATAGTAAAACTTCTAGAAGGAACAGATTTTGTAATGTCATTTAATGTATAACGTAAAACGTGGACAAAAGGGACACACCTTTTTGTCCACGTTTTTCAGATAAAGACAATATAGTTCCGGATACTAAAATAAAAAAATTGATATAGGTTCGGATTTTTATCATATTGAAAAATATAAGTTGATAGAGTATAATATAGCTATAAGCACGGAAAATTTATACAAGGAGGTAGGCAGAATGGAAAAAGCAAATGTAAAAGTAACAAATAATATGCTTAGAATATATACAGAAGTGTCTAAAGAAATAAAAGAAAGAGGACAAGAGGTAGACAATATAGGATATTATAAAGATTTTGAAATAAAGGGCTCTGGACTAGCTATAACTGATGCATATATTGTTAAGTTAAAAGATAGTAAGAGAGCAAGAGAAAGTAGGACTGGTAATGCTGAAAATGACAAAGCAAGAGACGAAGCTGAGCAAAGACAAAAAATAATGTACGAAATATATGATGAAGACAGTAATTTAGTAGCAACGGTAAATGAACTGGGCGAAATTCAATTTGATGAAGAATTTTTAGAGAATTTAAGAGAAATAAATGAGGAATATTTTAATAGCTTAACGTTAGACGAAGCAGAGTTTGAATTGCCAGAAGAACTAGAAAAGGACGATATAGTTTTAACCAGAGAAGAGCTAGAAGAAAAACAAAGTGAAAAAAGGCTAGAAGAAGTTTCTAAAGAAATTGGAACTGACGAAATAGAGTCATATTCAGAAATAGATACTGACCAAACTCCTACCTTCGAAAAGCTAACAAATAAACAAGAACTTGATGCAAATGTAAGAGTTACGCAAACAGAGACCTTAGCAGATTTAATACCTGAAATAAGAGAAAAGGGAATTGAGAAGATAGGTGTAGTATATTCTGACCATAGTAAAGGGCAAAATGGAAGGCTTTCATTTGTAGGAATTGATAAAGACGGTAAGCTCCAAACTATAGATAGTCTAGAAAATATATATGGAACAACCACTGGACAAAAAGTTACCTCAATAAATAGTGCAGATGGAAGTGTAGTAGAGCAAGAGCAGGTAGCTGGGATGGTTAGATTGGGAGACAGAGGAACTACAAATGGAGAAGAGGAATATTTATCAGTAAGACAAGGAGATTATGGAATAATAGAAGTCGACTATGTACGAGCAGATTTAAGTAAGCCAGAAGATGAAAGATATATTTCTGCACCAATAGAAACAAAGAACATATATCCTACTACAAGAGAAGTAAGAGAGTTTATGGATAGAAGCAAAAATACAGAAATAGATGATGAATTAAGAAGAGCAAATCCAGAGATAGAAAGAGATGGAAAAACAGAAGCAAGGAATATTGATGATACAGCATCAAATGATATGGTTACTCCAGATGATATAATTGTATTAAAAGATGGAACAGAAACCACATTAAGACAAGAAGCTGCAAAAGATAAAGTTTCGCCAGAAGAGTTTACTAGAAGATATAACGAAATGGGAGGAAAAACTCCAGATGAAAAAATAGACAATCTTCATGAAGAAATTGAAGAAGAATTTGGTGCACCAAGTAGAGGAAGATGAAGAATTTATAATAGCCGAAAAAGATAATATTTTTTAACTGCAAAGAAACACATAAAAATCACTTTCTAAAATATAATTTAGAAGGTGATTTTTTGTATGTATAAAAGAAAAAAGTATAAAACTTTAAATAAAATATTTATAGGATTACTGCTATTTATAACAATTTTTACAATCTTACCAAAAGAAAATCTGGCAGTAGAAGAGGATACTGAAGAAATAGATATAACATCGCGAATAGCCCTAATTTATGATAGAGCATCTGGCAAGATATTATATGAGAAAAACGGAAATAAGCAAACACCTATGGCATCTACTACCAAAATTATGACAGCAATAGTAGTACTTGAGAATGCAAACTTAAAAGATACAGTTACAATCGATTCTAAAGCTGCAGGAATTGGTGGCTCTAGATTAGGACTAAAAAAGAATGACAAAATAACAGTAAATGACTTGTTATATGGATTAATGCTTCGTTCTGGAAATGATGCTGCAATTGCACTTGCTACTTTTGTAGGAGGGAGTGTAGAAGGATTTGCAGAAATGATGAATAAAAAAGCGCAGGAATTAGGACTAACCAATTCACATTTTGTTGTGCCACACGGCTTAGACAATGACGGTCATTATACAACTGCATTTGAGCTTGCAAAAATGGCTGACTATGCATTAGGAATAGATAAATTTAAAGAAATAGTAGGTTGTAAAATAGCTACAATATATATAAATGGGTATGCAAAAACAATAAATAATACGAATAAGTTGCTTGGTAGTGTATCTGGTGTATATGGAGTAAAAACAGGTTTTACAAATGGAGCAGGAAGATGCTTAGTAACAGCCTGCAAAAGAGACGATTTAGACATTATAACAGTAATAATTGGCGCAGATACAAACGAAATAAGAAGCAAAGATACAATAAAACTAATTCAATATGCATATACAAATTTTGAGGTTATAGATATAAAACAAATTATAGAGAAAAAGTTTGAAGATTGGAGAAATATTAACGAGGGTAGAATTTATGTGAATAAAGGAATAGAAGAAAGGCTTGAATTGGATTTAGAAGAGCTACAATATGAAAAAATGGCAATAAAAAAAGAAGAAATTGATAATATAAATATATCTGCTACTGTTATATATTATTTTGAAGCACCTGTGGCAAAAGATAGTATTATTGGAAATTTAAAAGTAATGATTGGTGATGAGGTAATTGAAATATTAGATATATATAATGTAAATGAAATAAGAAAAATGGAAATGCAGGATTATTTAATTGAATTTTTAGAGATTTTGAGTAAAATTAATATTTTTTCTTTGTAGTCGACACACTTCGACAAAATAAATAAACATAATGTGTTAAAATAACATTAGAGGTGATGTATATGAAAGAAGAATATGAAAGAGCATTACAAAAGATAAAAGAATTGAAAAAAGTTGTATCACCAAAGGAATGGAATCAAATAGCAAAAAAAGAAAATTTGTTGTCATCTGAAACTATTAAATACATAGCTCAAAAAGATTTTCGCACGTTACAAGCAGAAATAAGAGCAGAGTGTAGACAGATATGAGGAAGAATAATAGAGCAAAAAGAGATAATATATAAATTGTAAAATTTTACTATGATTGCTTTTATATAAAAAAAAGTATGTGTATTTTGTGATACACATACAAATTGCTTATTATACAGCTTTGGTCATAAAAATATTTAACTTAGTATTGACTTTTAAATTTTTTTTTGCTATTATATTAATTGTTCTTTTATTTAGTGTGTGGAGTAGAAAACTATACTTGTTAAACTTAAATTATATCTGCATAATATAGTAAAATATATAAAATGCGAAAGTAGCTCAGTTGGTAGAGTGCAACCTTGCCAAGGCAACGGTTTAATTTTTTTACTACATAAAATCAGATATAATTTAATAGTAACATGCAGGTATAATTTAACGGTAGAATATAGCCTTGCCAAGGCTAATGTACGGGTTCGATTCCCGTTACCTGCTCCATAAAAGTCTTGAGGCTGTAAGACTTGGTGCCATAGCCAAGTGGTAAGGCACGAGTCTGCAAAACTCTGATCCCCAGTTCGAATCTGGGTGGCACCTCCAAACAACAGTTCTCTTGACAAAAATATAGTTCTAAAAAAAGTTCTAAAAAATATATATTTTTTTAAATAACTTTTTCCTTGCACACATATATAAGTATAGAACAATTCTAGTATTTACTTATTGCAACTAAGTAAGTACTTTTTTTATGCAAATATATTGTTTTCTACAACTTTAAGAGAATTCTCTTTACTGTCAAATTGCAAATGTGAATATCTTTCTGTAGACCTTATACTACCATGTCCTAAAAAATCTTGTATCTGTCTTAGATTCACATTTTTAGAAGCTAACAAGCTTCCGACACTATGTCTAAGGTCGTGATAGCGTATTTCCTTTAAGCCTTTTGAAGTAGCTAACTCTTGGAATCTATCAGTTAGATGATCTGGTTTTATTAACTCTCCATTTTCTTTTACACATATATAATCTTTTGTTTGTTGAACATACTTATTTTTAAAAACATATCTTTTATTTATTTCTATTCTCAATTTAAGTCTTATAATAGCTTGTTTTACCTCATGTGTTAAAGGATATGTTCTATATCCATACTTACTTTTTGTTAAATCTTTGCATTGAATTATTTGGTTTTCTCCTCTACCTGTTACTTTTGTTACAGTATGTTTAATAACAAATGTATCATTCTCAAAGTTGATAGCATCCCACTTAATACCTAAGACCTCACTTCTTCTTAATCCGTATGTTCCTGCAAGTAATACTGGGACTTCAATTATATCATCTCTTACTATATCAAAAAGTTGTTTTAACTCAGAAGGTTTATAATAGTCCGGTATATATGGGTTAATTTTAGGTTTTGGAACATCGTTCATTGGATTATTCGTCTTTTTAATAATTTTCCTTCTTACGGCTCTATCAAATGAAAGTTTTAATATAGTGTAATGTTTATCTGCACTTGAGCCCTTTATCCCACAATCATATAGCCATTTAAAATAATCCTCAATATCAAATTGTGTAATCTCAAACAATTTTGGTGTATGTTCATAGAAAATTGGCCTGTCTACATCAGGATTCTTCATTGTTGTTCTTTCTTCTAAGCTTATATGTCTAAAATAATCTTTCATTCTAGCATTATATGTAGACCACCAAGAATCACTTGTACTATCTGCAATTCTATGTGAAAATTCTTCAAGCGATTCTTCTAAATATCCTAAAAAAGTCATATTTTTATATTGTTCGATTCTTTGGCTAGATAAATTTGTACTTCCTTCTTCTGTTTCTTCATATTCTTTTTGCAATTCTTCTGGTGTTAGTGGTACTTTCTCTCGATATTTTTCTTTTGCTGATTCAATTAACTCTTTCTTAAAATTATCAATAATTTCTGGTATTTTGCTTTTAGCCGTTCTTTTATTTCCTGGTACAGCATCTAGTCCTGTTGCTCTCCACTTTGGTTTTTGCTTTCCATCTTCATCTTGATAGCTAATTACTGCATAATATTTACCCTTCTTCTCTTGTAAACTTGCTGTTAATTCTAATTTATTAATTCTTTCTAATTCTTCAGATAGTTTTTTCTTTGTTTCCAATATTTTTCCCTCCTTCAATAAACTAGAAAAAACTATCTAATATGATAATATAGAAATATTTTACCATATTAGACAGTTTTTTACAATGCTGAAGCATAGTCATTAAAAATATAATCAATTAGGCTTTTTTTAGGGATTTTGTATTCATTCGCTATCTTTTTAAAATAAATTTCTTTATTTTTTAATATTTTATATAATGTATTGCGACTAGGATTTCTTAATATCTTTCTTGCTTCTTTAAAGTCTAGTATATCTCCAAATTCTTTAAGTATATCATATATATTAAATTCTTTGTTATATAGATAACCTTCTACACATATTTTAGGAATTTTGTATTCTCTCCCAATCTTCTTTGCATATATTTCATGCTTTCTTAATAAATCGTATGCTGTATTCTCTCCTATATCTAATATTTCCGTAAGTTCACTAAAAATTAGTATGTCTGGGTATTCATCTATAGGTTTACTCATTTTCACCACTTCCACTTTTTATAGCTTCAGCTTTCTTTTCCGCATCTATTTTTGCCTCTGCTATATTTAGTACAATATTTCTAGGGTACATTTTGAAGGCTTGTCTCATTTCCATACCGAAGTTCTGTAGGTTTATTTCTCCTTTATATGTAGAATGAAGCATCGATTCTAGGGCTATTTGTCCGATATGCAACAGATTCTCTTTTATTCATTTCTTACACCTCCAACAAAAGTGTCAAATAATGTAATAACATTATTCCACTTTTCTTCTGAGTTTTCTGTAATACATATTTCACATCTTTCTATGTATGAATAATCCTTTTTTCTTCTAATACATATTTGTAACTTATGACTGTCGTTTGCTTCATAATGTATTTCTGCATATATCTTGCTATTCTTGCTATTTAGTTTGTCTGCTAGTTTAAATACTTTTAACAATTTTTCTTCCATAACCAATTACCTCTCTTTTACATATTTAGGTACATCTGCTGCTCTGCCAAACTGTTCATCAAACTCATACCTATGCTTTGAAGGGTTATAATTATAAACACTACTATTCCATTTTCTAAAAGTTTGATTATTCATATGACCTCTTTTTGATAACTCTATTACATCTTGGTTATGCTGAGCTTGTACTATCGAATATTGGTCATCTATTCTCTTTTGTTCTCGTTTATTTTTCATAAAACTATTTTGAGCAATTTTTCTATTTTCTTTTGAAATATCTTTTCTACTCTGTTTTTCTTCAAAATATCTTGAATCTGCCTTTATTATCTTTGTAATATATGCAGAGCTTGTATCTACTATTTCTGCAATTTCATTTGCTTTCAAATGTTGCTCAAAAAATAGTTCTAAAATTATATCTTTTTTATTTTCCATTTCTTACACCTTGTTTGGTTAATTTTTTGTCAACACTTTTTTTGCATAGCAATTCTATTAGAGAAACTACTTAATCTCTAATTCTTCCATTTTTTTCTTAAAGGCCTGCTCTCTTTTTTTCCTGTTTTTTAATTCTCTGTATTTCTTATATCTGTCTATTAGTTTTGGTAATACATAATCCAAACAGAAAAGTAAAACAACAAGACATATAATCAATAATGCAAATCTAAAAGCCATTTCTTTTACCCCTTTCCTTAATAAAATTAGTAAAAGCAGACAAGAGCTTATTTTCCTCATCTGCTTTTAAATATAGTGTGTCCTTAAATTTGCCCTTCATTATATTTACTTACGAAAAATTGCAAAAAACCGACCCAAATTTAAAAATTTTATAAATTTTTTTTAAAATTTATAATTTTTTATTGCAACTATGAGCCTTTCAACTATGTATTGGTAGCGGTCTTCATCACTAAATGATAATCTTTCTATCATTTTTCTTTTTCTGTTAATTATTTTTATAAGAGAAATTTCATCGCCTTCCTGTGCTTTTTTCCCTAAATCATATAAACTTTCTTTTTCCATATTATTATTTTTCCCCTTTCATATAGTTTTGTAATTTTTTTATTGCTCTTCTTTTTATTCTTCTAACTGAATCAGAGCAGATTTCTAATATCTTGCTTGCTTCATCACTTGTAAATTGTTTTTCAAACAAAAGAAAAATCACTATCATTTCGATGTCTGATAGTGATTTTAGAGCTTTTAATAGATTAGTATTTTCAATTTGTTCTATAAGGTCATTGGTGCTGTTACTTCTGTAGATACTTTCCTCGTATCTACTAAATTGTTCTATATATTGTTCATATCTTTCGTCATCTATTATCTTTTGTTCTATTGTGTCTTTTGTACACTCCTCTTTAAAAAATTTTTTAGAAGCTAAAACTATTGTTTTGTTTATAAAGTTTTCAAACTTCTCCTCCTTTTCATTTAACTTGTCCATTTAACTATCTCCTTTTTTAGAAAATTAGCCCTTGGACCAAAGTTCTAAAGGAGATAATATATTTATCTATTCCTTTATATTATATGATTATGGTATTTTACATATTCCCACCACTCCTTATATCAATTTGAAAAGTGTTTCTAGGCTTTATCTATAGTTCAATACAATTCTTTTGTATATCTCCTTTTCGCCTTGATACAAAGAGCCATAAACATTGTAATTTAATTGCTTATGAAAATGTGAAAATACTAAAAAATTGTAATAAATCGTAAAAAATTGTAATTTTTTGCATTATATGATTAAATTTTACATTTTTCGTTGATATTTCAATACTTTTATGATAAACTATTATCAATTTGAATAATAAAAAGTCTTTTATATGAGGAGGTACAACCTTGATTAAAGTGTTAATTGCTGATGATAATGTTCCATTTTGCGAAACATTATTTAGTACATTAACCAAGGAGAAAGATTTTAAAGTAACTGGAGTTGCACATAATTGGAAAGATATTGAAAGAAAATATTATGAGACACAACCCGACCTTTTATTATTAGACCTAAAAATACCAGAAAAAGACGGCTTACAGATTATTGAAGATTTGACGCAAAAAGAAGTAAAGCCAAAGAAAAACATAATTGTTATGTCTGGCGATATGAAATATAGAGCTAGCCTAACCAATGTAGAAAAAGTAAAATGGGTTATAGCAAAACCTTTCGATTATGATGAATTAATTGGGATTATAAGAGAATCAGCTAAGCAAGTTATCATTCCAGAAAAAATTTACACTATGGTAGATGATTTATTGAGTAAATTACGAGTGCCAATTTGTAAGGGTAGAAGATTATTAAAAGTAGCAATTATTGTAGCATATACCAGACCAGCTTTATTGCAAAAAATGAAAGTTTTAATGAGAAATGTTGCTCGTAGAGAAAATTATTCAAATGCTAAGTCTGTTCGTTCGAATATTGATAAAACAATAGAAAGAACTTTTAACCAGACTAATGACAATTCAATTTTTTACATATTAGATGAATATTACGGTGATAAAATGACAGCAAAAGAATTTATTAGCAGTTGTGTATTGTATATTCGTAAAGTTTTAAAAAATAGTTGATTTACTAAGCAGATAATTCATTGTAAATTGTCTGTTTTTATGTTATTATCTATGTGAATTAATAAAAATTTATACAGAAACTTATGTACTAATCTAAATGATAAAAGAGGAATTTATGAAAAAGCAAGATTTACATATAATATTTCAAGATTTACAGCATGGAGATAGCAACAAATTAAATAATTTATATAATGAGTATAATAAACTAATATATGGTATTGCATTTTCTATATTAAAAAATAAAGAAGATAGTGATGATATAGTCCAAATTGTATTTTTGAAATTATTTCGAATAGATAAGAGTAAGCTACCAACAAATAATGAAGCTAGTTGGTTATACTCTTTGACTAAAAATGAAACATTAAATTATTTGAAAAAAAAGAAACACGAATTAAATTTAGACGAAATCTATTATATATCTAAAGAAGACGAGGACTTAAACAAAATAATAGATAATGATAGTTACAATAGTCTTATTACTAAATTGGACAAACAAGAACAAGAAATAGTATCACTAAAAATATTATCTAATATTTCATTTAGAGAAATATCATTGTTATTAAATATACCTATGGGGACAGTACAATGGAAATATTATACCTCGTTATACACATTAAGATTATTATTAGGTAATATCTCAATGGTTATTATTGGAATATTATTTTATATAAAAGGAAATATTACTAACAGAAAAATTAAAGAAACTAATTTAAGAAATGATATAAGTCCAGACAATGAAATAATGAATGAGAATATTGAACTGTCAAAAAATGAAACAAGTTCAAGTACAGAGAGCAATATAGGTCATTCAAATTTAACAGATTCTATCGTACAAAACGAAATAATAGAAATTGAGAAACCACAAGAAAACAAGTATGAAAATGCAAATTCTAACATAGGAATTTTGAGTTTTACAGGAATATTTTTATTCTTTACTATAATTTTTACAATTATTTTTGTAAAACACCAACAGAAAGCACATAAAAATGTGTCTAAATAATAGGAAGGAAAAAGGTGATAAAAATGAAAAAAAGGATAAAGATATTACTTATTATATTAGGAGTAATAATATTATTAGGATTAATATTTTTTGCAGTTGATTATAATAGAGTACAGAAACAAGAAAAGCCAATATTCTGTATAAACTATTCAACTTTAAGAGATGGTGGAACTAAAGAATATATAGGTTTAGGATATAAGGTAATTGATTTTAATATGCTAAATGGATATAACGAAATGAAAATTGGCTCTTGGTTTATGCAATATGAAGATTTTGAAAGTGAATATAGTGCATATACTGAAAAACAATTAAACTCTATTGAAGAAACTGTAGAGAAAAATATAGATGAACAAAAATTATTAAAGGAGATACCACAAGAATATTCAATGCAACAAGCCATAAAAGACGGCTGTGTAGTAATATCATACAATGCAGTATTTAATAAGAGTAAATTAGATTCTTTTATTACGAATACGAATGCAAATAATGAAAATAGACAGTCAGACTTTATAAGAATTGTAGAATATACAAATGAGGGAGATCCAATTATCACAGACTTGGAATATAAAAAAGATGATGGCTATATATTAACTTATGATAATACTAGAGATACATTTGGAGCAGATACTAAAGTTACAACTTATGATGATATTCCAAGCAATATTTACACAATAGATTTAGTAGAAAATGAAAACTTTATCAATATAGGCTTAGTGTTACAAGGAGTTATAGATGATGCAAAAGAATACAAACCATTGCTTGTAGCATACTATTCAAAAGATTTAACGACTTATGACATAGCACCATCATTTATAGGTGAAGTTATTGATAAAAATGAGAAAATGCTTACTGTAAAGTCAGAAGACGAGAACATTGGAGATGCAGTTTTGGTTAGTGTAGAAGATACATCAGAGTATACAGTCGGAGATAAAATAGAAGTGTTTTATACAGGAATAGTACTTGAAACATACCCTTGCCAAATATATGAAATTGATGTAACAAAAATAGAAGAATAAAATTTGAAATTTTAATTCATTAGGTAAATTAAGTGAGAGCAGTTATATAGATAAATGCTCTCATTTATGTTATTATGTAGCAAACAAATTTATACAACAATATAAATTCGAGAATTAATTGCAAATTATTTTTTAGCTTGAAAACCTTAAATAAAGAATAAATATTATAAAAGCATTGCGTTTACATAAAATATGTGTTATAATCTTACCAGTATTTGCCTATAATTATTAGCACCATTTTATAAGAAATGAGGTATTGTAATGAAGAGAGAAAAGACAATATGTTGGCTTTTAAAGATAGACAAAACACAAGATATAAGATTTTGTAAGAAATATAAAAACACTAATGAATTAAGTTTAGCAGAAAACAAAATTATAATAGATAAGCTAACCAATGAAGGTATCAATAAAATATGTTGGATAGGTGATGAAGCCTTATATTATCCTACTTTTATAGAGTTATTAAAATATGCTAATAAAAAAGGAGTAAAATGCGAATTACTTTTTAATAATTTATTTAACTGTGATATGCGAATGCTAAATAAAATTATTGATTACATAGATGTATTAACAATTAACATATACTTAATAACTGATAAAGCTAATATAGAAAAATATAAATATATGACAGATTTCCTCTCTTATTACCAAAATAAAGTACAAATAAATGTACTCTCAATGATTACTAATCATATTGTAGAATATTACAATAGCAATATTATGAGATTACCATCATTAAAAATAGATACTTGGATAATATTAGGATTTATGCCAATATTATTAGATGAAAATATAGATATAAAAAAATATTTTGTTTCTAAAATAAATTACAGACAATTCTATTATTCGGTGGATTTTCTTCACTTTAAAAATATAGAACATTTTCTAGCATTAACTGAATATTCTATATCTAGGTATTATAGCATTATATTGCCAAATGGAGATATAGCAGCAATAAACGAAGTAAATAGTATTATTATTGGTAATATCTTAAATGATACAAAAGAGCAGATAGATAAAAATTATAGAAATAAAAAGAAATATATTATACCTAAACAATCTGAACAAAAAATAAATATTTTGATAGCAAGTTCAAATAATAAGTTAGTTAATTTTATAAAAACACAAATTAAAACATTAAAATATGTAAATATAATTGGAATTACTAAAAGTGGAAAAGATACTTATTCAAAGATATTAAGTGAAAAACCAGAAATGGTATTTTTGCAATACAATTTTAAAGATCTATCTGGATATGATATTATTACTAATTTAGCTGAGAAAATGCAACTAGAGTTACCAATTTTTAATGTTATATCCAAGAAGATTTCAGATGGTGAATTAATGCAAATGATTACCAAAACTAATTCAAAATTAAATACTTGGATTAGTTCAAATAATTACAACGATAGATACTTAGACATAATTAAACAATATAAAATCTTTAGGGATAAAGATTAAATTAATAAAAGCTTTATATATAAAATATTGATTATTATTATCTTTTATGCTAAACTATGCTTATAAAAATTATTCGTTATATGGTGATTTAAATGAACTTATTAAACATATTTACAATGGAACAAACGAAATTATTAAATCAAGCTGGAGTAACAATACTAAATAAGGATTATTCAAAAGATGAATTAAAAATATACTTTAATGATGTCATAGAATATGTTCTGAACAATAGTTTAAAAAATAATGATATGTCTAATTCATTAAAAGAATATAACGATATCATTAAGGTTTTAGATAGTTACGCAAAATGAAAAGAGGCTTTTAAACAAATGAAATTAGAGTTTTTAAATAATGTTATCGAGAATAAAATAAATTAAAATAAAAATTTTATAAAATTTACATTTTATGAATTAAGAGTTAAGTACAATCTTTCTGAAGATGATAGTAATGCTGCAATTAAGTTAATAAAGCAAAAATTAACTAATTATGGATATAATGTTTATCTTACAGGAGTGTAATATAATTTTAATTTTACAGTAAGCACAGTACTTATAAATGCCTACTAGTTGCTATAAAAAAGCCCCACTTCACTTTACTGTAGGGCTTTTTTATCTACTGATAAATATGATAATGCATAGTATTATAGAAGTTTAATATTCTTTTTAAGTTATATATTATTTCCTATTTTTTATAGCTTACTCGTATAAAATCTTTTAAAAAATTTATGATTTCATCTTTTTCTAAATTATCTGTTGTTACATAAATATTAGCATTTAAATATGTATCAAATAAATGGATTTTTACAGAGTTATCATTTTCTTCTAATATACCATTTATCCCGTTAATATTAATTATTTCATTATTACTATTTAAATTTTCTTCATATTCTCTGTTTAAATCTAATTCTATTTCTATTATTTTATTACTTTTTGAATCTTTCATTTTAATATATAAAAACCTATCATAGTAATTTTTCATCTGTGCTGTTCTTAATGAAATAATTTCATATTGTTCAAATAATGAACTGTTAAAATATGATTTAAAAAAGTACGGTATTTCACTTTCTTCAATATCATAAATTTCTCTTTCGATAGATCCTGAAATATCTTCAAAAATTTCAATTTTTGCATCATTAATTAATTTATATTTCCATATTTCGAAGTATACATTAAATAATGAATCATAGTAATTGTCTTTAAATTGATTAATAATTGCATTTTTATCTGTCTCAGAAATATTAGTATAATTTTGTTGTTTTATGTACTCCTCTGAGTCAATAATTATAGAATTATTATTAAAATCAGTAAAGCTTTTAAAGTTTTCTTTTTCATTTTCTTTAAGCGTTTCATAAATTAATCTATTCTTTAGCGGCTTAACATAATTATTTAAACTCCCATATTTTTCTATAATTTTATTGTTTATTATATCTCCCATTTGGCTTAATTGTTCTAATTTTTCTTCTACTTGTTGTTCTGTTACTATTATTCCTAATTTTTCAGCTTTTTCTATAGTTAATTTTTCGATTATTAATTCAATTATTAATTCTTTTCTTTCAAATTCAGGATATTCTTCCTCCAGTAACTTTAAATCTTTTTCTGTTATAATTTCATTATTAACTATTGCTATAGTCTCCTTATCAGTTATAAAAAATTTAAAAGCAAATGCCAAAAATATAAGAATTATAAGTATTACGATTATAATTACAAATAAAGTTTTCTTCATTATATCTCCTTTTTATGTTTTAGTGATAATTCTTATTACTCTTCCATTGATTATAATGTGGTGTACATAAATGACCAAAATTTGAACTTGATAATCCTTGATTCATTATACAAACTGGATTACTAGGGAAACTCATTCCTGCACTAGGATCATTATGGTGTCTTAATTTATATAAATGGCCTGTTTCGTGCTGAACATTATATGCATTACCGGCATCATTAGTATGAAATACTATAGCATATTGCCCTCCAATAGCATTTGCTCTACCAACAACATTACCATCAGCAGATATATTTGCAAAAGCCACCATTAGGTCTGCTTTTTTTGAACCGTTATATGTAAGACCATATGAACTAATTGCATTACTTAAAATTATTCCTGCATCTTTACTTGTCCCATTATAATTCCAAAGTGGTTGAGCCACACTCACATAATCAATTCCAAATTGACTACCTAAATAATCATCTGCACTTTCTACGGCTCTATTTGCTACAGCTGCATAAGTAGTTGGGAATTTATCCCTAAATGTTTTATCACAAGGTGATGTTATATTTACGGATATAATAGCATAAGTTGATGTTGGTTGTAAGCTTTCGTATATAGGTTCTCCTATAGGTAGTTGGATTGTGTTAATTTCTTCTTCTGATGCAGGGCAATATAAACCAGGATCAGAACTAATTTCAGCTGTATCAGCCGATACATAAGTACTCATTATTAATATAAATAATAATACTGATAATAATAAAGTTATACTTTTTCTCATAAATACCCCCTAATTATAATTTAATAATAAGCCGCTTTCTCTCCTCCTTTCGTTTATTTAAGTATATTGGCTAAGCATACTTAAATCATTGTATTATTTAGAACTACTTTCAAGTTGTTCTCTTATATAAGTAAAAGGATTTTTACCAATTTTAAAAAAAATATAGAATCTGTAGAAATTTTAAATCTTTCAATTTAAGCACATAAAATATTTATGTTCATTGTCTACAAATCCTATATAAAAAATTACTAAACATCATGTAAATCATTGCTAGAAACATAACTTTTTAACTAATAGAAATCTTCTTTACTTAAATGCATTTCATTCACATAATTATTTTAGCTTTTATTTCTTTATAATTATCTAAATGTAGTGTAAAGCAAGAAAGTTTATAATATAGTTCTAGTTAATAAATCTTCTAGTCATTCTTGTACATATTAAATTTTACATCCATATTATATATGCTTCTTTGATAAAAGTCAAGTTGTTTGTTAATATTTTAGTTTAAAAAGATATAGAATTTAATAATATTTACAAAGTTTCAGAAAGTAAAATGGATTTCTATTATTTCTCCATTATATAATGTAATTTTAAGTTAATTATTATTTTTTACAATTATCACTAGTATATTTTTACAAATTATTTGCTAAATCCAATAACGTGTTTGTATCATTGTTTCCTAAATATCCTCTAGTAGTGTTCAAACTGCTATGTCCGTGCTTGGTTTGCCACCTGTTCTATACTATAACCTGCATTATGTAGAGCATTTGTACAAAAGTATGCTCTAATTACATGTGGATGTAATTTTACAGACTTGCATAAATCCTTATAACCATCTAATAACCTGTTTGCAAAATTACGATTAAGTGGCTTTTTATTTTTCATAGTCTTTTGTCCTACGAATAAGTATGGGTTATCTGTGTCCATTTTCTCCCTTATTTCTAAATAATCTTTTATAGCTTCATACATCATATTATTGATTACTACTTGTCTAAATTTATTTCCTTTACCTATTACATTTATAAATCTTTCTTGCAATTTTACATCTACTAATCTTATTGTTACTATTTCACTTTCTCTTAGTCCACCAAAAATGATAATAGAAAGAAAGCAATAATCTCGTTTAGAGTTTTTTTCATCTTTATTAGCTGCATGTTGTATTTTGTTCATTTCTTGCGTAGTTGGAACTTTTTTACTTATAAAAGATTTCTGTACTTTTATATAGTCTTTATCTACTATAACAATATCCTTTTGTATGCCTTTATCCATTAAAAACAAATTGTATTTTTTTAGTGCTGCTACTTTTCTATTCATTGTACTAGCTGATGTCCCCTCTCTTTTTAAATAATTTACATACATAACTATATCAGAATGAATAAGTTTTTCCATTTCTTCACCGTACGAATCTTCATAATATTGCATATATAACTTTATATCACTTGCATAACTCATATATGTATTTTCTGAAATATTATCTTTTTTCATAAATTCAATAAATTCTTCTATCATCTTCCCCACCCTTTCATTTATGTTACATTTTTTTGATAGCCTTTTGCTCATTTATGTTACATTTTTTTATTGTTTTTATATGTTTTTTCTCAAAAAATGTATCATAAGTGTAGTTATGTTACATTTTTTACACTTTAATTTTTTGCCCTATACATTACATACAGAGCAAATCAATTTATTCAAAAATAAATCTTATTCCCCCTTTAAATTAATTGTATAGAAAAATCTTTAAAATTGGAACGCTCAAGCTAAAAAATTTTCATACCCGAAAATCCCTTAAATGTCAATTAAAATTGCACCTATATTTAAAAAAATTTTTATTTTTTTATTTTTACTTTTATGTATTTTTAAATTTTAGGACATAAATTTTCCTTGCAACCCCTGTAATATTAAGATAATTTATTTTTTTACACTCATTATTGAATTTTAAATACAAACAAGCTATACTTTAAGTGTGTATTAAGATTATGTTATAGTTTTTGCTATAACTACCTTCAGAACTTTGTTCTGAAGCATAGCTACTAAATTACAGTTAGTAGTAGTAACACATCTACATTTTATATGTAGCATAAACTAGGGTTAAAACATAAATAAATAGATAGCTTATTTTTTATGTTTAAAATAAAAGAAAGTATAAATGCTAATCACCCCCTTAATGGCATATACTTTCTCTTTTTTTGCCCTAAATAAAAAAAAGAAAGGAGGATTTAAAGGAAAATCTTTTTACACAGAAATAATGGAAGGAGATTTAATTGTAATGGAAAATGGATTTGGATTTAGCTTTGAATTGTATGAAACTATTTTTAAGAATTGTTTTATATATAGTTCAAAGTACAAAAATGGAAATTTGCAACTTAGTTTATTTCGGAACGGATCCTGCTACAAATGAAACTGCACACTTTGCTGATATTACACTAGAGCAAAACAGTAAAGTATTAAATTCAGATGAAATTGTAGTAGACTGCAAATTTAAACCTACTTTAGTTCCACAATTACTGAAATTAGGTGTTATCAAAAATCAAACAGGAATATATGTTAAAAATAGCGACATATACCCAGTTTACTCAATTAATTCAACTAAAGTACAAGAAAACTACTATCCTTTAGAAGAATTAGTTGCAGCATAGTAATTAAGTGAAGGAGGAAAAATATGGAACAAGAGCAAACAAGATATGCAAATTTATCAGCAATAGGCAAAATTCAGCATCGGTATGCAAGTGCCAATAGGTAATGGTAAATTTAGAGCAAAAGAATTAGGATATTTTATTGCAAAAATTTTAGATGAGCATATGGAAGTGTATTTACAAAGATTTAATGAGCTATACAAAGAAAAAACTAGTATAGATATAGAAATTATTGATGATTTCCCTCTATCTATAAAATATTCAAGAGCAAATAAATCTGGAGAAGTATGTTATTGCAAATATGGAACAAATGAAGCTTACAAAAAAACATCTAATGGTTGGGAAAGTATTAAATGTGAAGGTGCTGAATGTGAGTATAGACAAGATGACCATCCAGACTGTAAAAAAGTTGCTTGGTTTAAATTTTTAATTCCTAAAATTGCTACAGACAGAATATGGCTCATGAAAATTACAAGTAAACAAGCAATCAATACTCTTAATGACTATTTCAAACTAAGAAAACAACAAGGTCAAAGCATAAAAGGCAAATATATTTTATTCTTAAAAAAAGTAGAAAATTCTAAAGACGGAAAGACTTTTAACAATACTATTGTTGACATTATGGAAGATATTAATTTTGTTTCTAATAACCAAATTCCAGCACAAACTGAACACACACAAACCTTACCAACAGCAAATAATCAAAATGTGAATAATACTGTCCCAAATACAGAAAAAGAAAAATCTAAAGAACAAACAAAACCACAAAACAAAGTACAGTCAAAAGAACAGACTGAATCAAAAGTAACAGAACAAGCAAAAGAAACATCAAAGAAAAAAGATACTACAAAAGAAAATAAGCAAAAGTCTAAAAAGGAAACTACAAAAAAGATAGAAAAAATCGCAGTTGAAGAAAACCCTGATGTAGATAAATGCTATTACTTTACAAACCACCACACGGAACAATTCAAAAAAGACGGAGTACTAAAAGAATATTTTATTGGAGAGTTTTATGATATGACTGACAAACAGGTAAATTTTATTGTGAAGCCAGAGCTTGTTGATGTTATCCTAGAGTGTGGAATTGGCTCTGTTTTTGAAGCAGAAGTACAAGAGTTTAAAGGGAAAAAAATATTAACAGATATTAAATTCGTTCAAAACAACGAAAAAAATATAGCAGCATAAGAAAGGGACTTATACTACTATTCACAAATTTTATTTGTTTTATTGGTATATATAATACAAAAAATAATCGCTATTGTCAATGGCAAAAATTAAAAAAAGGAGAAAAGATAATGTACACAAAATTTAAAAGGCATTCTAAGGTTTTGGTATATGGCTATGGTGAAAGTACTGGTAAATTTTATCGTGATGAGCCTGCCATTGTTCTCGAAAGAGATTCATACTATGGTGATTATTTAGTTAGATTTAACAATAATACAGAAGACTGGATATTACCTAAGTATTTACGAAGACCTTATGAAAAGAAATCAAAGAAAAAGAAAAGGAGTTAAGATATGAAAATTGATTATATAAAAACAATTGGATTCCGAAAATTTGAAGGAAAGTTCGAGACGAATCTATATGACATTACTAATATTACTGGTAGAAATCGCTCTGGAAAAAGTAACATTCTATTCGCTATTATAAATATCATACTAGGCACGAATTTATCTGGAGATGAAAAGCCTTGTTTAATAAATAGAAAGTGTGATGTATCTTATGGAGAAATGCACTTTACTGATAATCAAGGCATTAAGCATACATTAATTCGTAGTAAAAATCGAGTTGATACTAAAAATAACTTTTTAGTTCTTGATGGAAAGCCTATAACACAAAGTGAACTTGTAAGTTTCTATAAAGATAAAAAATTGTTTCTATCTATCATAAATCCTCTATATTTTTTAGAGAAAAAACCAGCAGAACAAAAAGAATTATTAGATACTTATTTAGATGATATAAAACCTGTAGAAATCTTTAATAAATTATCTACAGTGGAGCAAGAAATTCTTTTAAAAAGGCATTTTTCAATTCATTTGAGACAGATTTATGATAAATTTAGTGAAGATGAATTAAAGGAAATATATAAAGCATATAGAATACAGGATATTAATCATAAGCAGTTTGACGAGCTATCTTCTAAGGAATTATTTAGTAGCTTTAAGGATGTAATTCTAAGAGACCTAAAATACTACTATATGTTATCTAAAGATGAACAAGAAGAATTTATAAACACACATATGTTAAACATTTTTATGGATATAGCTTATGATAAACTAGAAAAAGATGAGCAGTTGATGTTGGAAGGAATACCAGGCAATATACCCGAATTTCTTGCAGAATTAAACCAAAATATTAAAGATTCTGAGACTCAAATTGCAAACTTAAGCGGAAAAATTGAATATGCACAAAACATTGTAAATCAAGAGCTTCCAACACCTAAAATATTTGAAGGAGATATGGAATTATCTTTTGCTCAGCAAGAATTGAACTCATTAACAAGTAATAAGGAAATTATAGATAAAGAATCTCAAAAGAAAAAAGTTACGGATTTAGAAAATGAAATTTTAAATATAACTACAGAAATGGAAGAACTAGAAAAAAATATGAAATCTGGTAAAAGAAAATTTATAGCAATAAAGAATGGTTCTGACAGCATCTGTCCTACTTGTGCGCAACATATTCAAAATATAGCTCGAGCAAAAACCATTCAAAATATGAAGAAAGACCTAACAAATGCTTTTAATAGAAGAAACACACTAGAAACTAAGAAAAAGGATTTAGAATATAAGCTCACAGTAGAAAAAGCTACTTATTATTCTTTGGGTGGAGATACAAGTATTGACTATAGTAAGCAAATTTCAAATGTTAGAGATACTATAAGAAAATTAGAAAAAGAACAAAAAGAAGTTGAACAGTTTAATAATGAAATTAGTATTAAGCAGAAAAATATTGAAAATGCAAAAGAAGATATTGATAGTTTCAGTAAGCAAGTTGGTATTCACAATAAACATATTATGCAATTAAAAGATGCAAGAAAGGTTGCACAAAAGCTATATACAACATACATTGAAGAAAAAATGAGCCTTGCAAAAGAATACTTAAAAGATGTAAAGATTAAGTTTACTTCTGTATTTAAGAAAACTGGAGAAATAAAAGAAGACTTTATAATTACTTATAAAAATAATTCTTTATCTAATTTATCTAAGTCAGAAGTTATTGCAACTGCTTTAGAGTTTGCTAATATGTTTAACAAAATTGCAAAAACCAACTTCCCTATTTTCATTGATGATATGGAAAGCTGTGCAGACTTTGACTTTATAAAAGAGTATGCAGGTAACTCGCAATTAATTATATCCAGGGTTGTAAAAGGCTCAAATTTAAAAATAACAGATTATAACAACAGTAATAATTGTACGGTTATAAAACCTGTTGTAAATGGCTTTAAGACTATACATACAAACACTAAAGCTACTAATATTCCAAAAGTAGCATAAACAAAATGAATATTGAAAAAGGCAGATTCGTTCTGTCTTTTTCTTATTTTAAATTGAAAGGAAGATTTACATATGAAAATTAAATGTTTATTAGTTATGCCTGGAAAAGAGGTACAAAAGGTTAAAATACCTGCGACTAGCAAATTTATAAAAGCATTTATAGGAAAGGACTTACTAAAAATAAAAGCAAATGAAAACAACTTAATTATTGCAAACCAAAATGCAGAAACCGATGAATTTAACAGACTTTATCAAGGAAGTATATTGTTTGGAACTTTTATTGTTGTTTCTATTAAAAAGAACAGATTAACTACAATGAAAAGGCGAGACATAAGAAAGTTCTACAATATGTTTAAGCTAGAAAAACACGAAAAGAAAATTGCAAAATATAAAGAAGAATTTTTAGAAGAATACTATTACAGACAAAAAGAAATGAAAAATAAAAATAGAAAGCATAATAGAGCATTTATCTTTAAAAATGCTGCATAAGAGGAAAGGAAGGATTTTAATATGAAATATTTAGCAATGGTTGTTTTAAACCCTAACATTAAGGAGAAAAAATTAGAGTATATGCAAGGTGGTATAGTAAATCTTTTTGAACAAAAAAGTAATGTTAAAAAGACTTATTTTTTAGGTAAAAAGAAACTAGAATACCCTGTAAAAAAATACACAGAAGGTTATTACTTAAAATTTGAGATAGAAACAAGTGAAAAGAAAGTATTGCAAATAAAAGAGCTTTTAAAAGCAAATAGTAATGTTATTTTTCATTTTATCATTAACAATGAACATGCAGTAAGTACACTACCTATTTTAAGGAAAATAAAGAGACCTTTTAATAGTTTGCCTAGCCCAAAACATTTGCAAGCTGATGTATCTTGCTCAAAGGTGTATATGCTAATTAGCAAAAATGTAAAATTGCCTTTTAGTGAATCAAATATACTTGCTATTAGCCATAGTATAGATAATTTGCTTCAATTAGCATCTAAAAAATTTCAAGAATATGTGTATGTAAAAGGCTTTCATACAGTTAAAGAATTGCACAATATGAAAGATATTGAAAACGAGCTAAAAAAATATTGGAGAGTTCAATTTGCTTTAGATAATAACTTAAATGTCGGTCAAGAATTACTAATACAAGAAAGAAATTTAATATAAAGAATGGAGGATTTATTATGAACAACTATGAAACAGTTATGATACTTAATGCTGAAATTAGTGAGCAAACAAGAAAGGATGTAATTGCAAAGATAGCAAACTACATCTCTGAAAACGGAAAAATTATTGAAGAAAAGGGCTTCGGAGTAAGAACATTAGCATATGAAATAAAAAAACATCAAAAGGGATACTTTTATTTATTTGATTTTGAAGCAACTGCTAGTAGTATTCCAGAATTAGAAAGAATCTACAGAATTACAGATGAAATACTTAAATTTATAGTAATAAAAAAGAATTAATTGAAAGGAAGGTAACTTATATGAATAAAACAATTTTATTAGGAAGATTAACAAAAGCCCCAGAAATTAGATATTCACAAACAAACAATATAAAGGTGGCTACATTTAGTTTAGCAGTAAACAGAAGATTCGTAAAAGAAGGTGAAGAAATACAAGCAGACTTTTTCAATATAGTGGCATATTCAAAGCTTGCTGATTTTGCAGAAAGGTTCTTAAAAAAAGGCATTCAAATATGCGTTAGTGGTAGACTTCAAACCAGAAATTATGAGGACAAAAACGGTGTTAGAAGGTATGTTACTGAAATAATTGCAGAAGAAATATATTTTGCAGATAGCTTCAATAAAATAGAAAATGGTAATCCACCTGAAACTATTAGTGATGACTTAAAAGAAAAAACAGAAGATGACTTAGTTTCAGATGATGAACTTCCATTTTAGAAAGGAGATATTTTATGAGTATTTCAAATTATAAAAAGTATAGCAAAGAAGAACTTATTAAAATTCTTGATGAAGACGGAATTTTGTTTGTTCATACCAGTTTAAACGATAAATATATCATTAAAAAAAGCGATTTAGCTGATTTTATTATGCTTGAATCAGACAGAACAGCACATTCAGCAGATATGGCATTTTATATGCCTGGTATTAGTGGACCTGTCATTACAACTTTCGGCTGTTTTTTAGATAAAGCAAATCCTATCCTAAGAGAAGAAATCATTGATAGATTAGTATTGTTACAAACAACAGATACTAAGCCTAATGATGTTAAGGTATTCGATAGAGACGAGTTCTTTAAAATGGTAAGTAATAATGAAGTAAGTAATAATATTCCAAATTACGATACATTATATAAAAAATATACTGAAGCATAATTTTTTCAAAAAGAAAGCTTTTATGAAATAAGTGTACATCATGTTTATTTAAATTAACAAAAATTTAAAGGAGGATTTATCTATGGAAACAACAAATTTAGTAAATGTAAAATATGAGGACAAGTATCATCCAAAAACTTTTGGTGGAATGTCATATACATATATGACTGCAATACCGTTAAAAGTTGGAGATTTAGTAGTCGCACCAACTAGCTCTGGAAATAAAATTGTAGATAAAATTGCAAGAGTATCAGAAGTAAACATTCCTCATAGCAGAGTTATGTTTATGGAATCTAATTTAAAATTAATTACTGAAAAAATTGATAAACAAAAATATCTACAGAAAGAGGCAGCATAATGACAGGAAAAGAAATCGCTAGAATTTTAGCAATAAAGCTATTAAAGTTAGGTTTTATCGTTCATCGTTATAATTCTGTTACAACAAATTCAATTTACCTAAAGTTAGATTTTCGGTGTTGCTTGTGGTATTCGCATAGCAGATCACCAAGGAAGACAAAGGTATCATTACAGGTTTAATGTTATGAAAGATTATAAAGGAAGTAAGGCTATCAATAGAGATGGCCTTATTTCATATTTTTTTGACTATACAGAATTAGAAGAAGTTATAAAAGAAGTTCAAAAGGAAAAAGCAAATAAAATACAAAAATACGGTGAACAAAATTACCTAAAATACATGATAGAATCGTCAAAAGATGATTTATATAAAAGGTTTAAAAGAGTGGAGGTTTAAAGATGAATCAAATATTAGAAAAAGTATCAAAAGCATTACGATTAGGAACTAATAATAACAATAAAAACGAAGCACAAAATGCTATATTAGCTGCTCAAAAGTTAATGGCAAAATATCACATTAACCAAGAGGATATTGATGACTTCTTAAATGAAAATGAAAGTAAAGATACAGAAGTTATTGAAGAAACTGCTGATAATGAAATGAATAATGACAAATGGAAAAGGCGTTTAATGGTTGTAATAGTCAAAAACTTTAGATGTGATGTTTATTATCGAGGTAAAAAGTTAATAATTGTAGGCTCAAAAGAAGATATTTTAATATCTAAAAGAGTTTATTTATATGCTAAGCAAGCCATTTTAAATAGCTTCAAAATTTTCTTCAAAGAGAATTATAACCTTTACGCAGTAAATAATTCTATTAGAAATAAATACAAAAGAGAATATGCCTTTGGCTTTATCAATGGGATAGATGAAAAGTTTAAAGAGCAAAAAGCTAGTTCAGAACTATCTATGGTTGTTGTAAATCCTAGTGTAAAAGCATATATGAATAATCTTAATTTTAAAGGTTATCGTCGCAATAGAAGTTCATACATAACAGACAGCTATTGTTTTGAAGAAGGAAAAAAAAAACGGTAGAAATTTAGCTGATATAGATACACAAGTGGAAGGAGTCGGTTGATTATGACAGGTTTTGAAAGATTAGAAAAGCAAGCTCAAAATGAAAAAGATATTGGTACAACACAAGTTGTCGAATATTTATTATCTCGTAAAGATTTAGAACAACATTACTTAAATAAAGAAAAGTCCCTTAAAGAAATGCGTAATTTCATAAAGGATAAATCTAGCAAACATAAGCAAGGTAGCTGGACCTATGTTTCAGATTCTGTTGTTTTATCCTGGGCAGTAATGTACTTTTCCTTACCTAATTCTTTCTTAAAAATACAAACGAAACAAAATTCTAATACTAAAACAAAAACATCTTCAGAACAAACAGAAACTAAAGATAATGTTGTCTCTTTAGAAGATGCGAAAAAGAATATAGAAAAGAAAAAGGAAGCTTCACAGCTATCATTGTTTGGAGGTGAAGATGATGACAAAGGATAAATTGCAAAAAATAATGGAAAAAACAGATACTAAAAAGCCCCCAAAACATTGGAACTCTTTTGTTACCAAAAATTTAGTAAACCATAACTTAATTTTAAAATATGGAAAAAAAGCTTTTTGTACTCATTGTCAGAAGTATTTTGATAAAGATGTTAAAATGCATGCTAAAGAAAAGTGCCCTTTTTGTGGAAATTCTTTTCTAGTAAGAAACCATAATATCAAAAATGAACTTTTTTATAAAGATGTTGGATTTTATTGTAAAGTTGACGGAAATGTTGTTTTAAGAGTTTTTGAAATAGAATCTCGATACGATTATAAAACAAAAACATTTAAACATGATTTACAAGAATTTGCAAGATTTATTCCCAATGTTGGAATAATTATTAATAATTGTGTATCTTTCTTTATGTGGTACCAAAAAGTTTATCATTACAGAAAAATAACTAATTGGCATAAATATACTGGAAAGAGAGTATTAGATAACATGCCTATATATCCTCATAACAAAAAGAAATTATTTAAGAACACTTATTTACAATATGCACCTGTAGAAGAATTTACACGCAAATTTAAAACTTATACGGAATTTCAAGCAATGCAACTTGGAACATTTAGAAGTTTTGAATTGTTATGGAAAATGGGGTTATATAATTTATCAAAATGTCCTCAAATGTTCAATAAAAAAGGGGATTTTGTTAAACGATTCGGTATATCTAAAAGTTTCTTAAATTTTATGGTAGAAAATGATATTGATTATAATGAGTATATACTACTTAAAATACTACAAAAACCAGATATCGACCTAATACAAAAGTATCGTTATTTTGACTACAATTATTTAATTTTTATGAAAAAGCAAGGTCTTCTATACGATTATGATATTGTTAGAAAATTTTATGGTTATTCTTCTGTATTAAAGGAAATATCCAAATATGTACCTATAAAAAAGTTTCTGCAATATAAAAAAGGTGTAAATAATATACATATATATGCTGATTATCTAAAGATGGCAACTGATTTAGGTATTAGCCTTAAAAGTAAGAAAAGGCTATTTCCATATCAATTAATTGCATGGCATGATAAGTTATCTAAAAGAATGGTAATTGTGGGTGATGATATTACACAATTTAAAGTATATACAAGATTTTTAGAATTATCAAAATATATTTATAAGGACGATAATTACATTATATTCCCTGTTCCTAGTTTTGAAGATTTAGTAGAAGAAGGAACACAGCAGGGTAATTGCGTTGCTTCTTACTTATCTGATTATATCAATAAAAATACTGAAATTTACCTTATAAGAGAGTCATCAGAGCCTACGAAATCGTTTATTACACTTGAATACAAAAATAATCGTGTTGCCCAAAAAGAATTGCCACATCATAGCAGGAATTTTACAAAAGAGCAACTAGACTTTATAGAAAAGTGGAAAGGTCATAGAACTTTTGCAGACTATAGAGAAAAATATAAAAACCCAGCTGTTCATACTAATAACTTAATAAGGCTGGCTGCATAAAAGGAGGAATTTGAAAATGAAATCTAAAATTAATAGAAGAACAAGAGCAAAGGAAATATATGAAAAGGTTGTAAAAAATGTACAGAATATTATCGAAAATGGTGAGTATGAAAAATACTTAAAATTTCAAAAACAATTCACTAAATACAGTTTTAACAATATTGTCTTGATTTATAGCCAATTTCCTGATGCCACAAAGGTTGCTGGTAAAGCTAAATGGAAAGAACTTGGTCGAGAGTTAATGCCTAATGCTAAAGCAATACATATAACTGCTGGTATGCCAGCACAAGGAAAAACTACAGTCAAAAAAATTGTTAATGGTGAAGAAGTTGAAGAAGAACATACATATAATTACACAGCATATAAGCAAGTATATGTTTATGATATTTCACAGACTGTAGGTGAGCCAATTCCACTAGAAACAAAGTTTCTTGCTAGTGAGGATATGGCTTCTTTCTATGAAAAATTAAAACAGTTTAGCAAGTTTCCAATACATGAAAGAAAATTAGATGGAGGCTTAAAAGGCTTCTATAGTCCTTCAAATAAAGCAATAACATTAGATAGTTCTTTATCTGTCGACGCTAAAACTGCCGTCTTACTTCACGAATTAGCACATGGGCTGTATGATGATTTCGATTATAAGACTGATAAAAATTTATCTGAAACATTTGTTGAATCTGTTGCTTACATAGTAGCAGATTCTTTTGGACTTGATAACTCTATGTGTAGCTTTAATTATATTACAAGATATGCAAAGGGTAATGCTGATATTTTTGTTGATTTAGGAACAAAAATTAAAAAATGCGCAAGTGAATTTATAAAAGAGCTTGAAGAATTTGAAGTTCAAGAAGAAAAGCTTGCAGCTTAATGAAAGGAGAACAAAATGCAAAGTGTAGTTAGTTACCCTAATCGAGGACCTTATGGCGATTCTTCTTACAGAGGGAACTGCTCTGGAAATATTATTAAAGATTTAATTAAACATTTTTATCCAGGTAACACCAAACCTAAAAGATTTATTGAAGTTTTTAGTGGTGGTGGTACTGGAAAAGATGTGGCAAATGAGCTCAATTTATCTAATAGTTTACATTTAGACTTAAATAATGGGTGGGATGCTTTAACTGACGAAATTCCAAGTGGAGCTGATTTTATCTTCTCCCACCCTCCCTATTGGGATATTATTTCCTATGAAAAAGAGCGAAACTCTTATTCCGAAAATGATTTATCTAATCAAATGCCTTATGAAGAATTTATAAAAAAGCTAAATATAGTGAATGAAAAAATATATCATTCTCTAATTGTTGGTGGCAGACACGCAACGCTTATAGGAGATGTAAGAAAACAAGGCACTTATTACAGTATTATAAAAGATATGAACTGGTATGGAGATTTAGAAAGTCATATCATTAAAATTCAATATAATTGTATGTCAGATAACAAAGTATATAGCAATAATAACTTTATACCAATAAAACACGAGCATTTACTTATATTTAAGAAAAATAAGATATGGGTATTCAATATGAAAGTTACTGTAACTAGTCAAGAAAACATAATAAATGCTACTAACATTACTTGGCGAGATTTAGTACAAGCTACTATTCAATTTTTAAAGAATAAGGCTACAGTTGATGAAATCTATAACATTTTAATCAAGTCTAAAAAAGCTCAAAATAACAAATATGTTAGAGAAAAAATAAGACAAACATTAAACAACAACTCTAATTTTAAAAAAGTAGAAAACAAATGGATTCTATGTATAAGTCAATAGTTTTATTAAGATAATAAAATATGCTAATTGAAAGGAGAAAATAATAATGATTACTATTAAATATGAAAAGAACAAATTTTTAAGGGAAAAATGCAAGATAGCAATTGAAGATACAAAAAATGTATTTCTAAAAGGAAGAAATCCTTTTGACAATTTACCTACTTATTTTGGAGTATGGGTTAATGATGGAGGATTATCTATTGTTACTATTATAAGCTATCGCACTATTAAATATAGACACTATCTGAATACCAAATTATATACCGAAAGCGATATAGAAGAATATTTACGCAATAATGATAATGTTGAGGTTATTTCAAAAGATGAGTTTGAAAAGCAAATAAATCATATACAGTCAATATTTAAAATATGAGAGGAGAAGAAATTATGTGTAGAGCAAATTATGAATATTATAAAGAGCACCATATATGTGTGAAATGTGGTCAAGAAGATGCTGAAAAAGACCATACCTTATGTCTTAATTGCATGATGAAAGAAAGAGAGAGAGCAGCAATTTATGCTCAGAAACATAGGGAGGAATTACTAGAAAAACACCGTATAAATTCCAAGAATAGATATCGTAGATTAAAAGAACAAGGCATTTGTACTACTTGTGGTAAGAGGCCAGCTGTTCATGATAAAATTTTATGCAGATATTGCTCTGCTAAAGTTAATTATCGTAAAAGGCAAAAATATTTATTAAATATATATGCTACAAAAAATATGTGTGAAATTAGAATTTAAAGAGGTGATTATATTGAACTTAGAGTGTTCTTCAAAAGGTGATAAAAGATTCTCTGCACTATATGCTAAAGTTACATATAATGGCATATATGACACTATAGAACATCATTATCAAAGAGCAAAGAGAAAATATAACGGACAAGCTGTAAAAAAAGGCGAGAAACCAGATTATATGATTATTAACAATATTAAATTACCAATAAAGTTTCTAACACCTTTTTATAAATATCTATGGTACATATATTTAAATGAACACAAAGAACTTGTAGAATATGCAAGTTCTTTTGATTCTTTTTCAGATATGTTCAGAGGTAGAAATACGGTTAATTCACAAGCAGATGTAATAGAAGAATATATCAAAAACAAGAAAAAAATTGTAAAAGACATTATGGTTTTATTGCCATATTTAAAGAAAGGTAGGTAAAATGATGAAAAGTAATATTAATCGAGAAAAGTGCAAAGCATGGACTGAATTATTATTAGCAATAATGAGAATGACTAAAGAACTAAATATAGAAGAAAAAAAGCATATATTAAACTGCTTTTTAGTAGGTGTTGGATTAGCAGGATTACGAAAAGAAAAGGAAAGTAAAGAGTAATATTTACAATATATAAAAAGAAAGGAATTGATACTATGGATAAATTAGACTTTATACAAGTACAAAGGCACATAAATATTTTAAATGTAGCTTACCAGTTATCTTTAGAAATAACTGATAATAGCGGACCAGAAATAAAGGCAATATGTCCGTTTTGTCGGATATAATAAACTTTCTAAGGTAGCTACATTAAGTTTAAATCTACAAAATAATAAATATTGTTGTAGCAGATGCGGTGAAGGTGGATTTAGTATTGGTCTATATGCAAAAGTGAGAAATATTGATAATAAAAAAGCATATAGAGAACTATTAAATAGAGAATGCTTTTCAATAGAAAGGTCCAATATAACAATTAGTCCTATCAATGAATTAGCCAACATTGAAACAAGAGATATGGTTTATAGGGACTTTTTAAATATGTTAAATTTAGAAGGTCATCACAAAAGTTATTTGCGAAGAATCGGCTTTTTAAATAGCACAATAAACGAGCAAATGTATCGTTCTATTCCTAAGAAAAAAATAAAAAGAAGGCTAATATCAAACAGTTTAAAAAGAAAGTATGATTTAGCAGGCATTCCTGGTTTTTTTCAAGAAGAAGACTGGTGCTGGACTTTTTCTGGTCCTCGTGGTTTCTTTATTCCATTATTTGATGAGCAGAACAGAATACAAGCACTATCAATACACTTAGATAAGGAATATAATGGTGTAACAGATATGTGGTTTTCTAGTAATGGTAAAATAAATGGTACAGCAACCAAAAATTGGATTAGTAAAAGTAATATAACTGCTAATACCAAAACTGTTGTATTAACAGATGATTTGCTATTAGGTAATCTTATTAAAGCTATATTAAATGTACCAATAATTGCCTTTTCTAGTATTAGTAATTCTTATCAAATTTTAAAGGCAATGGATAATACCAATATACACAATATTATATTTACAGTCCGCTCTGTAGATAATCAAAATTTAGACTATATTATAAATAGAGTATTTAGAGATTTAATACCACTTGGCTATAATTTAGAAGTAAAGTATGTTAGAGATTATAAAGATGTTTTAAAAGATGACTTTTTAACCTTATACAGATTAGATAGAGTTGCTTAATTTGTGTAAAAAGAATTGTATTTATAGTCTACCTTATTTTATATAGGGTAGACTTATTTTATAGTAATATATAATTAGTTTTATAATTATATATTATTCATAGAATTGTAAAGATAAAAAAATATTAATGTGAAAAGAAAAAAACCGCAGACTTGAATAACAAAATCTGCGGAAATAGTGGAAAATACATTAATTAGTTACTTACTTGTGAGCATTACTGTTTGTTATTGAATGTAATCAATAAATCCAACAGTTAATACGTCCTGACCCAGGTTCTTGACCAGCAAAGTTGACGATAGAATATTGGACAATGTATCTGCCAGTCTGACCACCAAAAAACGTGATGTTGTGCCAGTTGTCTTTATTGGCCATAGTAATCATACTGGTACTAGTGTTGTCGAGAGTTGACCATGCGAACGAACCATCCGGCCTATAAAGCCATACAGCAACAGCATCGTCGGGACCGAAATTCTCAATGTTGAAAGTTACTTGTGCAGTCAACCAGGAAGACCCTGTAACATCAACATAGAAAGTGCCATCGCAACTTGAGCCAGCATTATGCCAAACAGACCCATAACCACTCAAAGTGCCTCTGGGCGAGATTTCGGCATTTGCCGATTCGGAAATGGTTGCCACTTCCGAATTAGGGTTGACTTCTGCTGCAAAAGCAGTTGTACCACCAAAGCAGGTAAGAGTCAACGCAAAGGTTAAGAGAATACCAAAAAGTCTTTTCATAGTAATTACCTCCGTTGTTTGACAATTAGCATTTCCCACTATTTTTTTCGCTTATCGAATGATTGCATTCGCAAATCATTCTTACGAATAAGCTTGTAAAATATTATATCATAAGATTTTTAAAAAGTAAATAAAATATTTCCATATTTTGCAAAATATTTCCATATATTGCAAAAATATTCGACAAAAAATAAAAAAACTGATAAAATATTTAATATATAGTAATCTATATATTAAATGTTTAGAGGAGAAAGTTGAATAATGACTGATAATTAAGATTTGTTCATTATGTACAGATTCTCTAGCGAATGGAAAGAGAATAAAATATGTATAATAAAGAAGATTGGGAAGAATTAGAAAGATGGAATGAAAACAGAATAGAAAGTCAAAAAGAAAAATTTGGAATCGAATATAATAAATATAATAATCTTGATACTAAAAAACAAAGAAAAAAAATAGATAAAGTTGTCAAATGTTTAAATATAACAGGAAAAACATTAAAAATTTTTGCTATCATTATATTTACAATAGCTATTTTCTTAGTATTATTAAATGTATATGTTAATCTCTCTAATTTTAAAGAAAGGACTAATGTTTCAGTTATAGATACGATAGAAAAAATGTATAATGTTAAAATAAAAGTCATATCAAAAAATGTTGATGAAAGAGAAAATGGAATATATAAATTTGAATTAGAAGAAAATAATGAAATAAAATTTACAGCTATTAAAAATTTTGGTAACTTGACAGAAGACTTTTTAGATAGAGTTCATAAATATTATTTCAATAAATGGGATAGTCCAAATAAAGAGTATTTTATAGTAGAAGAAAATATTACAGATGGAATACTTGATTATGATACTCATTTAGTAATAAATAATTATGAAGATATAGACAAAAATGTAAGTATAATTAATGAATTTGTAGATTTTTGTGGAGTAAAATTTTATCCTAGTTGGCAAATATATTTAAAAAAAGGAAATAGTAGAATATATCCTTATAATCATAGCGAAATGTCAAAAGAAGATGCAATACAAAATGCCAAAGATTTATACAAAACACTTTTTTCATAAAATATTTAAAATATAATGAAAAACACTTTTATTTGTTATATACTTAAAGAAAATACTTGTACTGAAAAAGGGGAAAAATTAAATGTTGAAATTAAAAAATGTATCTAAATTTTATTACAATAAGGGAATAATAGCATCGGGAATTACCAAAATAAACTTGGAATTAAAAATGGGAGAATTTATTGCAATAACTGGAGAATCTGGAAGTGGGAAAAGTACATTATTAAATGTAATATCAGGACTAGATAGTTATGAAGAAGGAGAAATGTATATAAATGGCAAAGAAACAAGCCATTATACAGAAAAAGATTTTGAAGATTACAGAAGAAAATATATTGCAAATATATTTCAAAATTTTAATTTAGTTAATAGTTATACAGTATATCAAAATGTAGAACTAGCTTTATTATTAAATGGTTATAAAAAAAGACAAATCAAGAAAAAAGTTTTAGACATAATTAAGCAAGTAGGTTTATCAAAATTTAAAAATACTAAAGTATCAAAATTATCTGGAGGGCAAAAGCAAAGAGTAGCCATAGCTAGAGCAATGGTAAAAGAAACACCAATAATAGTTGCAGATGAACCAACAGGAAATTTAGATACAGAATCGGCAAAAGACATCATAAAAATTCTAAAAGAAGTAGCAAAAAATAAATTAGTTATAATAGTAACACATAATATCGAGCAAGTAGAAGAATATGCAACAAGAATAATAACAATGAATGATGGAAGAATTATAGAAGATAGAAAACTTAAAGAAGTAAATAATGATATAGCGATAAAAGTTAACAAATATAATAAAATGACATTATTTAATAAATTTAGGCTAGGGTTAAGAAACACATTTAATATTAAATCAAAATTCTTTCTATTATTTTCAGTATTCCTGTTTATAACATTAGCCTTATCACTAGAATATGCGAGCTTTAAGATGACAGAAGAAGAAAGTGTTGTAATTCCGACTAACAGATTTTTCAATGATTTATCTGAAAATAGAATAATAATAAAAAAAGCAGATAAAACAGCATTTGGGGCAAAAGACTATAATAATATAAAAAAAATTGAAAATGTAGATTATATAGTAGAGAACGATATATTTCTTGACACAAAAATAAATTTAAACAGAAATTCTATAAGCGAATATGTTACTTTTTCAGTAGGAATGAACGATATATCAAATTTTAAAGAAAAAGTCGATGTGGGCAGAATTCCTGAAAGTGATAATGAAATAGTCTTACAAACAAGTAGAAAAAATTATTACATAGAAGAAAATTTAGATGAAGTATTAAATAAAAACTTTTTAATTGAAGGTATAAGTGGTGATAATATAATAGAGCAATTAAAAATTGTAGGAATTAAATATAATGATAACGATAAAGACTATACTGGAAAAATATATATGTCATCAGAACAACTAGAAAAATTGAGAGTATATGTCAATAAAATGAATAGTAAATTAAGAACTTTCTTTAATAACCAATATGATTCTTATAGGACAATTGTTCCAAGTGATAAAGTAGAGAAAGGACAAGCAATAGTTAGTGATGATTGGAATTACCAAGTAGAAGAACGTAGTGTTAGCGGTATGAACATTATAATAGAAGTTCAAAACATATACTATACAGACGAATTAGATTTAGAGATAGAAGATACTTTTTCTAAAAATTCTTTTAATAGACTTACTGGCTATGAGTCATTTGATAAATATAGACAAGCTATATTTGTAAATAAAGAAGAATATGAATCATTATTTAACAAACCATCATATCAGTCAAGTGTATATGTAAAAAACACAGAAAATATAGATGAAACAGTACAAGAGTTAGAAAATTTAGGAATGGATGCTAAAAAGATAACTGATTATAAAAAAGATGATATTTCATCAAATCAACAAATAGTAAAACTAATAAAAACTATTGTAACAGTAATTTTAGTTATAGTATTATTTTTTGTATCATATTTTATAATTAGAATTATATTAAAATCAAGAAATATATACTATACAACATTAAGAATGCTTGGCTCTACATATCGAGATGTAAAACAAATTTTGACTATAGAATTGTTTGTAAATTCAAGTATAGCCTATATAGTATCGTTAATATTATTTAGTATAATAAAAAATAATATAATTAAATTTACTTATTTACCAATGCTTATAAAATATTTAGGAATTAAAGAATATGTCTTAATATATATTATACTTCTATTAATATCAATATTGATTTCAAGAAAAGTATCTAAAAATCTATTTAAAGATACTGCTATCAATACTTATAATGAGGAGGTGTAGTATATGTTAAAAATCGAAAAATTAAATAAATATTTTAATAAGAGAAAAAGAAATCAAATACATATTATTAACAATACTACACTAGAATTTGATAAACCTGGTATTGTTGCATTATTAGGTGCGTCTGGAAGTGGAAAAACAACATTATTAAATGTTATAGGTGGATTAGATAAAGCTAATAAAGGAAAAATATATATAAATGGTCATAAGATAACTAAAATGACTCCAACACACAAGATAGATAAAATAAGAACCCTAAATATAGGATATATTTTTCAAGATTACAAGTTGATAGAAAATTATACAGTTTTTGACAATGTGGCAATTTCACTAAAATTGATAGGAATTAAGGATAAAAAGGAAATATCCAAAAGGGTAAATTATGTGCTTGAAAGTGTAGATATGTATAGGTATAGAAATAGACCAGCCAAAATGTTATCTGGTGGAGAAAGACAAAGAGTTGCTATAGCACGAGCCATTGTAAAAAGTCCTAATATCATAATTGCAGATGAACCAACAGGAAATTTAGATAGTAAAAATTCATTGGAAATAATGAACATAATAAAAGCAATATCCAAAGACAAGCTAGTTATACTTGTAACACATGAAGTTGAACTTGCAAAATTTTATGCTTCGAGAATAATAGAAATACAAGATGGTAAAATTATAAACGATTATGAAAATAAAATAAATGATTCTTTAGAGTATAGATTAGATAATAAAATATATTTAAAAGATTTAAAAAATATTGAAAATATAAATAAAGAGAATTGTAAAATAGAAGTATTTACAGAAGAAAATGAAAATATAGATGTTAAACTTGTTGCCAAAAATGGAAATATTTATATTGAGTCTAATAATAAAAAAGTGGAAGTTGTTGATGAAGATTCTCCGATTGAGTTGATAAATGACCATTATAAAAAAATTGATAAAAGTATTTATGAAAAATATAATTATAATTTAGATGAGATTATATCCAAAAAGAAAAAATTAAGATATAGTTCAATAAATGGATTATTAAAATCAATAATAAATGGATTTAAAAAGATTTCTACCTATACTATAATGAAAAAAATATTACTTATAGGATATTTTCTATCAGCAATGTTTGTGGTATATTCGATAAGCAATATATTTGGAACACAACAAATAAAAGATGAAGATTTTATAACCAAAAACCCAAATTATTTACAAGTAGAATCTGGAAAAATAGATGTTGAAGATTACTTAAAATATGAAAAACAAGATGGTGTCGAGTATATACTTCCAGGAGATAGTCTTATAACATTTAAAATGAAATTTGAAGAATATTACCAAACAGCAGATGCTTATTTAATGATAGATGGATCATTAACAGGCATAAATGCAATTATACCAGAAGACCTTTTATGTGGAAAAATGCCAGAAAATGATAATGAAGTTGTAATTGATAAAATGGTAATTGATAAAATTGATACCATAGGATATAGCAACGGATATTCAAGTGCAGATAATACAGTACTGATTGATTTAGGAATAAAGGACACAGAAGATTTATTGGGAAAGAAATTATCTATAGATAATGTAGAAGATTTTACTATAGTAGGCATAACAGATAAAAAAAGTCCATCTATATATATGAATAAAGATAATTTCATTAATATACTTCACAATACACAAAGTAATAATTATAGTACGAATATATTTAATAATAATCAAGAGGAACAAATAACTGAAAAAATTATGGATTATAGTTTATATTTAGATGATATAACATTGGAAGAAGGAAAATGGCCTAAAAATGATTATGAAGTTATTGTAAATATCATAAATGAAGATGAGATGGAACTTAATGAAACAATAGATGCTAGAGTAAATGGTAAAAAACTAAAAGTTGTTGGATACTATAAAAGTAAAACAGATAAACAAAATTATTTTGTTAATGGGAACACCATTAAATATAATGTTATTAATAACAATAATAGTTTTATGATTTATACTCAAAATAAAGAAAAAGTTTTAGATACCTTTAAAAATAAGTATGGTTTAGATATTGTAGATACATACGAAAAGGATAAACAATCTTATATTAAGGAAAGAGAAGATGAAGTAATTAGTAATATTATATTTGCAGTAATTGTACTATCTATATCTTTAATAGAAATATTCTTAATGATACGATCTTCATTCTTATCAAGAATAAAAGAAATAGGCATATTGAGAGCAATAGGTGTAAAAAAATCGGATATATATAAAATGTTTATAGGAGAAATATTTGCTATAACAACACTAACAAGTTTACCTGGAATAATGCTTATGAGTTACATATTGAATACTCTAATTAACAGTATTGATATAGGTAAAACATTTATTATGAACTGGAATATTGTAGGTTTAAGCATTATAATTGTTTATTTGTTTAATTTATTTGTTGGTTTAATACCTTTATATAGTGTTGTAGGAGATACTCCAGCAAAGATATTTGCAAGACACGATATTGAATAAAATAAAAGGAACTAGATTTTAGTTCCTTTTTATATTCAAATTATTGTTGATATGTATATCCTGTAGTATCTGGCCTTTCTATATCCTCATCTGTTACAATGCCAAATTCATAAGTTCTAACAGCATTACCTAATGATGAAGATTCAGTATAAACCATTAATCCATTTTCTTTACTAATATATTCTTTTACTCCACCACTACTTATACAATAACATTGTTGACCATTATATTCTTTTGAAGATATAAAAACTGTTGGCAAAATTGATATTAAAAATATTGGTGCGTCTTTACCTACAAATTGACTTGTTGGAAGTGTTGAAAACATTATCATACTGTTATTTTCTGAATATGTTTTATTAGTTGGATAAACTGTAATATTTTCATTTGTTTCTGCATTTGTCCATTGAATTATTTGAGCATTTGATGAAGTTTGAGTTAATACAGTTTTTACTATATTATCTTTTCGCCAATAATCAATTATTGAATTATTGCTCTCTGAATGATAATAAATATTTGAACTTTTTGTGCTTTGCTCATATTTTTCACTTAAATCACTTAAAACATTATACCTCCATATAACAATTCCTACTAATAAAGCAAGTACAATAAGAACAATAATTAAAACTATTTTTTTTGTACTCATAAAAACCCCCCTTTTTCTCTTGTTTATATAAAACTAAATTTATTATACTACTTATGATAAAACATTGCAAATTTAAAAATAAACTGGAAAATAAAAAAATCACAATTGTTGAATTTTTGTCTTAATCAACAAACAATTTAACTATAAATTAGGATGCTTCTTGTTCAATCCCCTTTTATTTATAGTTTTTTATTCAAAAGATATTAAACTATAGTATTGTAAAATAAAAAAATAAGAGAAATAAAACCTCTTATAATTTGTCTTAAATTTAGTCATTTACATCTACATTTTCAAACACTTTATCATCAAAAAAGTCTTTTAAAGTTATATCTAATGCTTGGCAAATTAGTGCAATGCTTTCAATAGTAATAGATTTATTTTGTTTTCTTAAAAATCTATTGATATTGGAACGATTTATACCTGAATCTAGTGCTAGTTTATTTGCATTAGTTTTATTCTCTTCAATTAAATTTTCTATCCTAATACGCATTGCATCTGATAAATACATTTTCCTCTCTCCATTTATTTTAAACTATTTATACTATAACAAAATTTATAAATTTACGAGGGGATTATACGCAACTTTTTTGCTTATAAGTATTGTCTTTTTTACATATTAGTGGTAATATATTTTTTGAGGAGGCTTTTATGGAACAAGAAAATGCAGTAAATCCAGATTTTAATATTCCGTATTACATTTTTGAAGAATTAATTGAGTATGTAGAACTAACTGCAAAAGGAGAATGTAAATCTATGAAGTGGAACAATATTGAATCTTTATTAGGATTAGCAGTTAGTAGTAATAGATTAACTAGAGAACAAGCTAAGTGCTTAAGAGAAACATATTGTAGAGAAAATTAGCTTTTATTTTTTATTTTTAATATTACTGTGAGCAATATTTTTGTTCTTGTGTAATTATTTCCAAAATTTGACCAAAATATTATCATATTTATAGTTTTTAGTAAATGGGGTAATATTATGGATAATAAAATTGGAGATAGAATACTAGAAGTTAGAAATAGAAGAAATTTAACTCAAGAAGAACTTGCTGAAAAAGTAGGTAGCGTTGCAAGTTATATCTCAAATATTGAAAGAAAAAACAAACTACCTTCTTTAAGTTTATTGAGAAAATTAGTAAAAGAACTAGATACTTCTTACGATTATTTATTAATGGATGATTTCGAAATGGATAAACAATTAGAGATTAAGTATAAAGATATGTTTAAGGAAATAAAGAAGCTTGATGCTAAAACACAAGAGGAGTTTTTTAGTGTAGCTGAAAAACTTATAAAAAGTTTTAAGAATATTGAAAATGCTAGAAATGAATAATATTTTTGAAATAAGCTATTCATTGATTTTAGCTTATTTCAATTCTCATACTATTAAATTAATTCTTCAATATATTATTAAAAGCAGGTTTAAGACCTGCTTTAATTAGTAAATAAAAAATAAATAATATGAACTCATTTATTTTTATATAATATATCACAAAAGTATCGATAAATCAATCATTTCACTTCTTTTTCTGTACTATTTTTAGTTCTGGATAGATGCAATAGATATATGGTGTATTACAATTTATTTCATTAAAACATAATTCATCTTCAAACAAAAGGATAAATTTATCTGCTTCTGGAATAGTTGGAGAGTTTATTCGTAGTAATTTTAACACACCTTGTTCGTTTGTTTTATCTGTAACAATTATATTGTATAGCATATTATCAGTTGTAAGAAATGTAATATATGTTGGATCATAACCTTTATGATAGTGTTTTAGTCTTTTCTTATACCTACATAGTACATCCAAGGCGTATATCATTTTCATATCAATAGTAGCTTTTTTATGAACAAAAATATCTCCTTTTTTATTCACAAAATTTCCTTGTAAGATGCTTTTAAAATTATCATTCGGTCTATTAAATAATATCTGTAATTGTTTTAAGCTACAACAACCAAAATCTTCTATAAAGTTTATTATTTTTACTTTTTTATTATCTATCATAGGTAAAACCTCCTAAATAATTCTTACTAAATAGCCATATATAAATTTCTTATCTTCCTTAATTTCCGTTACCTTTATTAACACTTTACTCATATAATGTGGAAAACTATTAAATCTTGCAGGAACTCTTGTAAGAACGGTTACTTCTGTATTATCCAATTGCACCAGCACCCCAGAGTTATTTTTTGGGAATGCTATTACTGTACCTGTATATTCTCCACCTACAGTTATATATTTTCGTATATTTTTAAATGGATTTTCTTCAAATTCTTTGGCTGATAGTTCAAATGTATTATTTTCTATATCTATTTTTTTGATTCTTACTTTTAGATAATTTCCCACTTTGTATAAGTCTTTACAATTTACTATAAATGTGTGTCTTAGTTTATCTGCCTTTATCACAACTTCTTTTCCATATAAATCTACTACTATATGTTTTATTCCCACACCCACAATACGAACTCTAACTGTGTTATTTATCTTCAGTTTTGGTAGTTCTATTTGTGAGCGTAATTTCATTGCGTCTATTCTACTTGCTATTGCTATATTAGCCACTTTGTCATATTCTAATATGATGAAATCTATTTCAGCGCCTAGCATTCCTCTTATTACAGATTTATTTTGCTTATCTTCTATTAAATGAGTAATTGGCACTAAAATTTTCACACTTCCATACCATAAAATAGCACAAGGAATGTATTTTCCTTTTAGTTTATAATATTCGTCTTCAATCCCTGTTATAGTACCGTGTTAATATTCGCTTTTCTTCTTTACTTCTTATTATCTCTTTTATATCTATATCTTCCATTTTTCACCACCTAAAAAAAGCATTTACCCATTTTTAGGTAAATGCAATTTTTTATTATTACTTTTTTGTTAATTATTCTTCGTCATTAATTTCATAATCTTTTTCTCTGGTTATATACATCTTTACAGTTTCAGCTATTGGTGGATTAGTTCCAAAAAGCTTTTTATATAGTTTTGTAATTTCATCTTCATCTAAAGATGTTGTTACTATTGTTTCTCGTGTATTTCGCTTTGATTCAAGTTCTTCGATTTCTCCAAAAGTAGTTTTATCATCTATAATTCCTTGTGCTGCTAGCAATAAAGTATGATCTACTTCTATTGGAGTTGTTGTTTCTTCTACATATTTTTCTCCTAAAACTTCTGAGCAAAAATGTGCAAATTCTTTTTCTGCAAAGTCTTGTAATACTTTATGATATAGCAATAGCTTATATTGTGGTGCTTTTGCTTTATCGCCTCTTGTCTCTAGTATTTGTGCTTTAATGTTTTCTAATTCTTGTATGTAGTCCATAGTGTCATCTCCTTTAAATTATTTTTATATATTATCGAAGTGCAAACCTATATCATCTGGGCTTATTAAATAATCTTTTGTTGTTGCATATTTAGATTTATACTTTTTTTCTAATTCTTTATATTGTTGTAGTTTTCCATCTAGTAAACTTTCTATTAAATCTTGCAAGTTATTTTCTAAATCTTCTTTAGTCTTATTTTTTGCTAAATTTTGCTTATATATATAGTTTAAAGTTTCTTGATAAGACTTAATGAAAAAATATTTATCTTGCTCTTTTAAACTATCTTTTTTTATTTTTTCTTTTATATTTTGTAAATCACTATAGTTATATGTTAGTACCACAGTATCACTTCCATTCTTTTACTTTCCTTGTTTATTATACCATAATAGGGAATATATAACAATGTTGAAGCAAAAATTTTTTTCTAAAAATTATCAAATGTAATTTCTTCAAATTCTTCGCTTTCCTTTTCTTTAATAATTTCACTTTCTTTTTTAGGATTTACTTTTTCTTCTTTTATTGTATTCCAGTTAGGTTTGTAACTATTTACAGATACATCTCTTAATTTATTTGCAAGTTTGTGTTCTGTATATATCATTTTCTCTAGTATAAGTGCCTTTTCTCCTCTTATTATTACAATTAGTAGTAAACTAGACATTCTTAATAACTCGTCTGGATTTAATAGGTTTCGTTCTAATGTAGATATACTTTTTTGTCCAAAATCTAAATTGCCTTCTATTCCTGCCTCTTTTCTAATAGATTCCGTTGACACAGTCCTTACACCGTAATAGTTCACAAAAATAATTGGCTGTTAGACTATCTGTTATTCCCATATCTAATTTTAAATCTGTATTACCTAATATCTCGTCTGATAACCCATTTGGGTATCTATTATCTAATTGACCGTTTGTTTTGAACTATTGGTATTAGTGCAATTCCACGACTTCTGACTGTACTGATTTTTCTGTTGAAATCTGGTATTTCTCCGAATATTAGCGAATTCGTCTAAGAAGAAATATACTTCATTTTCACATTTTCCGTTCTCTTGTGAATCTGCATATTTGATTAATTTTATAAACAGAAAAGTAAAGAACAAAGAAACTAGGAAATCTTTACTTGAATCTACATCACTACTTATTACATAGTATATACAAGGTCTTTTACCTGGTAGTATTAGGTCAATATCTGTAGCATTAGTTAGTTCTTGTAATTCTTTATTTTGAAATGCTTGTAGTCTAGTACCTAAGCCCGTTAATACCGATGCTTTGATAGTATCTGATCCACTCGCATAGATATTATATGACATACGAGCTGGGCTATCTGGTGGTAAGCTTCGAAACATATTGTCTAATCTTCCTACATCTCCGGCTGCTATAATCTTATATATATCTGTTAATGTATTCTGTTCTAGTTTGTTCTCTAAGAAGTAAAATTCAAATGCCTTCAAAAGATTTTCCTCTGCTCTTGGCCAGAAGTCATCCTTTCCCTTTTTCTTTTGAGTTCCTGTTATTATTACATTTGAACTTGTTTGAATATCAGTTACATCTTCATTTTCACCGTAATGGATTCCATCTATCTGAATGTTCCATATCTTTTAAATTAAATACTTTTACAACATATCCACTTTCTCTAAATATTGTGTTAGTCTTTCTGTAGATTTCTCCTTTTGCGTCTGTTACAATTATTGATTTCTTATACTGTAATAATTCTAACAAATTTGTAATTAAAAAACCGTATTGTTTTCATACTACCACTACTACCAAAAACTGCGATATTTTTATTAAGATGACTGCTAAATGGAAGTTTTATTATATCTCCATTCTTTTTACCCAGTATTATTCCAGGCACATCATTCTTTCCAAGTATCTTATCAATTTCTTCATCACTTAGCCAGTCTGCTGTACCGATATGTACCGTCTTCTGATTCTTCTCTTATGCCCTTTATCGCTTCTTTTTTATAGAAGACAATAAACTTTATTGCTATTATAAATAAAACGCTTATAATGGCAATTATGAGACAAATTAGGGCATAATAAAAATTAGTTAGTACAATTTCTCTATTAAAGCATTTATTTAAAATTTCTATATAATTATTTATATTTATATCTATTAAAATATTTACAATGATTAGTACAACTATTGAAGCATAAAATATAATCTTTTTAATCATAAATTCTTATCTTATCTATGTAATCAGATAAATTAATAACTTTATAGTTTGCAAGTGGGAGTTCCTGTCCTAGATTTCGTATTATACTTTCCTCGCAAATAATATCTACTTGTTTATTCTTATTATTCTCTAAAAACACATTGATTCTATTTATTTTCTCCGTATCTATCATATAAAATGTTGCAATGTATTTATCTTTATTGTTTGTGTAGTCACAAAAATTATATTCTGCGATATGTACATCTTTATACTGTTCTTGTACTATTTTAGGCCAATTAATTTGTTGTATATATTTTAGTTTTTGTAATTGTTCATCTGTATCTTCACAGATTATGAGTGAATTAAAACCAAATACAAAATTTCTTATTTCTAGCCTTTTTATATTATCAATTAGAATTAAAATATTCTTATGTCTAGTTTCTTTCTGTAAATCATACATAATTGAGTTAATATATTTTTGCGTATGTTCTTTTGAAATATGGTATATTAAATAACTCGTACCAAATATCTTTAAAACTCCAATAAATTTTCTAGCTGTTTCCGTAAATTTATTTTTATCTTTCATTTCTAGTGATGGTGTAAACTCTATGTATTCATCTTTGTTATATATTGCTGCTAAATGACTAATGAACTTTAGTCTGTCTGTATATTTTTTGTCATATCTAAGTGGAGATATTTTTTGTCCTAATGCTTTCATAAAATATTGGCCATTTTCTGCTAGCACAAGATATTTATTATACTTTCGTATAATATTTTTTTGAATTAGATTTCTTATTCTTTTTGGATAGTATGTATCACTAAAGAAATACTCTGTATCTTTTATAGACAAGTACTGAAATCTGTTGATAAATTTTACAAGTTCTATTTCATTTTCATTCTTCGGAAATATCCCTTTAATATTTCTCACCACCTTTCCTCTTATTCTTTCGCCTAATAGTTCGTGGCTAGGAATGTGAGAGCTAACGCTCACACACACCTATCCTATTTAGTTTATTTTGTTCTTTCACATATTTATAAGCATTGGTATTGCTGATTTCTTTGCGTACAAAAAATGTCCTTTTTTTGGACTTTTAAAACTCTGGAAAAAGGACATTTTGAGCTAATAGACTTTCTAGTAAGTTTATGGTGTTCTTTTGTGTTGTAACATACACTTCTGTATGTTGTTTTTCTGAAAATTCTCCTTGCACACAGTAAAACATTTTTTCTATATTATCATCTTCAATAATGTTGTTTGCAATTAAGGAATCAAAAATTGGCTTTATAAATTTGTTGTCAACATCCCAATTTTTTATATTGTCATATATATTTATAAATACAAACACTTTGTCTTTAAACATATTGCTATATGGTTTTGTTACCTCAATAAGATTTACTAAAATATTTTTGAACGCGTGCGTTTTTAGGTTTTTATAAGATGGCATAGGCTCTGGAATATGTATTTTTAACACATTGTCATTTACCGTTGCCTTATATTCATCACTAATATTCTTTATTCTTTCTGTACTATATTCTACTGTTTTGTTGTATAATCTAATTTCATTTAATATATTGTATCTTCTTTTTTCTAAATTTTTCAAAAAGCCTTCAATTTGTAAGTCATTTACAGCTTTATTTTGTCTAACTGTATGTATTTCGTTTTCTAAATTCGATAATTCAGTATATAATTTATCTGATATAATCATAAAATAGTCCTTTCTATATAATATTAAAGGGCAAAAAAGGACTAAAAACTATTCTTCATCTTCTTGTTTATCGTAAGCATCAAATATTTCTTTTGTTATTAAATCTCTTACTTCTTGATTTAATGGGTGGCATAAATCTCTATATGCTCTTTGTTCTCCTTTTAGTCTTCTTGAAGGCATTGCTACAAACCTTCCTCCTCTTTGACTTTCTATTATCCTTATTCCTCTGATAATAAAACTATCGTTTAATACGATATTTGCATAACCTACTAGTGCACCTCTTTGTTTAATTTTAAAAATTCTTACTTCTGTAATTTTAATTTCCATAATCAATTCCTCCTATAATTTTAATTTTTGAAGGGCAAATTATAGGAATTACTAACTTATTTTATCTTCCTGTTCTTGGAAGTGTAGGACTTTTTGGTTCTTCTGGTATATGTACAACTGTAGTCCAGTCACTATTTGCTTCAGCAGTTACACCATGATATACACCAACTGTTTTTGTATGGTTGGTAAATGTGTCATTATCTTTTAATGTATCTAATGATTTGCAGTTCATTGTTGGATTTGTACTTTCTCTAAATCCTGTTTCTACTTTGCCGAAATCAAACATTGTTTCTGTAATATATTCGTCATCTGCTAATTTTACTTTTGTAAAGTCTAAATCGTAGTTTTCTTGTGTACTTAAATCTTCTTTAAATAATATATAATCTTCTGATTTATTAGTCTTGTAGTAAACATCATAAACTAAATCTTGATTCCATGTACCAGTAGTCATTTTTTGTAGTCTTATATAATCTGTTGGTATATAGTCATACCATTTAAAGTTTTCTAAATATACATTTGAATTATTTGCGACATTGCTAAATGTATAATTTACTTCTTCTCCTGGCTTAATTTCAACTGTTCCTGTTTTGTCAACATCTACAGTAATATCTACAGGCTCATTATCTATTGTTACAGGTACTGTTTCTCCATCGTTTACTATTTCAAATTCATAAGTATTTTCATTAAGTAGATAATAAACTGATCCTGTATCTAATTCTTTTAGATAATATTTTCCTTTATAAAGCTCTTGACTAATAGCTTTTCCGTTTTCATCTGTTACAAGTGTTTCTATAAGGTTATCATTTTCATCATATAGTCCAAATTCTGCACCTTCTAATACTTTTGTATTATCCTTTGAATCCACTTTTGTTATTTCTACTTGTCCCTTTATTCTTTCGTTTTCTATAGTTACATTAGTTGTTTCATTTGCTGTTAGTTCTACTGTTATTGGTTTATCATTTAATACATAGTTATCTAATGTTTTTACTTCTCTTAATGTTAATGATTTAAAGTCTCTTACTGGATATCTCTGAGTTAAAGCCTCTCCATTTTCATCTGTTACTATTCTCTCTAGCACATTTCCATCTTCATTTATCACCTCAAACTCAACACCTTGTAATTTAATTTCATTGTTTTCTTCGTCAACTTTTATTACTTTTACTTGGCCTTTCTTTAGTTCGTTTTCAACTATTGCATCTGTGTCTGTGTCCCATACAACTTCTACCTCAGTATCTTCAGCTAGGTTGTACCATTTTCCTGTGTTCTTTTCAATTAGCTTATATTCTCCTGTGCGTAGATTTTCAATATAAATTTCTCCATCAACATTAGTTGTATAAGTACCAACTATCTTATCTAGTTCTACACTATATAAATCAAATTGTACATTTCCAAGTCTTATTTCGTTGTTGTCGGCATCTACTTTATATACTTTTAAGTTTCCTTCTTTGTGTTTATTGGTTAATTCTTTTGTAACTGTTGTATCATATCCTACAGTAACTTTATTTTCTGTTGTGTCTAAAATATAGTCATCATTTGTTGCAGTCTCTACAAGTATGTATTGACCTGGTCTTAAATTAGAGAATGTTGCAATTCCGTTTGAGTTAGTTGTAGCATTTTGCACAACTGTTCCACTTTCTGTTTTTAATTGGAATGTAACTCCCTCTATAGGTTTGTTAGTATCTTCATCTGTTTTTTCTACTTTTACAATTGATTTAGCTGTATCTAATTCGTATGTAGTTCTAGCACTTGTTATTTCATAAGGGTCGGCTGCTATAATATAGTCTTGAAATTCGCTATTATATGCCTCTGCATAGAACGCACCACATGTTTCTACCTCGACATTTGTTAGATAAACTAACCCGCTTATGTCTCCTGTTATGTTTGTTTTTGGTATTTTTACCTTTAGTATACTTCCGTTTTTCTCATAAGTAGTTCCACTTGGAAATCTTGAAAGTGTTACATCATAGCTTCCTAAATCTTTGTTTGAACTTATTTTGAAATTTTGTACTTCATAATTTCCTTCAGTATAAGTATTTCCACTTTTTGCTAATGTAACTTTTGCTTCTTCATATTTTTCGTTTGAACTTAAGCATTTATTGTATAATTTTTCTGCTTCATCTAATACCTTTTTACCTCTCCTTTGTGTATCTTCTAATGTTAATCCAGCCTTTTTGTCTGAATTTGTTATCCATGTTGGAACTTTATATGTTTCTTTTGGACTCTTTCCATTAACTAGGCAATGTACTACTGTTTTGGTAACAAAATACCAATCGTCATCACATTCGACCGATGTATTTTTCCAGTTGACACCAATATATCCATAATATAAGCATCTCCATAGTACATCACTTTGTAATTTTTCTTTAACATAGGAATCATAACCTCCAAAATCAGTAGCACCACTACCGACACCCGGTTTGTCTGGTTCTACACAGAAAGCATATAGCTTTTTGTTTGTATCTGGATCACGATAATATACTTTAACTACTAATTTTAAACTACCGTCTGCTTTTATTTCCAAAAGTCCTGGCAATTCTTTCTCTCCATAAAGATGCGAAGTATCTCCAATATCAATAGCTGCAAATACTGGTACTGTTGCATTTAGTAATAAAAAAAATACCATTAGTATTGGTATTGCTTTTTTGCTTATTTTTTTAATCATATTTTTTACCTCCTAAAAAAAGAAGCCCTATAGGCCTCTTTAAAATTTTATTTTTTAAATAACTTCTTGATACAAGTAAATTTTTGTATCATATAAGTAATAGTCTGTACCTCTGCTGTTGTATCTATAATAGTTTTCTACATATACACTTACTTTACAACCTGCTAGAGCTACACCATTTAATTTAGAATTAGAACTATACGATATCCAATAATTAGTTGGTTTTGTTGTGCAAGCAACTGCATATCCTCCTAATTCTTCGTACATTTCGTCTTTTTTCATTTGCTCATTTATGTAGTTTACTGCTTCTTGTGTTTTTTGCTTGTTATACTCCGAAAAGAAAGTATTGGCAAGTTTCTCGTTTTCTGTGTTTGTTTCTTCTTTTTCCTCAGTTTTTGTATTTGTATTTTCTTTTGTATCTTCTGTCTTTTCTGTATTAGTTGGTTTACTTTCTTGCTTTTTTTGATCTTCTTTCGTGCTTGAACTACTACTATCATTTTTATTGCTTGTACTTGTATTTACATTATCATTATTATTTTTGCTATTAGTTTTGTTTGTACTACTGCTCGAATTTTTTTGACTTGTAGTAGTTTTATTGTCGGTTTTTTCTGTAGCATTTGATTCTTTTGTATCTGCATCGTTTTCTTCTATTGTTTCATTTTCTACATCATTTGTTTCGTTTTCTATAATCTCGTTTGTTGTCATTGCAATAGTATTAATATTTCTGTCATTATCATTATCTGCCAATGTATTTATTGATGCTATTTCTATATGAGTATTATTAAAAACAATTTTTATTAAACAGCAAATAATTATAACTACTAATAGTACAATAACTGCTATTAAAATTTTTTTCTTATTCATTTGAACATCACCTCTTACTTTTAGAATAGCATTTTTTTTAAAAAAAGGGAATGTTCAAGCTCAAAAAATTTTTAAATATTTTCAATTGCTTGTACACAAAGTCTTAGTTCTGGTCTATTTCTAACACAAGTAATTATTGTAATTCTGTTATCTTCTGTATCTTGAAGCATAGACCAATCAGTTTCTTGTATCTGTTTTATTGTTGTTATTTTGTATTCTTTATTTCCTAACGCAGAGGAATATTTGATAATATCTCCTTCTTGAACATTTTTTAGATTAGCCAAAAATCTGTATGTATTATGTCCTGCAAGGCATACATTTCCTTCTAAAATATTGCTATGTTCAAAAAGTCCAATTCCTTTTGCTAAAGCTACTTGGTCTGTTCCTTCTACAACAATATCTTTAAAGTCAATTGCTGGTATTTCTAATACTCCTACCGCATTTAAGTACAGGTCTTCATCTGTTTCTACAGGTGTTCCAACTGTATTATTGAAATCTGTTATTATTTCATTTCTGTTACTATCGTTATAAATGTCATACACAGAGTTAATATTATCTTGTATCTTCCTATATTCAATATACTTAAATATTCCAAAGATAGTTAGTTCAATTATGATTAGAATACTACAAGTAATTATTGTTGTTTTTAAGACTTTCTTTGTACTTTCTTTCAAGATTAAGTCCTCCTTTCCTTTAAATTTTTAAAATCCTCCTTTCTAACAAAAATAAAAAACTAGATATTTTCTAGTTCCATTATGTCTTTTATATATTTTGAAACATCAGAGAACGCGGAAGGTGTATCTATTTTTTTGCATATATCCTCTAATGTAAATGGGTCGAATATAATGTCATAAATTCCTAGTAGCAATGCGTCTCTTAGTTGCTTTTGCTCTGCATTTTCTAACAGTAAAATCACTCTTATATTTTTGTTTCTTACCTTAAACATAAAGTCTTTAAAATTATATTTGTTATTTTGAACGGACACTATCAAAGTATCTGCTTCCTTTTCTTCTAAAATGTAGTCTGCATAGTAAACTATTCGACTATCTTTTATTTTCTTATTTATATCTTTATTTAGTTGTTCGTTATCTGTAAATATTAAAATCAATTTCAATCACTCCTTTCAAAATATTGCATTGGATCCACCGTTGCACCATTTATCATAACTTCAAAATGTGCATGTGGTCCTGTAGAATTCCCAGTACTTCCGCACAGTCAGTACTGGCTGTCCCTTAGTTACTCTATCATTTGTTTTTACAAGTAAATTTGTTCCGTGTGCATATAGGGTAGTAACACCATTTCCGTGGTCTATTATTACGCAATTTCCATAACCACCATTATATGAGGCTTTTGTAACTATTCCGTCTGCCATTGCCACAAAGCTCGTTCCTACTGGTGCACCAACATCAACTCCACTATGTAGTTTGTATTCTCCAGAAATAGGATGAACTCTATATCCATACTCTGATGTTACATTTGTATATCCTGGTATTGGCCAAGTAAACATATCATTGCCAATTAAAATGTTATACGCATTATTAATCGTGTCATCATAATATCCACTTGATGATTGAATAACTAAGTCTACGCACATATCAATATCATCAGTTTCTAAATTCATACTCGTTTTTAAGTAATCTTTTAATCTTTCGTATTGTTCACCTTGCAAATTCTCTGTTTTATATTTTTTCTTTGTTACTCTAGTGTTACCGTCATCAGAAACTTCTGTTACTGTTTCATATTCATAGGTATAATGACCAATAATAGTATCACTCTCTACTAAAATGTATTGTGTTTGTGCTTCATCTTTCTTTTCTTTCCAAGTTACTTTATCTCCTTTAGTTTGCTTTTCTTCTGTTTTAATAGTATCTTTTTCATACCTAAAAGTGGATTTGAAATTCTCTCCAATTTCATTAAGTAAACTCTGACCAATTTCTTTTTTGTTGTTTAAGTTCTCAAGTGTCATAAGTGTAGATAAATGAGACCATTCTATCATTTTTGTATTTTCTAAATTATTTACATCTAAAAGCTCATTTTTCTTCTCTTTATCCACATAGATATCACATGTATTTAAGTATTCTGCTTTTTCTATACACATTGTTTTTACATCAAGTTGTACTTCTGATAATTCGCTATCATCTGCTTGTGCAGAACTTGCAAACAAACCATCCATTAGCCAAGATATCAATAAGAGTACTATCAAAACTATTGCGACATAGGGGAGAAGTGGCTTTAAAACCATCATTAGTATTTTTTTTACTTTTTTCCCAATTGCTTTTTTTGCTTTATTCTTTATACTCATTTTCATCACCCACTTTAGGTTGGCTTTCTCTTATGTTGTTGATGTATTCGGTATGTTGCATTTGCTTTTTAGGCTCATTTGCTTTGTTTTTAAAATTTACATTTGTATCTCCTTCAACCATTCTCCTGCCTAAAGAAAGATAAGCACCAGTTGCCTTTGCAGTTCCTTTAGCACCTGCTTTTAGAGCAGAAGCTACTTTACTTCCTTTTCCTGTACTTTTATTTATTTTTTCTGTTTTGGCATTTGTACTACTTTGTGCTTTTTCGTTTGGTATTACATCTCTTATAGGGTTTGTATTACCATTGTAGTCTTTCTCTGGTGTTAAGTTCATTTGAGGATTTACAAAATTTTTTACCCTACTTACAAAACTTTGTTGCTGTCCATTATTGTTCTGACCTTGCATGTTAGAAGCTGTAGAATTACTATCTCCTCCAGGAGTTTTAAATTGCTCTTTAATTGCACTTATTCCATAACCTATAGCTCCTCCAGCAACTCCACCCATTGCAAATGCTTGTGTTGCTTGTGCATTTGTGTCGATTCCACAGATTCTGCTTGTAAGATCCTGTAATGAGTTTTGTATTGTTGATGCTAAAGGTAATATCATCATTGCCCATATTAAACTTACAGCCCAGCCACCTCCACTTGGCAAAAAAGTTAGGTACATTAAAAATAAAAAGCAGTAAATAAACTGCATAAATACATTTGTTATTATCTGTCCTGCCCAAATACTTATGGCCGTTGCATTTCTATTTACTATCCATATACTAAGTGCTATAGGAGTAAAGACTGTAAATATTATTAGTACGAACTGTCTTACAATAAATTGTATATTTAGTTTTATAAATAAATATATGAACATAGCAATTACAATGGCTGTTGTTATTGCATTTCCTGTTCTTATTGATGTCATCATGCTTTCGCCAAGTAATCCATCTAGTGAAGAATTTGCATTGACTACTAACAAGCTTACTAATGAGTTATTTACAAACAGTAAGAACTTAACAAAAAGTGGTGCTAGAGCTATTGCTAAGCCACCGTAGCAAAAGTCTCATTAAATTGTCTTTTGCTTCTGTTTTCTTGGCTGTACTATTGCCTGCCATCATCATCTTGTACGATAGCATTATAACTGCAATGAGTATTAAAATACCTGCAACACTTGCAAATATTTTGTACCAGGTCATTGTCTTTGACCATAATTCATCTGTAAATGGTGCAACAGAATTGGCATCAACTCCTTTGTTAAAAATTAGTTCGTCATAATCTTTAAATCCAATACCCATTGTTTCAGAAGTGCATAGGTCAAATATTGCTTGTGCAATTCCGCCAAGCATTCCAGCAATAATCTTTTCAAACATTGAGCCTTCTTCGCTATCAATTTGTTCTGCAAAATCAGTTTCTGCCAATGAAGTAGGACATATAGAAACAAGCAAAAAAAGTATTGTTATTATAACTACAAAACTTTTTAAAATCTTATTCACTTAATTTCTCCTATTCTTAAAAGATAGGACAAATATGGCACACTCTATTTTATTTATCCTATAGGCATCACCCCTTTAAATGTTTTTTATGTTCATATTATGTGAAAACAAAATCCTTTTCATAATCTGCTATTTCAAATTTCATTGCTGTAACTGAATTGTTTAATGAAAAGATACACTCTCCTGGCGAAGCCATTGTCAAAATTTCTTTTGCACCTTCAGATAAACTGAAAAATTTTCTTATATTCTCTACATTTCCTGTACTTTGCCTAAATAAGAATTTAGTAGAGCAAATATTGATAATTGTTCTACCGTTCTTCACAATTTATAAATTCATCAATAAATTGACTACCAATTAGAAGTGGTGTGTTATACTTTCTACCTCTACGAGCAACAGTAGCCAAGAAGTCAGCAGATTCTTTATATTTTAAAAATAGCCAAGCCTCATCACAGACTATCAGTTTCTTTTTCTCTCTGTTTTTTAGTATAAATTTTTGCCATACCCAAGTAAGTATTACAAAAGAAGAATAAAGTTTAGTAAATTCATCTTTAATCTCGCTCATATCAAAACTTATAATATCCTCATTTGAGAATATTGTACTCTCACAGTCGAATATTCCAAGTGAATTGCCCTTTAGAAAAGGAATTAGTATTTCTGCTAATTCCTTACATTTACCACGCTCATCTAATTTCCTTTGAAAATCAGAGAGTGTCGGCATTTTCTTCTTTACTTTTCCAACAACATACTTGTCATTATTCAATTTCCCTTTATTTCTTTCATAAATTGAGCTTATATCATCATTAATTCCACGCTCTGCATATAGTTGATTTACCACGATTTCAATTTCTGTTATCTCTGTACCATTTAAAGTTCTTCCCATATAGTTCCTTGCTATCGTTGAAAGTAATGCTCTTATATCTGCCACTTTATCCATAATATTTAAAAATTCTTTATTTCCTTTATAGTCCTTTTCTAATTCAAACGGATTTATTCCTGTAGATTCACCCTGCCTTATTTTGATAGTTTTTCCACCTAATTTTTGTACTAGTTTAGCATATTCGCCCTCAACATCTATAAAAAATGCGGAACAACCATAGGTAACTATATTTCTTTCTGCCATAAGTTTTAAAGAAACACTTTTCCCAGCACCGACTTGTACCGACATATAAATATGTGAGGATTAGGTAATGCTGGTGGTCCGACAAAATGTGTTTAAATATATCGGTGCATTTGTATAATAGTTTCTACCTAAATACACTCCTTTATTGTGTGATACATTAGGGTTTGTAATTGGCATTAGTGTTGCAACTCCGCCAGAGACCATATTTCTCTCAAAACCTGCAAGTGCAACTTTGCCAATCGGTAGCATTTGCTTTAATCCGTCTACTTGTTTAAATACTAAAGTTCTTACCATTGCAGTTTTCTTATTCATTTCAGATTCAAGTATTTTGGACTTTTCATTTAGTTTCTCCAAACTCTCACAAGTAAGAGAAATAAATACTGTTACGAAAAATAATTTATCTTGATTAGTTTGTATTAAAGTTCTTAAACCTTCTAAATCTGCTATTTCTTTTTCCAACACAGGAGTATGTGCAATATTTCCTTGCCTCATATAGTTTGCATACTCTGCTTGCGACTGTACTAATTTTTTTGTTAATTGGTTTATAACACTTGCATTTGAAGAAGTCTCTACTTTTATTGATATTGTTACATCTCCTAAATACACAAGTTCCTCTAGCCAACCGTAGCAAAGTTTGCTCTGGATATATTGTTATAACAAAAGTGCGTGAATATTTGTTATATCCTAAATACAAGTAATCAGATTTTTCTTCTAATACATCTGGCAATATTCTATCTTCAATAGCAGAAATATTTTCAAAAATGTTATTTTCTTCTTTTGCTTTTTTCTTTTTTATCAACATACAAATCCTCCTTTTCAAAGTCCATTTTTATTATATTTGAGTTTTTATTTAGTTCCTTATAGAGTAAATTGTAGATATCTTCATCATTTAGTAATTCACATTGTATTTTAGCTCTTGAAAGACTTGTTTTTACATTTGCAATTCTTCTGTTTAGTTCCTTTATTGCGTCTTCATATAGTCCGTCATACGATAAAATAATATAGTTTCTGTTAATAGCTGTGTCCATATTCTGCATCATATTGTTTAGAAAGTTTATTAAATTTTCTTTACAATTTCTAATCTGCCTATTAATTGCTCTTGTTTTTTTAATATCAGATATAATTTCGTTTGTATCAATGTTTTCTGTTGTTGTTAGAAATTGAACAAAACCGTCAAAAGAAAGTGATGTTTGCATTAGTATATTTTCTATTGTCTCTTGTTCTTCCTCTGACATCATATTATAGTCAATACTTCCAATTCTTAAAATGCACGAATATCTATTTTCCATATTTATCATAGAATTATATATTTTTAGACCTAAAATATCTTTTAGTTGTTTGGTATTTTTCTTACCACTACTATTTTGAATGTTTCTGTCTGTAGCTTTACTCACTTGTTTTACCTTGTTTTTACTTTTCTTTAAATATAGGAAGGTAAGTAAAATTGCTAAAACACTTAAGGCTAAAAAAATTATCATTATTACCATTTGCAACACCTCTCAAAGACATATTTTTTGTTCCTCGCCAGGTATTTAATGCAATTTATGAATAGCTTATCAAAGTTCTGTTCTTTTATTTTTAAAAATGCACATAGCAAAAAGAATATAGTTATAATGCTTATTATTATGACCTTTACAGCTATTGGTATGTGTAAAGCAATAACAGATAAACTAGAGGCTGCTAGCATTAAATACACTACTTGTCTTAAACTTAAATATCCTCCGAAATATTTTTTCTTCTCGTTTTGTATTAAAAGGTATCTTAAAAACTCTCATAGCAGACCTCCTCTAACTTAGCAAACTTCCGTGTGTTGTTCGTTGCTATGTTTATTATTATTCCAGCAATAATAAGCGAAAGTCCTAAGATTATTCCACCTCCACATATCCATGCCAAACTTCCTATCGATTCAGCTCTTTTTTGAGGGTTATTAGCATTTGCTATCATTTTTATTGCTGCAATTACTATACTAGCAAAGATTAAAACCCCGACCTAGTGGCATTGCTATACTTGTTATAACTCTCTGTATATTATTTGTTGCTGCCTCTACTTCAGCTGTTCCTATTCCTGTTGAGTTTGAAGCCATAACTTTATTTGTAAATGCTATCATTGCTACTACAATTGAATTTGATATTGCCAAATGGCGAATAAATTTATTTTTTTCCTGTTCTTCATTTTCCATGTAATCATCTCCTATACAAATTGATAGGGCTTGTTTTTGTATAGGACACACTTCTTTTACATTAGTTCTTTAAAATGTACAAAAATTGCAGGCATACACAGTACAAAAATAATACCGATTGTTAGAATTGGTACTGTCTTTAAAAATTTTGATTTTAATGTCTGTGATTTTATTATACATCCTAAAATTAATAAAAGTAACGATATGATTAAACTTGCTATTAATAGCATAATCACTACTATAAAAGCGATAAATAAAATTGTTGTTACTATATTTTCAAAATTGTTCATATAATCTTCTAACATAGTTTATGGCCTCCTTGTAATGTTTTTAGCGTATTCTTTTATTATCGCTCTTTTGTAATAATTAAAGAAATTACCAACACAATGTTCTTTAGAAATAAGATACAAATTTATTAGTTCCTGTCTATCAGCTTTTAAAAGTAAAGTTTTAAACTGGCTATTGTATAACGAATATAATGTGTATATTATTTCTTTTAGCATTTGCACTTTATCATCTTGCATAATAGATAAAATATCTGTTGTATATATAAATTCCAAGCGATTTAAAATTGAGTAAAATTCTTCTGAAATTTTATCGCTATTATTTATAATTAAATTAAATAAATCCTCTATTATTTTATTTATATTATTCTCTTTGACTTTTTCATCAATAGGATATTGACCATTTGAGCAATAGGGGTATTGATTTTTTTGACAATAGGGGGTATCTACAATGTAAATATTTCTTTCAATGACTTCCTTTTTATCATTTCTGATAATCTCTATTTTTATATACCCTAACTCTTGTAAATGTGAAAGCCACCTACTAACGGTTTCTATACTAACCCCATATAGTTGTGCAAAATATCTATTTTGAGCATAACAATAACCTTTTATATTTGATAAAGCTGTTATCTCTCCATATAGTAGTTTTTCTGCTGCTTTTAATTCTTTTGAGTATCTTATAGTTGCGGGTATAATTGCATAGTAATTAATTTTACTATCTTCATTCAATTTTTTCCTCCTTTCTCTCTATTTTTTTATCTGATTTTGCACTACATATAATTAGTGCATAGAAAAAGAGGCTAACACTAGCCCCTAAAATAAAACCTATTAGAAATTTTATCATTTTTTTCTTCCTTTCTAGCAATACATATTATACATATTAGATAGTTTATCTAGTTCTAAAAGTTCTAAAACTATTTTTAGTTAAATTCTAAAACAGTTCTAAAACAGTTCTAAAAAATTTATTTTTTTTTATTTTTTAAAAATTCGTTAATATAACAATAAAAACTTGACTTTTTGTTGATTTTCTAGTATATTTAAGTGGTATGAGTTAATGCAATATGAACTTATCAAAGTACATATAAACTGTGGAGCTAAACCTTGCCAAGGTTGATGTCGCGGGTTCGAGTCCCGTCTTTCGCTCCATTTTTATTATAATTAGTAATATTTATTTTTTTAGTTCATATATTATATTATGAAGCTTAATACTACATTAGTTTACGGCGATATAGCCAAGTGGTAAGGCACGAGTCTGCAAAACTCTGATCCCCGGTTCGAATCCGGGTGTCGCCTCCAATTTGAATAAGTTTAGACGGTTATTACAAAAGGATATAATGTTTGACAAATACAAAAAAAAGATGTTATTATATATTTAGCTTAAGCAAATGTGTCATAGGTCGTATGAGACATATATGTAACTGGTGTGTGTAACTGCAATTACACATACTTTTTTTATGCTAAAATAAGAGACTAATCTGACTTTATTGTCTATAACAATAAAAAGCAGAAACAAACTGCAATTTGTTCCCACTTTCGACTATGTATGCAACCTAGTCTTTGTCACTCATCTTTTCCTCTCTTAATTGGTAGTTCTTGTCTTTTTCAGCAAGTAATATTTCAATTAATCGTAAGATTAAGTCGTATGATGACATAGTATGTAACCCACTTTCCATCCTTGAGTAAGGATTGCCTTTCTGTCAATGAAAAGGTTGCTAACATATTACAATATTTCAAAATAAAAAACCAGCGAACATAGTAAAAATTTACAATTAATTTAAAGTATAAATAAAATATAGTGCCAAAGCGCTATTTCCCTAAAAAAATTGACATAAAGTAATAAAAACCATTGAAAATGTTACAAAAATGTAATATAATTGTAATGTAGTGACAAAAAAATTAAAATCTATCCTCCGTAAGCATATATAAATTATACATGAAAAACGAGGAAAAATAGGAAAATTATTGTATTGACTAAAGAAAAAAATCTAAGTAAAATATATAATATATTAAAGGGTAGAAAAGGATGGTAATATTTATGAAGCTAAGAAGACTAGCAGTAATGATGTCAGTAATTCTATTAACAATCATAATGGCAAGCATTTTTAATGTGGCTAATGCAGCAACAGGAAGTAAATACTTGGGAATAGAAATGCTTAGAAAGTCAGGATTTGGATATAGAGCAGGTCAGAATAAGAATATATGGAAAATAGTTGAGGCAAGCAATAGTAGTGGTTCTACTATAAATTATAACAGCACAATATACTGTATAAAGGGTGGACCTGGATTTGGTTCAGAAAACTATACAGAAGAGATAAAACACTATACGCAGTATTTTGATATGAAAGATCCAGATAGTATTCCAAGCCCATACATAGACGCATTACCTAATCCAAATAGTACAGAATATAAAGCACTATTATGGCTCCTAGAACACATATATGTTCCAGCAAGTGAAAATGCAACGTCAGAAGAAATAGCACAAGCCAGGGCATATAAACAACAGTTATTAGAAGCATCGTATGACTATGACCAAGATGAGTATGGTTTATTAAATGATTGGGGCTATTTAACAGATGACGATATAGAGGTAGTACAACAAATAGCAATATGGCATTTTACAAATGAAGGAGATTCCTACGATCTAGGAGGAGCAAGCAAAACATTTGAATTGTACATAAACACAGTAAAAGGGCAAGCAGATCCACTAGCACCACTAAGTAGTGAAATAGGAGCAGGAGCAGTAGATGGCTGGTATAGAGCAGACGAAGCAATAGCATTATACAGATATTTAATAGATACAGCAGAGGCAGAGGCAGGAAATTATGAAGTAGCACCAGCAAGCCAACCATACCAATTAGCAGACCTTAATGCAACAGTAAGAATTGATGGAAACAACTACATAATAGGACCATTTAGAATAGATAAAGTAAGTGATACAGAAGCAACTTTAGAAGGGAAATTTACATTAGAAGATGGAACTGAAATAAATCCAACATTGCAAAATGCAAGTGGAAGAAGATTTAATAGTTTAAATGATACAGTAGGACAAGAATTTTATATAGTAGTATCTACAGATACAGATATAAGTCAAATAACATTTACAATAAGTGGAGTATACTACAACACAAAAATAGAATACTGGGCAGTAGAAGATCCAACAAATGAGCAACCAGTAGCATTAGTCGAAAGAGAAGAAACCCCTTATGAAGATAGTGTTACAGTTACTTATGAAGAACCAAAGCCAGAAATATTTGACTTGGCATTAAGAAAATTTATAGTATCAATAAATAATGTATCACCTGAAATAAGTAGAGTACCACAAATAAGTGATGAGACATTAGAAGATTTAAAAGATAATAGTATAACAACAGCAGAAAAAATACATCCAAAAGATCCACTAACAGTAGAAACAGGAGATTCTGTAATATATACAATAAGGGTATATAATGAAGGCAATGTGGATGGAATAGTAACCGAAATAACAGACTATTTGCCAGATGGTTTAAGTTTAAAAGCAAATAGTAGTATAAATGCACAATATAAATGGAAAGATAATGGAGACGGAACAATAACAACAGCTTATCTATCAGGCAGAGTAATACCAGCATTTGATGGAACAACATTAAGTTATTTAGATGTACAAATAGAATGTGAGGTAACAGCAAAAGCATCTGATACAAGTTCAAACTTGAAAAATATAGCAGAAATAACGGGAGCTACAAATTCAGATGGAGAAGATATGACAGATAGAGACTCTACACCTGATAATGTAGATGTACCAGGTTATGGAAATACTAGCCAAGAAGATGATGATGATTTTGAAAACCTAATAATGATAGGAAAACATTTTGACTTGGCATTAAGAAAGTTTATAGTATCTATAAATGGTGTATCTCCTGAAGTAAGTAGGGTACCACAAATAAGTGACGAAACGTTAGCAAACTTAAGAGATAATAATATAACAACAGCAGAGAAAATACATCCAAAAGATCCGTTAACAGTAGAAACAGGAGATTCAGTAGTATATACAATAAGAGTATATAACGAAGGAGATATTGACGGAATAGTAACCGAAATAACAGACTACTTGCCAGATGGATTAAGCTTGAAAGCAGATAGTAGCATTAATACTCAATATGGCTGGGTAGATAATGGAGATGGAACTATAACAACAAACTATCTAAAAGGACAAATACTAGATGCATTTAATGGAACAACATTAGATTATTTAGATGTTCAAATAGAATGTGAGGTAACAGCAAGAGTATCTGATACAAATACAAACTTAAAAAATATTGCAGAAATAACAGGAGCTACAGATTCAGAAGGAAATGACGTACCAGAAGATTTAATAGATAGAGACTCTACACCAGACAATGTGAACTTACCAGGTTATGGAAATAGTAGCCAAGAAGATGATGACGATTTTGAAGATTTAGTAATATTAGGAAAATATTTTGACTTAGCATTAAGAAAATTCATAATATCAATTAATGGTACAGCACCAACAGAAAGTAGGGAACCAGTTGTTGATACAACACCACTTACTTCTGGAAGCGGTACAACAGCAGAAAAAGTACATCCAAAAAATCCATTAATAGTAACAACAGGAGATTCAGTAGTATATACGATTAGGGTATATAATGAAGGACAAATAGATGGAATAGTAACCGAAATAACAGACTACTTGCCAGATGGATTAATCTTGAAAGCAGATAGTAGCATTAACACTCAATATGGCTGGGTAGATAATGGAGATGGAACTATAACAACAAATTACCTAAGTGGACAAATATTAGATGCATTTGATGGAACAACATTAGACTATTTAGATGTACAAATAGAATGTGAAGTAGTAGCAACAGTTACTGATACAGATATTAACTTAAAGAACATAGCAGAAATAACAGGAGCTACAGATTCAGAAGGAAATGACGTACCAGAAGATTTAATAGATAGAGATTCTACTCCAGATAATGTAGATGTACCAGGTTATGGAGACGAAAGCCAAGAAGATGATGACGACTTTGAAGATTTAGTAATACCAGGAAAATATTTTGACTTATCTTTAAGAAAATTTATTATCCAAGTTAACGATACAGAATTAAAGGATGAAGATGGAAACTATTTAAGAGAGCCAGTTGTTGATACAACGCCACCTACATCTGGAAGCGGTACTACTGCTATTTACAATCACCCTAAAGACCCTGTTGAAGTAGCTGTAGGAGATGAAGTTATATATACATTAAGAGTGTATAATGAAGGACAATTAGATGGATACGTATATGAAATAACAGATTATTTACCAGCAAATTTAGAATTCATCATTAATGATGAACTTAATGCAAAATATGGATGGCAAATAAGTAGTGATGGAAGAACTGTAACAACAGATATTACATCACCTGATACAGAATATTCAGCAAGCAGAGATACAATATATGCAGACAGAAAAACTGGAGCAGATAAAGTAATATTAGATGCATTTGATGGAACTAACCTAGATTATATTGATGTACAAATTAAATGTAGAGTTAAAGATACAGCATTACCAGAAGAAAAATTAACAAACATTGCAGAAATAACAGATTTTACAGACTCAAACAAAGAAGAGGTAACAGATAGAGACTCAGCAGAGGATAATGTTACAATTCCTTCAGATAGTACTTTACCAAACTACAAAGATACAGAAATAAATAGAGGAGACGAATATATTCCAGGACAAGAAGACGATGATGACTTTGAAAAATTAATAATAAAGAAATTCGATTTAGCATTAAGAAAATTTATAACAGGTGTAAACGAAAACGAAGTAACAGATAGATATCCAGTATTTAACAATAATAATGGAGTATATACATATACACATACAAAAGACCCAATATTAGTAAAAACAGGAGATATAATAATATATACAATAAGAGTATATAATGAAGGCGATATTGCAGGATATGCAGAAGAGGTAAAAGATGATTTACCAGAAGGCCTAGAATTTATACCAGACAATACAATGAATGTTAACTATAGATGGGTAATGTATGATGCAAATGGAGAAGTTACAGAAAATGTAGAAGAAGCAGTAACAATAAGAACAGATTACTTATCAAAAGCACAAGAGGATAGTACAGGAAGAGACAACTTAATAGATGCATTTGATCCAGATACAATGCCACAGCCAGATTATAGAGAGGTAAGAATAGCGTTTAGAGTAACAGAGCCAAACACTTCTGATAGAATACTAATAAACACAGCAGAAATTTCAGAGGATAGCAATGAAGATGGAGAGCCTGTGGATGATGTGGATTCAACTCCAGATAATGACGAACCAGAGGAAGATGACATTGATATTGAAAAGGTTAAAGTAATTTACTTTGACTTGGCATTAAGAAAATTCATAACAGGTGTAAATGATAATACAATAACAAATAGAGTACCAGTATTTACTTATGAAGACGGAAAATGTGTATATACACATACAAAAGAACCTATTGAAGTTTCAAATGGAGACATAATTATATATACTTTAAGAGTATACAATGAAGGAACTCAAGCAGGATATGCAGAAGAGGTAAAAGATGACTTACCAGAAGGTTTAGAGTTTTTACCAGACAATGAAGTAAATACAGAATACAGATGGGTAATGTATGATGCAAATGGAGAAGTTACAGAAAATGTAGAAGAAGCAGTAACAATAAGAACAGATTATTTATCAAAAGCACAAGAAGATGAGACAGGAAGAGATAACTTAATAGAAGCCTTTGACCCAGAAACAATGTCACAACCAGACTATAAAGACTTGGAAATAGCATTTAGAGTAACAGAACCAAATACATCAGATAGAGTATTAATAAATACAGCAGAAATATCAGAGGATAGCGACGAAGATGGAGAACCAGTAGACGACGTAGACTCAACACCAGATAATGACAAAGATGGAGAAGATGATATAGACATAGAGAAAGTAAAAGTAACATATTTTGACTTGGCATTAGAAAAAATAATTACAAAAGTAACAATGACATTAGATGGTGAGACTTATGTTGATGAAACAGGACATAAATTTGGAGAAAAACCAGAAGAAGTAGTAAAAGTAGAGTTAGGAAATCATAAAATAGAAGATTCTGTACTTAAATTTACTTACAAAATACGAATAACCAATGAAGGAAACAAAGCAGGATATGCGTACGAAGTTAAAGACTATATACCAAAAGGATTAGAATTTGTGGCAGAAGATAATGATGGAAGTTGGACATTATCTGAAGATGGAAAAACAGTAACAACTGATAAACTAAAAGATACATTATTAGAGCCAGGAGAAAGTGCCGATGTAGAAATAACCTTAAGATGGATAAATGGTCAAACAAACTTAGGTGTAAAAACGAACTGGGCAGAAATATCAAAAGACAGTGATGATGATATAGATTCAACACCAGATAATAATAAAAAAGGAGAAGACGATATAGATGATGCAGAAGTAGTATTATCAATAGTAACAGGTGTTGGAGAACACTATATAGGAGTTATAACTGCAGTACTTGTATTACTTGCAGGTGGAATAATTCTAATTAAGAAATTCGTATTATAAAATAATATATACAAAAAAAGCTTAGATATTAGGGAAACTTAATATCTAAGCATTTTTGGCTAAAGAAAACCCCCTGTTTTACAGGGGGTTCTAAAAGCTTCTAGCTATGGGTGTAAAAATTCCCCCTTT
>CALXPW010000002.1 GCA_944390365.1 uncultured Clostridia bacterium | reverse complement strand
AGGCTGGTCTAATAAGCTATTTCAGTCTGATTTTTTACAGCCTAACCATCGATAACATACTAAACATAATAGTGTTAATAGTATTAGCAGTAGTATCAATAAATGCCATATTCGGAGCTGATGGATTAGTGGCACAGGCTAGAAGAACAAACTTAATAGTAGAGTTTACTATATACCTAGAAGAAAAGAAGACTTACGATTCGGAGAAAAAGTATGAAGACTCAAACTATGACGCAGAAAGTTTAAATGCAGGAAGAACCACATTATCATATAACACACAAGAAGGTACAGGAGGAAATATACAAACTGTAATACCATCGATGGACGACGAATATGCAGGAATGTTTGAAATAATAAAAGGAGAATTCTATTTATATGCTGCAAGTGAGCTAGAAAGAGAAGTAGCAACTGAGCTAGGAATAGAGGTAAGTCCGTATTTAATAGATAATGGGGTACTATTATCAGCAAATGCAAACCTAGGCTTGCAAACAGAAAATGGAGTAGTAACCTTGCAAGAAAGAGTAACCGAAATAGGTCAGGGAGCATTTTCTGGAGTAACTGGACTAAAAGAAGTAATAATACCGGGTACAGTAAAGGTAATACAAAATGACGCATTTTCAAATAACACAGAAATAGAAAAAGTAACAATAGAAGATGGGGTGCTATCCATAGGAAATAGAGCATTTGAATATTGCTCAAACCTAACAGAAATAACAATACCAGATAGTGTATTATCAATAGAAGGAGCAGCATTTTATGGTTGTAGTAAATTAGATAATATCCAAATACCAGCTAGTGTAACGTTAATATCTAGTAGTTCCTTTGAAAGATGCACGAGTTTATATAATTTAACAATAGATGAAGCAAATGCAACGTATATAATAGAAGACGGTATAATATATACAAAAGATAATAGTACATTAATAATGCTAGCGCCAATGGCAGAAAGAGAAACAGTAACTATAAGAGAAGAAATTAAGAGGTTAAATAATGGCTCACTATCTATGTGTACAAGTATGACAACATTAAATTTACCAAGTAGCTTGGAACATATAACAGGGCTGGCATTTCCAACAACTGCTACAACCTTAGAAACAATAAATATATCAGAAAGTAATGAACACTATTATGCAGAAGACGGATACATATATAGCAAAGATGGAGCAGAACTAGTATATGTAGTGCCTACAAAGACTGAAATAAATATAAACAAAAATGTAGAAACTATAAACATAGGCGCAATGTATGTAATTAATGCAACAGAGCTTATAATTCCAGATAATGTAATAACAATAGAAAATTCTGTGTTTAGTGTTGGAAGGAAATTGGAAAGAATATACATAGGCAAAGGCGTAAGCAATTTGTCAAATCAATTTAAAACGTGGGCAATATTATCTAGTAGTTTAAAAATAATAATAGATGAGGCAAACCCGTATTATAAGGTAGAAGATAATTTAATATTAACAAAGGATGGAAAAGAAGTAGTAACATATATTAGAAAAGTACAAAGTCAGGTAGTACCAGAAGGAATTGAAAAGTTACAAGATTATGCTTTTTCAAATTTACTTACTGCAACAGAAATAATATTACCTACTACTTTAAAAGAAATAGGACCATATTGTTTTCAAACTTGTGCAAAACTAGTATCGATAGATATTCCTAGTAATGTAGAAACTATTGGAACTAATGCATTTGTATCTTGTGCAGAATTAGCTGAAATACGAATAGACAAAGAAAAAGATAGTATTAGTGGCTCACCTTGGAGCGTACCAAAAGGAGAAAGAGCAATAATTTGGATAAGATAAATTGTAAAATGGCAAAATAAAAGTGCAGTTGGAATAAATCCAATTGCATTTTTTCTGTAAATTAATATGAAAAATAAGAAACGTATGGTATAATGATAGCGTAATATAAGTATATGTGAATAAAATATGGCATATAAATAATAAAAAGAAAAGAGGATAAATATGAAGCAAATATATATAAAAGACATAATTAAAATATGCAAAGCAGAGCTTTTGTGTGGAACAGAAGCAGAGACTTTAACAGATGTCACTAGAGACACACGAGAGATAAAACAAGGAGACACATATATTGGTTTTAAAGGTGAACATAATGACGGAAATTTGTTATATATAGATGCACTAAAAAAGGGTGCAAAAATTTGTATTTTGCAAAAGTCGAGTGTAATTAATGAGATAAATGTAGAAGAAATAAAAGAAAAATACAAAAATGCATCAATAATATTAGTTGAAGATACAACAAAGGCATTGCAAGAAATTGCAAGTTTTAAACGTGAAATGTATGATATACCAGTTGTAGGAGTAACAGGAAGTGTTGGGAAAACAAGTACAAAGGACATAATTGCAAGTGTAATGGCAAAAAAATTTAATGTGCTAAAAACCTTAGGCAATTATAACAATCAAATTGGACTTCCGCTCACAGTACTAAGGCTTAAAGACGAAAACGTAATGGTAGTAGAAATGGGAATGAATATGCCAAATGAAATAAGCACATTATCTAAAATTGCAAAGCCAACAATTGCAGTTATAACAAATGTAGGTACAGCACACATTGGTAATTTGGGCTCAAGAGAAAACATATTAAAGGCAAAACTAGAAATATTAGATGGTCTTAAAGAAGATGGTGTATTAGTAATAAACAATGATAACGATATGTTACATAATTGGTATATTTCAAACACAAATAAAAATCTTAAGGTAATAACCTTTGGTATGGAAAATAAAAGCGATATTATGCCATACAATGTGGAATTAAGCGAAAATGGAAGCACATATAAAATAGATGTGGACGGAAAAACATATAAAGTAACTATTTCGGTTGGTGGAAATCATTTCGTGTTAAATAGTTTGTGTGCAATAGCAGTAGGTAGAATTTTAAATATAGAGATGGAAGACATACTAGATGGAATTGCAAATTTTGAGCTTACCAAAAGAAGAATGCAAGTAGAAAAAAGTCCTAATAATGTAACTATAATAAATGACTGCTATAATGCAAATTATGATTCGATGAAAGCAGCATTAGAATACTTAGGAAAAATAAATGCAAAAAAGAAAATTGCAGTTTTAGGAGATATGCTAGAGTTAGGAAATTATTCAACTGAACTACACGAAAAAGTTGGGGAGGAAGTAGTAAAAAACAATATTGATATATTAATTACTGTAGGAGAAGAAGCAAAACATATTGTAAGTAAAGCATTGGAAAAAGGGCTAGATAAGAATAACATTCATATATGCAATAATAATGATGATGCAGTAGATGTTATTAAAAAATTATCTGCACCAGAAGATGCTATATTAATTAAAGCCTCAAATGCAATGAATTTTCAAGAAATATTTAGTAAGATAATGTCTGCACCTTAAGCACTTCAACATAAATTTAAAATATACATTGCTACTAATAAAAGAGACTGTGAATTGTAACAAAAGTATATAAATAGTAAAAAAATAAATTGAAAGGACTGGTAGCAAATGGCAAAATTAAAATTAGGTGTAATTTTTGGTGGAATGTCTACCGAACATGATGTATCTATTACATCAGGAACCTCTGTTATAAAAAATCTAGATAAAGATAAATATGAAATTTATCCAATATACATAGATAAAGAAGGAAAATGGTACGAATACTCAAAAAACATTGATGAAATAGACATTTTGCAAGTAGGAGAAGAAATAGAAGAAAAAATATTGATAGCAAATCCAATTGAATATTTGCAAGAATGTGATGTGATATTTCCTGTATTACATGGGCTTTATGGAGAAGATGGTACAATTCAAGGCATGCTCGAATTATTAAAAATACCATACATTGGTTGCAAAGTACTAGGTTCAAGCATTTGTATGGATAAAGCATATGCTAAAATAATATTCGATAAAGCAGGAATAAATCAAGCTAAATATATGTATGTAAAAAAGGAAAAAGAAAATTTTGTATATATAGATAAACAATTTGATGAAAAACAATGTAATTTAGAAGAAATAGCAGAAATTACGGAAAAAGAGCTTGATTACCCTGTGTTTGTAAAACCATCAAATTCAGGATCATCAGTAGGAATAAAAAAGGCACATAATAAAGAAGAGCTAATAGAAGCAATAAAATATGCTGGAAATTTTGATAGTAAAATACTTATAGAACAAAACATAGAGGGTAGAGAGGTAGAATGTGCAGTGCTAGGAAATGATGATGTTAAAGCTTCATGTGTTGGCGAAATTCTTCCAGCAGAAGACTTTTACACATTTGGCGCAAAATATAAAAATGCTGAGTCAAGGGTGGTAATTCCAGCAGAAATACCAGAAAACATATCTGAAGAAATAAGAAAAACAGCTATAAAAGCCTTTAAATCTACAGATTGTAAAGGTTTATCTAGAGTAGATTTCTTTATAGAAAATAATACAAATAAAGTAATAATAAACGAAATAAATACACTTCCAGGATTTACTCAAATTAGTATGTATCCAAAGTTATGGAAAAGTATGGGCTTAAGTTATACAAAGCTTTTAGATAAATTAGTAGAACTAGCTTTGGAACAATAATATTATAAATAAAATATTGAACTTAAAAAGATTTTAACGAATGGTAATAATAGGAAAAGTAAGGAGAAAAGAATGGAAAAATTAAATAATATAAGTGTTGAAGAATTATTAAATAGAATAAATAACGATTTAAAAAATACTTTATCAGAGAAGAGGTATAAGCATTCACTAGGAGTAATGAAAAAAGCAGAGGAACTAGCTTCAATTTATGGTATAGATACAAACGTAGCAAAACTTACAGGCTTAGCACACGACATTGGAAAAGAATTTTCTGATGAAGAAATGCTTAAATATGCAAAAGAAAATAATATAGAAGTAGATAATGTAGAAAAGGTAAATGTCGGACTATTGCATGCAAAAATAGGAGCAGATATATGCAAAAAGAAATATAATTTTACTTTAGAAATGCAAAACGCAATAAAATACCATACAGTAGGAAACGAAAATATGGATTTATTAGCAAAAATAATTTTCGTTGCAGATAAAACAGAAGAAGGAAGAAATTATAAGAAAGATGAAAAAAATGAGCAATTGCAAAAAGTTAGAGAATTATCAAAAATAGACATAAATAAAGCATTACTGTATGAAATAGATTCTTCTTTAATATATACAATTCAAAAGCATAAACTAGTACATACAGATAGCATATTAACAAGAAATAAATTATTAAAAGATGGCGTAAATATTTAGTCGCCATCTTTTAACAAAAATTGCCCTATATATATTTATTTCCTAGAAAAAGTATGATATAATGAGGATGCTTTTTAAGGGGGAAGGGGCTATGATTTTTAAAGACTATTATAAAATACTAGGCTTAAGCGACAGTAAAGTTACACCAGAAGAAATAAAAACAGCTTATAGAGAGCAAGCTAAAAAATATCACCCAGACATAAATTCTGAAAATAATTTCTCAGAAGAGAGATTTAAAGACATAAATGAAGCATATAAAGTGCTATCAAACCAAACGTCAAGAAAAAAATATGACAGAATGTGGAACTCAAATATTGGTAGGAAAAAGAAAAAAGCTCAGGAGAGCAAACGAGAAGAAGGTTCCATAGGTAGTAATTTTTTTAATATGTTTTTTGGAGAGCAATTAGAAAAACAAGAAAAAAAGGAAAAGAAAAAAGAGAAAGTGCCTATTAAGGGAGAAAATGTAGAAACAGAAATAGAAGTCTCAGTAGAAGAAGCATATTATGGGCAGGAAAAGAAAATTTCCTTAAGAACTCAAAATGGAAAAATGAAAACATTTACAATAAAAATTCCAGAAGGCATAAGGAATGGAGAAAAAATTAGGTTAATAGGTCAAGGTAAAAAGGGTGAAAACGGAGGAAAAAACGGAGATTTACTAATTAGGATAAATATAAAAGATAGTAACAAATTTGCACTAAGAGGTGTTGATTTATATACAGATTTAAAAATATCACCATGGGAAGCTGTACTTGGAACCAAGGTATCGGTAGAAACAATAGGAGAGACTATATATTTACATATTCCACAAGGAATTGAAAGTGGAGAAAAGGTTCGAATTCCAGGAAAGGGATACAAAGATGGAAAAGGTGGAAGAGGAGAACTTATAGCTGATGTAAAGATAATGATACCTAAAACCCCAACAAAAGAAGAAATTGGAATATATGAAAAACTAAATGAAATTTCAAAATTTAATCCAAGAAGTAATTTGGAATAAATATGTAGTAGTAGTTGATAGTTTGTTTAAACTACAAACGTTAACATAATTTAGCAAAAATGTTGACTTATGTAAAAAAATACTGTATAATATAAAATGTAGTGATTCTAACAAAAGACAAACTATGGCAACGAAGATTCATAGAAAGAGGGATAAATATGGAAATTGTACAAGGTAAACACTTTAGTATAACAGATCCACAAGGAGTAAGTACTGTAATATATAAAATAAATGAAACAGAAAAAGAATTTTTAAAAGAATCACCTAAATACACAATCGAAAGATTAGACTATACAGAAGAATTAAGAGGAGATGTTAAAAAAAAGACTTTTTTTGTTGACGAACCAAAAGATGAAGAAGATTTAATTATACTATCTTTTGGAAAAGACAGAGTAGTTGTAAATATGGGAATTTTAGAAGATGATAAAGTTACAATCTCTAAAAGACCTGGCTTAATAAAGTTTGATACTCTTTATTCTGAAAAAGAAACAGAATTCAAAGATTTTAAATACACACCAAATTTAAAAAGACCAATAACAATTATAGACCCAGAAACAACAGAAGAAATAAAACCAGTTTTATACTTTGATAAAGAAACAAATGAAGTTAGAGGAAAATGCAAATTAAAACCATATAAGTCATACTTTTCATTCGAAATTAGAGATGACAAGAAAGACATTTAGAAAGGGGAAAAAAGATGAGTAGTACAAGTGTACATTCAAACCAAAATAAACATATTGTGGGAGGACAAACTATACCAAGAGAACCAGACGAAAATTTAGAAATGCCACCACAAGCTGCTGGAAAAGGACCATCTGTATTAGATGTTATAAAAGGAGAAAAAGCTATAATAAGTGCACAGCCTAATATTGTGGTAAAAGATGGCAAAAAAGTAGTAGGAAGAGCAACAATGGATGGACAACAAGTTTTATCTGGAGATGGAAATGCAGTAAGAAAAGCATTAAAAGATGATAAAGATATAGGAAGATAATAAAACAAAAGCGAAGGTGAACATATATGAACTACAAAGTTAGTAAAACATTAAAAGATAATAAAAAAAGTATAATAATAATGGCAGTACTATGGGTAATTTTTACCATAGTACTTGTTGCGCCTATAGGGTATTCCATTGGGCTAGCAAGCCAGCAAGGAAGTTTTGATTTTAATATATTCTTAGAAAACGTATTTACCGAACTTGTAAGCTTTTCATCAATTACAAGAGTATTTGGAGCTGAATATATTGGGTATTTCGGAAAAACACTTTTATACTTTACAATTATTTATTTAATACTTGCTTTTATAGGGCTATTTAAATCAAGACCTAAACACCAATACACAGACATAGAGCATGGCTCTAGCGACTGGAGCGAAGGTGGAGAACAATATACTATATTAAGTAAAAATAAAGGAATAATACTTTCAAAACATAATTTCCTTCCAGTAGATAAAAGAGGAAACGTAAACGTATTGGTAGTTGGACGGTTCAGGTTCTGGTAAATCTGCATCATACTCAATACCAAATGCATTTCAAATGTTAGGTTCGTATGTATTTACAGATCCAAAAGGAGAGCTATACGATAAAACAGCTGGATTTTTAAAGAAAAATGGATACGAAATAAAAGTATTAAACTTAGTTAACCCTGCAAATAGTGATGGATACAATCCATTATTACATATAAGAAGTGAAATAGATGTTGACGTTATAGCAAATACTATAGTAAAAGGGCAAAAATCAGAGTCAGGAAGTAACGATCCATACTGGGACGATATGGCGGAAATGCTATTAAAAGCACTTATATACTATTTAATGGCAACAAGACCAGAAGAAGAGCAAAACTTAGCTAGCTGTTCAGAACTTGTAAGAGCAGCAAACACAAATGGAGGAAGTAACCTACTTACAGAACTTATGAACCAACTTCCTTATGACCACCCAGCTAGAATGAATTATAAATCTATAGAAATAGCGCCAGAAAAAACCTATGGATCAATACTAAGTTCATTACAATCTAAACTTGGTAAATTTGATTCAAAAGAAATTGCAGAAGTAACATCAACAGACACAATAGATTTTGATGAAATAGGCTCAAGAAAAACAGCTGTATATGTTATATCATCAGATACACATAAGGCTTATGATTTCTTGCTTACAATATTCTTCTCACAAATGATACAACAATTATATGACTTCGCAGATAAAAACGGTGGAAGATTAAAAATGCCTACATTCTTCATACTAGATGAGTTTGCAAATATAGGACAAATACCAGATTTCGATAAGAAAATATCAACTTCAAGAAGTAGAGGAATTTCATTTAGCGTTATCTTACAGAACTTAGACCAATTAGAGGCAGTTTACGAAAAATCTTATGAAACAATAATGGGTAACTGCGATACGCACGTATTCCTTGGAAGTAACTCATATAAAACAGTAGAATACTTTTCAAAGGCACTTGGAGAAAAGACAATAACTAGGGAAAGCTTATCTGTTAATAGAGATAAACAATTCCATAGACAAGGATACAATGATTCTGACCAAGTTATGGCAAGAGCTTTAATGACACCAGATGAATTAAGAAGAATGGACAACGACTTATGTATTATATACGAAAAAGGTTTAAAACCAATAAAGGACGAAAAATATTACTATTTCGAAACTCCAATGATTAAAAAACTATCAGAATTTACATTAAATCACCTAGAATTTGACGTTGGAAATAGAGGAAAATGGAGAAAATTCAATCCATATAATCCTTATGTAGAGGACGAAGAAAACAAGCCAAAAGATTTAAAAGTAGATTCCTTAGATGATTTATTTGAGGAAGACGATAAAAAGGAAGAAGCTGAGAATAAGAACACAGTTAATGACAAAGTAGATAATTCAATTGAACAAGCTAATAACAATGGTACAAATATAAATAATGATTTTGATGCACCTATATTACCTCAAAATGATGAAACATCAGAAAATGAAAAGCAAGAGGTAAAAAGAAAAGAAGAAGATATAATGTCGGTAGATGTGCAAAAAGAATTAGAAGCAAAATTTGATGAACTATTTCGGAAGCTTTGATGATGATAATAACAGTTGATGTGAATAAGATGTGGAAAAAACTGTGGAAAGTAAGAAGCAAATTGTGGATAACGTGCAAATAAATTGTGGATAATTTAGATAAAATGCTTTAAGTATATGCTTAAGGCATTTTTTTGTTGAACACTCACAATTCATAACTTGTTCTAAAATGTCGAAGTAATGTATATTTTAAATTTATGTTTACGGCTCCCAACATAAATTTAAAATATACATTACCTCGATTAAAAACAACCGTTAAATGTAACAAAAAATTAAACAGACAAAACAAATGTTTTAAAAAAGTCTTGACTAAAACTTTGCAATAGTATAAAATTGTTTAGTAAAATGAAGCAATTAAATAAAGAAAGGATAGATAAATTTGAAGTTTGTACATATAGCAGATATGCATTTTGATGCCCCTTTTGCGGTGTTAAATAGTAGAAATAAGCTTGGAGAAAAAAGAAGACTTGAGCAAAGAGAAGTTTTTAGAAAAATTATAAATTATATAAAAGAAAATAATATAGAATATTTATTTATTGCAGGAGATTTATATGAACACGAATATATAAGAAAAACTACTGCTGAATATATAAATAATTTATTTAAAGAAATACCAAATACTAAAATATATATTTCGCCAGGAAATCATGATCCATATATAAATAATTCTATATACAAGAATTTTAATTGGAATGATAATGTACATATATTTAAAGGAAAATTAGAAGTTATAAAAGAAAATGATTGCAATATATATGGATTTGGATTTAATGATTTTTATTGCAAAAATTCCATAATAGATGAAATAAAAATAGAAAATAAAGAACAAATAAATATATTAGTTATGCATGGCAGTTTAAATGGTGGAACATTAGAAAATATGGAATATAATCCAATAAATAAAAATAAATTAAAGGAATTAGGCTTTGATTATGTAGCTATTGGGCATATTCATAAACTAGATTATAATACAGAAAAAGACCAAAGAATAGTATATCCAGGGTCAACAATTTCTTTAGGATTTGATGAGCTAGGACAACATGGAATGATAGTTGGAGAATTAAATAAAGAAAATATTAAGTTAGAATTTATACCAATGGACAATAAAGAATTTAAAGAAATGGAATTAGACATAAGTGATTTAAATTCAGAAGAAGAATTAATAGAAAAAATAAATAATTTAATTTTAGAAGAAAATACTTATTATAAAATAATTTTAGTTGGAGATAAAAATTTTGAAATAAATATATATAATTTATTTAAATTTATTTCAAACGAAAATATAATTAAAATAAAAAATAAAACAAAATTAAAAATAGATTTAGAAAAAATATCAAAAAATAATAATTTAAAAGGATTATTTGTGAAAGAAATATTGGAAGAATTAAATAAAGAAAACTATAATAAAGAATTATTAGAAAATGTTTTGGAATTAGGATTAGATGTAATTGATAAAAAATAATTGTAATAATTTAAAAAAATAAAAAATTAATTATTAATAAAATAAAAAAGGAGAAAAATATTTTGAAAATAAAAAATATTAAAATAAATAATTATGGAAATTTAGAAAATAAAGAAATAAATTTAAAAAATAAAATAAATATTATTTATGGAAAAAATGAAAGTGGAAAATCAACTTTATTAAATTATATAAAAAATATTTTTTATGGAATTTCTAAAAATAAAAATGGAAAAAATATTTCAGACTATGACAAATATAAACCATGGGGCAAAGTTGATTATTCTGGAAAACTAAAATATGAACTAGACAATGGAGAAGAGTTTGAGATTTTTAGAGACTTCAATAAGAAGAATCCAAAGATATTTAACAAGGAATTGGAGGATATATCGAAAGACTTCAATATTGTCAAAAAGGATGGGGTACAGTTCTTCTATGACCAGACAAATGTCGACGAAGGCATGTTTACATCAACTGTAGTGTCCATGCAAGAGGAGGTTAAGCTAGACAAACAAGAGCAAAGTATACTAGTTCAAAAGCTTGCAAACCTTACGGGGACAGGAGATGATAATTTATCCTATAAGAAGATTATGGACAAATTAAATAAGCTACAAATAGAAGAGGTAGGAACAGACAGATCACAAGGAAGACCAATAAACATAGTGAGAGATAGGATGAAAAACATAGAGTTTGTCTTAAAGGAGTTACACCAATACCAAAATGACAAAAACGGTATAGAGAAAAGTAAAGAAGAGTACACTGGAAAAATAAGTAAGTTGGAAGAAGAACTAGGCATACTTAAAAAAGTAAACATAATTGAATTATGTAGACAAACGGAAGAAAATAAGATTAACATCAAAAACAATTATAAAAATGAAAGAAATAAAAAAATTGATGAATTAAATTTAGAAAAAAATAATTTAATAAATAAAATAAATGAAAATAAAATAAAAAATAATCAAAAAAATAATATACAAAAAAATAAATCAAATAAAAAAATAAAAAAATATATTTTAATTTTTATTTTAATAATAAATATTTTAATTTTTATTTTAAATAAAAATATTATAAAAAATAATTTAATAAATATTTTTAATTATTTTTTAATTCCAATTTATTTAATAATTATTTTTATTTTAGAAAAAATAAATAATAAAAAAATAAAAAATAAAATTAATTTAGAAAACGAAAAAAATAATAAAGAAAATGAAGAATTAAATAATGAAATAAATTTAATAAATAAACAATTAGAAATTTTAGAAGAAGAAAAAACTAAAGAAGAAAAAGAAATAGAAAAAGAACAAGTAGAAATAGATAATAAAATAGAAATAGAATTATCTAAATTAAAAGAAGAATTTAAAAATAAATCAGATTTAAATTATTATTTAGATAAAATAGAAAACGAAAATATAAATAATTTAATAAATAATACACAGGAAAATATAAATAAAAATAAATTAGAATTACAAGCAATAAAAATAAAAGAAGAGAATATAAATTATAAATTAGAAGAAATGGTAAATTTAAAAGAAGAGTACGATAATTTAAGCGAAGAATTAGTAGATTTAGAAAATAGAAATAATGTAATTAACCTAACTAAAGAAATTATAACAAAAGCATATATAAATATGAAAAATAATATTACACCAAAGTTTACTGAAAATTTATCTAATAATATTGCAAAAATTTCTAAAGGAAAGTATACAAAAGTAGGAATAAATGATGAAAATGGACTAATAGTAGAAAATGAATATGGAGAATATATTCCAGCAGATTTATTAAGTACCGGAACAATAGACCAATTATATTTATCTCTAAGACTATCAATGATAGATGATCTATCAAACGAAAAAATGCCAATCATTTTAGATGAAGCTTTTGCTTATTATGATGATGACAGATTAGAAAATATTATTAAATTTTTAAGTGATAATATGAAAGAGCATCAAGTAATAATATTTACATGTACAAAAAGAGAGCAAGAAATATTAAATAAATTAAATATAGAATACAATTTAGTTGAAATGTAGAGGAAAATAATGTATAATAGTAAAGGTAAAATTATGAATAATAATAAAATTAGAGGTTTATAGGTATACCCATTACAAAAAACCTAAATATATTATACGAGGAATGATAACTTTATGTTTCAAAAATTAGAGGCAGTAGAGAAAAGATTTGAAGAATTAACACAAAAAATAAGTGACCCAGAGGTAATAGCAAGGCAAAATGAGTGGAGAGAATACATGAAAGAGCATGCCGAGTTAGAGCCAATAGTAGAAAAATATAGAGAATATAAAAAAGTAGAAAAGCAATACCAAGAAGCAAAAGAAATGATGGATGATGCTTCTACAGATAAAGAATTAAAAGACTTAGCAGAAATGGAAATGTTAGAAGCTAAAGAAAAATTACCAAAAATTGAAGAAGAAATAAAAATATTACTAATTCCAAAGGACAAAGACGATGACAAAAACGTAATATGTGAAATTAGAGCAGGTGCAGGTGGAGAAGAAGCAGCATTATTTGCAGGAACATTATTTAGAATGTATTCAATGTATGCAGAAAGAAAACATTGGAAATTAGAAATACTAAATGAGAACGAAACTGGACTTGGAGGATATAAAGAAATCTCTTTTATGATTACAGGTAAAGGAGCATATAGTAGACTAAAATTTGAAAGTGGTGTACATAGAGTGCAAAGAGTTCCAGACACAGAAGCAAGTGGTAGAATACATACATCCACAGTAACAGTTGCAGTACTTCCTGTTGTTGAAGATGTTGAAGTAGAAATAAATCCATCAGACATAAAAATGGAAGTATTTAGATCATCTGGTGCTGGAGGACAACATATAAACAAAACATCATCAGCTGTAAGACTTATACACGAACCAACAGGAATAGTTGTAGAATGCCAAACAGAACGTTCACAATTCCAAAATAAAGATAACGCTATGAGAATGCTAAAAACTAAACTATATGATATGGAAAAACAGAAACAAGATAGCGAAATTAGAAATGCAAGAAAATCACAAGTAGGCAGTGGAGACAGAAGCGAAAAAATTAGAACATATAACTACCCACAAGGACGTATTACAGACCATAGAATAGGACTTTCTATATATCAGATGGAAGATTTCTTAAATGGAAATTTGGATGAAATGATAGACAATTTAATTGCAGCAGATAGAGCTGAGAAATTAAAAGGTGACGAGGAATAACTAAAGTACATTTCTTATATCACATAAAATGCAACCAAAAAATTAGACTGAAAAATCTAATTTTATTGGTTGCATTTTTAAACTCTTACAAATAAAGTTATTAAAGATATTTATATAATACTACCTTATATTTATTTGTTCAATAAAAATTATAAAATGTAAGTAAATTTATAAGAAAGTATGATATGATGTGATAAAGAATATGAACTATTTTTTTATGAAAGGAGAAACAATGGAAAAATTAATTTATTTAACGACAAATCCAAATAAAATTATTGAAGCAAATGAATTTTTTGGAAAAAAATATGGCTTTAATATTGAGATAGTTAATCCTGATTTTGAGATATTAGAAATACAAGCAGAAACTTGTAAAGAGGTGGCTTCTTTTAGTGCTGAATATGCTGCAAATAAACTAGGAAAAGCCGTATTAAAATCTGATAGTGGATTATATATAGAAGCATTGGGAGGATTACCAGGTCCATATAATCATTACTTCGATAAACAAATAGGAGTAGAAAAATTTTTAGAATTATTTAAAAACGAAAAAAATAGAAAAGTAAGATTAGAACATTGTTTTGCATTCTGTGAGCCAGGCAAAAAAGCAGTTGTATTTTCTGGAGGAGGGACTGGAACAATTGCATACGAGTCAAGAGGAACTAGAGGATGCTGGCATGATAAATTCTATATACCAGATGGCGAAAGTAAAACTCTAAGTGAATTAAGGGAAATTGACTATGAAAGAGAGGCAACATTTTGGGGAGATGCGAAAGACCAATTTGCTAGATGGTATAAAGAAAATTATTTATAAAATGGCAAAATAGATTTTTTCTAATGTAAATTGTTATGGAAAAGGAGAAAAATAATGAGAAAATTTGAAATAAAATTAACAAACGGAAAAACTATTCCATCGATAATAATTAATGAAGAACTAATATATGGTGTTACAGCAATTGCAGTAGGAATGAAAAATGATTATATAGATACTTCAAGTCATATAGGTAAAATAGAAAATGTTTATGCAAAGCATCCAGTAACTAATGAAAATTTACCAATAATTGTACTAAATAGTGACATATTTGAAAAAAACTCTATGATGCTAGTACCAGCTCATAATCAAGAGCATTTTGAATTAGCAATAAAATTTAATTTACCTTATAAACAAGTGGTTGCACCCTACTTTAAAGGTACTAGAGAAGAAAGTTTAAATCCTGATGTTGAAACTAAATTTAGAACAAGTGTGATTGTTGTTATAAAAAATGAAGAAGATAATACATATTTGTGTGTTGATGCACTAAAACGAAATTGTAAATCTTTTGTACTAGGAGGAATAGAAGAAGGTGAAACTCCTGAAGTAGCAGCAGTTAGAGAAGTTAAAGAAGAAACAGGCTATATTGATATTACAATTAAAAGAAAAAGTATTTTTGCGTTACATAATCATTTTTATGCTGCATATAAAGGAGTAAATAGATATGCCATTTTATATGTTATATTTGGAACATTAAATTCTAAAAACAGAGAAAAAATTTCTGATGAAGAGAGTAATAAGCAAAGAACCGTGTGGATTAAAAGAGAAAACTTAAAAGATTTTTTAACTGTAAATAACAACTTATTTGTAAGCAATTTTCTTTTAGATGGGGACTGCGCTTATGAAGGTGATGGGATAATGATTAATTCTGAAAAATTCAATGGAAAATTAAGAAGTGAAATAAAAGCAATTCTGGAAAAACAAAAAGCATAATCATAATAAAAGAAAAGACCTCATATAAATTTAATAATTGTTAAATTTATATGAACAGGAAGTGGTATAAATAGAAGAAATTATAAAGACTACTTTAATAGGCCTTTTTTTCGGTACTTTTGGAACAACATTAGGAGGAGTAATTGGAGTAAAATTAAATAAAACCTCAAATAAGTTTTTAAGTTTTATCTTATCTTTTGCTTCTCGGACTTATGACAGCAATTATTTGCTTTGAATTAATTCCAGAGGCTTTAGAAATAGCAAATTTATTAGTAGTTATTTTAGGCATAATATTTGGAATAATAATGATGATAATATGTGATATATTTGTGGATAAGAAGTTTAACAAAAACACTAAAACTGCAAAAAATAGTTTATTAAAAACAGGAATAATAGTTAGTATTGGCTTAGCAATACACAATTTTCCAGAAGGTTTAGCAATAGGTTCTGGATTTGAAGCCTCAATTAAGCTTGGACTATCCCTTGCAATAGCGATTTGCTTCCACGATATACCAGAAGGAATATCAATGGCAGTTCCCATGAAAAATGGAGGCATGAAACCTTCAAAAGTTATATATTATGTGGTGCTATCAGGGATAACAACAGGAGTAGGAGCATTTTTTGGAAGTATAGTTGGAGGAATATCACAAGAAATAATAGCCCTATGCCTAGCTTTTTCAGCAGGTGCAATGATATATATTGTATCAGGAGAACTAACACCAGAATCTAGTAAGCTATACCAAGGTAGAATGTCAGCTATTGGTAATTTGATTGGATTTATTATAGGGGTATTTGCAATGAATATATAAAATAAAATCATAAATCAAATAAAAATTCTTGACAAACAAGTTAAAATAGCATATCATACAAACATAAGTTCAAACATAAAACAAAATAAAGGAGAAATTAGATTTTGAGTAATATAGAAAATTTAAAAGACTTAATAATATATCAGAGTCAAAATAATAAAAATATATCAGTAGAAGTTTTATATAATGAGGAAGATTTTTGGCTTACTCAAAAATCGATGGCAGAATTATTTAATGTTGAAATAAACACTATAAACTATCATTTGAAAGAAATCTTTAGAATGGAAGAGTTACAAAAAGAATCAGTTATTCGAAAAATTCGAATAACTGCAAATGATGGAAAAAAATATAATACAAATTTCTATAGTCTAGATGCTATTATAGCAGTCGGATATAGAGTTAATTCAAAAGAAGCAACAGATTTTAGAATATGGGCAACAAAAACACTAAAAGAATATATAAAAAAGGGATTTGTTGTAAATAGTGAGTTTTTGAAAAACGGACCAAAATTTGGAAAAGATTACTTCGATTTATTATTGGTCAAAATAAAAGAAATTAGAGCAAGTGAGCGAAGATTTTATCAAAAAATAACAGATATATATAAAGAATGTAGTTATGATTATGATAAAAATAGCGAAACAACACAAGAATTTTACAAAAATGTTCAAAATAAATTACATTATGCAATTACTGGTATGACTGCGCCAGAGATAATTTATAGTAGAGCAGATAGCAAAAAGAAAAATATGGGGTTAACTACTTGGAAAAATGCACCGGATGGCAAAATTTTGGAAACAGATGTTACAATAGCAAAAAATTATTTATCACAAGAAGAAATTGCAGAGTTAAATAATTTAGTTTCAATGTATTTAGATTATGCAGAAAGACAGGTAAAATTAGGCAAAATTATTTCAATGAAAGAATGGAAAGATAAATTAGAAGTATTTTTGAAAGTTAACGAGTATAATATTTTAGAAGACAATGGAAAAATAAAGAAAGAAATTGCAGATAAACTTGCATTAGATGAATATAAAAAATTTAGAGTCGTACAAGATAAAGAATACATATCTGATTTTGATGAACTTTTGGAGGAAACAAGAAAATACGAATTAAGACAAGATAATTAAGAAAGGAAAATAGAATCAAAATGCAATCACAAGAGAAAAATATAGTAGTTACCAAAAACAGTAAAAAACAAATAGATAAATATACTATTATTTTAATCATAATTATGCTAATTGGAATAGCCACCAGAATAATTGGACTAGGCAAAATTCCAATAGGCATAAATGTAGACGAAGCAGGAACAATGTATGATGCATACACCATAGCAAACTATGGGACAGATAGGTTCGGAAATGCGAACCCAGTGTATATGATAAACTATGGTGGAGGGCAAAGTGCGTTATATACGTATTTAGCAGCATTGCTAATTAAAATATTTGGATTTAGCCTTACAGTAATTAGGCTTCCAGCACTAATATTTTCAATATTATATATGGTATTTGGTTTTCTATTAACAAAAGACTTCAAAAATAAAAAATTAGCAATACTAGTAGAATTTCTAATTGTAATTTGCCCATGGCACTTTATGCAATCGAGATGGGCGCTAGACTGTAACTTACTATCTTCAATGCTACTAATGTCAATATATATGCTAACTAGAGCAGTTAAATTAAAGTCAAAGAAAATATACTTCCTAGCCGGAATATTCTTTGGAATAACGCTATATACGTATGCATTAAGCTATATTATAATTCCAATTTTATTGCTAATATTACTAGTGTATATGCTTTATGCTAAAAAAATCAAAATCTTAGACATAATTGTATTTGGCATTCCACTAGGATTGCTTGCTATACCACTTATATTATCACTTTTGGTAAATTATGGAATAATAGAAGAAATAAAATTACCATTTATGTCAATACTAAAAATGTGGGTATTTAGAAGTGGAGAAGTAAATTTAAATAATATATTGCACAATATTGTTATACTGTTTAAATCAATGTTTGCATTTGATTATAACGACTATAATTCATTCCCTATATTTGGAACACTATATTATATAAGTATACCATTTGCATTATTTGGATTTATAGATTCTATTAAAAACGTAAAGAAAGATATTAAAGAAAAAAACCTATCTTTAGATATTATTATGCTAGCTAATTTTCTATCAGTTTGTGTATGCAACATATTAGTAGAATCTGGTATAAACAGAATAAATGCAATATACATTTCATTAATTTACTATACTGCAATAGGAATAATGTATATATCGGAAAACAGGGATAAAATTTTTAAATTTATTATTGCCATTTATATAATTTTCTATATTGCATTTTTAGCATACTACTTTGGAGTGTATGGAAAAGAAAATACAAATTTATCTTTCAATAATGATGCAGTAGAGGTTGTTAAATATATAGAGGGAAATGAAAAGTTTGACGGAAAGATAATAAACTTTAGAGTTAGAGCAATACAACCATACATATATACATTAATAGGAAATGAAACTTCACCACAAGAATTTATGAACACAATAGTAATACAAAGCGGTGGAGTAAGAGCTTATGGAAGATATGTTTTCTACAATAATTCAATTGACGATAATATGATTTATGTAGTCGATAATGATGAAAATACGAAGAATATTTTAATAGAAAATGGATTTAAAGTAGAAGAGTATAGTGAGAATATAGATATATTGTATAAGTAAAATTTCTTTACAAAAAACAAACCAATGGTATTGAACATTGGTTTGTTTTAGTGTATAATACCAAAAGTAACTAAAAAAACAAAAAAGGAGAAAACCAATGCAAGATTTAATAGAAGGATTAAACGATAAACAAAAGGAAGCAGTACTTGCCACAGAAGGACCTTGCTTAGTAATTGCAGGTGCAGGAAGTGGAAAAACAAAGGTATTAACACATAAAATTGCATATTTAATGAGTGAAAAATATATAAAACCATGGAATATTCTAGCAATTACATTTACAAATAAAGCAGCAAATGAGATGAAAGAAAGAGTAGAAGGGCTTGTTGGGGAAGCAGCAAAAGATATGTGGATAGGAACTTTCCACTCAATTTGTGTGCGTATTTTAAGAAAATACATCGATAGATTAGGCTTTGATCACACATTTTTAATTTTTGATACATCTGACCAAAGAACGCTTATTAAAGAGTGTATGAAAACTTTAAAAGTAGATGACAAAATGTTTACGGATAGAAGCGTTTTAGCCGAAATTAGCAATGGGAAAAACGAAATGTTGGAGCCAAAGGCATATCAAACTAAGTATGCTGGAGATTACAGAAAAGAAGTAATTGGCAGAATATATGAGCTTTATCAACAAAGGCTAAAAGAAAATAACGCCATAGATTTTGACGATATTATAAACTATGCTATAAAAATACTTACAAATAATGAAGATGCATTGGAATATTATACAAATAAATTCCAATATGTTTTGGTGGATGAGTACCAAGACACAAATAAAGCACAATTTACATTAGTTACTATTTTAGCATCAAAATATGGAAACATAACAGTTGTGGGGGATAACGACCAAGGAATATACAGCTTTAGAGGTGCAGATATTTCTAATATTTTAAATTTTGAAAAAGACTTCCCAGGAACTAAAATTGTAAAATTGGAGCAAAACTACAGATGTACAGGCAATATATTAAAAGCAGCAAATGCAGTAATTAAGCATAATGAAAACAAATACGAGAAAAAACTATGGACTGAGAATGATGAGGGGGCTCTACCAGTAATTCATAAAGCAGACGATGAATATGACGAGGGAAGATTTATAGTAGAAGAAATAAATCATTTAAGAAGAGAAGAATACTTTAAATACTCAGACTTTTCAATTTTATACAGAATGAACTCTCAATCAAGAGCAATAGAGGAAATTTTAAGACGAGAAGCAATTCCATACAAAATAGTTGGTGGGCTAAAATTCTATGAAAGGAAAGAAATAAAAGATATTATCTCATATTTAAGGTTAATATATAATTTTTCTGATAATATATCTCTAAAAAGAGTAATAAATGAGCCTAAAAGAGGAATTGGAAAAACAAGTATAGATAATATACAAGAAATATCAGAAAAAACTGGACTTTCTATGTTTGATATTATAAAACATGCAGATGAATACGGTTTAAATAGAGTAAAAGCAAATGCAGATGAATTTGTTCAAACAATAGAGTACTTAAGAAGCAAAATGGAAGAACTTAGCATATCAGAACTTATAAAAGAAACACTAAACAAAACAGGATACACTAAAGCATTAGAGTTGGAAAATACAACAGAGGCAGAATCTAGGATAGAAAACTTGGAAGAGTTCTTAACAGTAGCAATAGAGTTTGAAGAAGAAGAGGCAGAAAACACTTTAGGAGATTTCCTAGAAGGAATTACCTTAAGTAGTGATATTGACGGAATGGAAGACTCTGAAGACTCTGTAACTCTTATGACATTACACAGTGCAAAAGGACTAGAATTCCCAGTTGTATTCTTAGTAGGATTAGAAGAGGGAATTTTCCCAGGCAATAAATCAATAGGAGAGCCAAAAGAATTAGAAGAGGAAAGACGTCTATTTTATGTAGGAATAACTAGAGCAAAACAATACTTATACTTAACCTGTGCTAAGAAAAGAACCATATTTGGTTCTACAAGCTATAATCAAATTTCAAGATTCATAAACGAAATTCCATCAGATTTATTGGATGGTTATGATACGCTTGACAATTCAAAAACAAACGAATTTGAAGATAGTGGCTATAAATGGGAATATGGAAATAGTTCAAAAGTAAATACATATAAAATAGGTAGCGACTTTAATTATGGCAATAATAACATTGGAGTTGCAGCTAAAGGTTTTGGTACAAGTAGTAGCGGAAAAACTAATGGAGAATTTAACAGCAGTTTTGGAAGAAATGCAGGCGCAGGTTTCCACAATTCTGGAACAAATACTGGCTTCCAATTTAAAACTGCAGAAAACTTTTTAAATTCATTGAATAGCAAAAAGGTAAATACAGAGGCAGACATTTCTAAATATAAAGAAGGACAACGTATATACCATAAAAAATTCGGAGAAGGCATAATTAACAAAATCGAAGAAGAAGGAGAAGATTATAAACTAGATATATCTTTCGATAAAGCCGGACATAAAAGATTAATGGCAAAATTTGCAAATTTAGAGATTATATAAAAACAAACCGTGGACAAAAGGGACTACTGCCTTTTGTCCACGGTTTGTTTTTATAAATACTTATGAGAAAAGGAAGAATGTAATAAAAGTCACAAAAATGTAATGAAAATGTAATAAATCTACCTTTACTGACATTCCGTAATAGAAAAGGTTACAAAATGGCGAAAAGGGAAAATGTTACCATTGACTTCATATAAGAAAAGAGTGAAAATAAAATGAGAGTTAAAATAATAGGAGGATTATATGAATAATAAATTTCTTGCTAAGTCTATAGGTATTGTTATTATTATTTTGTTTTTATTTTTCCCAATAAGAATTTTGGCAACTGATAGTATACCTAATCAAGGCTTGAATGATTTAACAAATGAAATGCCTAGTGAATTGCTCAATGAAATATTAGACGATGCAGTAGATGATACAGCAGACGGTGAAGTAGACGATACAACAGATGATACATTAGATGAAAATAATAATAAAAAATTAGCAATACTATCTAAAACAACAACAGAAGAAGAAAACGAAAAAATAGAATATATGATTTATGTAAGAGACTATATAGACAAAAACTTTAAATTTGCATTTTCAAACATGGAAAATGCAGAAGAAGCAGATTTAGTATATATTAATTCAGTTTTGGATTCTGAAGGAAACAAATTAGCATATCTTGATTGGGAAACATATGAATCATTAACTAATTTAGGACAAGAAATATATATTTGGATTAAAGATGAAGCCGAAAACATGATTATGGAAGGAGAATTATTGGATTTAAATAATTCACTAGATAATGAAGAAATTGCTTCTATAGAATTAATAACTAAAAGAATTTCTGTAGAAATTGGAGATACAAAAGAAAAAGTAGATGCAACAGAACCTATTAGACAAGAAGAAGTAGATGATGTAGATGAAATTGCAAAAGTAGGATATATCAAAATTACAGATAATGAATCAGCAACATATTATTATCAAATAGCAAAAGTATCTGATTCGGAAGATTACAATAATCTAATGCAATACACAGAGAAAATGACAAATGAATACAATGAACTAAATATTTTTGATAAAGTACAGTTTTGCGAAGAATTTTATAAAATATATTCAGAATTAATAGAAAGAGCTGAGTGGCAAGAAGTTGAGAATATGACAATATATCAACCAGAGTCATCAGTAGCAGGTGACCAATATATAGTATTTATAAGAAAAATTGACGGAGAAAATGAAATAGTAGATGCTCAATTTTTAACAGCTTATGATGATTATAAAGAAAATATAATAACAGAGGATGTAGTAGTGGAAGAAATAGTTAAATTACCTATTACAGCTGATAGTATTATATTATTTGTGCTTTTAGGGATTATAGTAATTGCACTAATTGTCGTTTATGTAATAATAAAAAAAATAACAAAAAAGGAAAATAGAAAAGAAGAAAGGTAATATGAAATTAAAAATTTGTAAAATTATTTTTATTATATTATTAATAGCTGCGATTATAGTGTTAGGACTTATTATATTTAAATATGGTCGTAACCAAATAAATGAAAAAGAAACTCAAGAAATAGTAGATGCTTTTAGAAACATTGATTTCCCAAATACAGTTGCAGAAAATGAAATAAACCAAAATGGCATAGTAGAAGGAGAAATTACTAATACAGAAAAAGCAATGCCATTAGAATATAAAGGATACAAAGTAATTGGAATTGTGAATATAGATAAAATTGGAATAGAATATCCAATATTAGAAATAGAGAATATAGATCCAGAAACTGCAAAGGTTCCATTACAGTATTCAATAATAAAATATTGGGGGAATGACGTAAATGATTATGGAAACTTATCGATTGCAGGGCATAACTATATAGATGGAACAATGTTTGGAAAAATTAAAAAGTTAGAAATAGGAGATATTATAGAACTAACAGACTTAACAGGAAAAACAGTACAGTATTCAGTTTATGATATTTTTTCTACAGAACCAAATGATGTATCTATTTTGCTTCCTGAAGAGGAAAATTCAAGGGAAGTTACATTAATTACATGTACAAATGGAAATAAAAAAAGATTAATTGTTAAAGCAAGGGAAATTAGTAACATACAGTAGATGAAATGGTTTTTTATGGTTAGCTTACAAAAAAGGTGAGTAATAAAATTATGGAGGGAGAAGATGAAGATAGAAAATACTTTAAAAAAATTACTATTTATATTAATATTAATATTTTCAATTTTATTACTTGTGCCAAAATCAGTTATAGGAATTACTGAAGATAACCTACGAGAAAGCAATATAAATGGATATAGAGAAGCAGTAGTAGAAAGAGTTGAAAAGGTGGAAAAGCTAGTTTCAAGAGAGTATTGGGATTGGTGGACGTGGGTAGACACAACATCTGTATCGAACTCTGCAACATTAACTAATATAAGTGTGCAAAAGCCTAATATAGAGGTTCAAAAATCTGTAATTACCACAACAGGAAGCAATAATTTAGTCTATGCTGGAGAAGAGGTTACATACGAAATTAATATAACCAATAATGGAACAAGAACAGAAGAAAACATAGAAGTAATAGACCAAATACCACAAAATACAACATTTGTATCTATAAATGACGAAAACACAGCAGAAGAGATACTAGATGAAAATAATAATGTTATTGGAATAAAGTGGCATGTTACAGTAGAACCAGAAGAAACAGTAACAGTTTCATTTACAGTAAGAGTAAATGAAAACGTAGAGGGAACAATAACCAATACAGCAATGGTAAATGGAAAAGAAAGTAATGAAACACACACAGCAATTATACAAAATGAGAAGTCAAGTGTTATAACAAGAAATGGCGAAGAAGTAAAAATAGCCAAAGTAGGAGATCAAGTTACATATACAATTACAGCAATAAACACAGGAGATGTTGCTGGGGCAATTTCAGTACAAGACGCAATCCCAGAAGGTACAATATTAGTATCAGCCGAAGGAGCAACAATATCAGAGAATAATAAAACTCTAACGTGGGAGAATGTAAATGTACCAGCAGGAGGAAGTGCATCTGTAGAATTTATAGTAGAGGTTGAAAAAATAGATGGAGAAATAACCAACACAGCAATAGTTGGAGGCAAGGAAACAGAAGAAAATAAAGTTCCAACAGCAGAAATAGAAATAACAAAAGAAGTAACAGATATAACAAGAGACGGAGCAAGCGTGGGAAAAGATGTAGAGGTTACAGAAGGAGATATAATAGAATATACAATAACTGTAACTAACAAAGGAAGTGTAGAACTAACTAACATAGTTATAGAAGAAGAACTAGCAGGAATAGAAATTGAAACAGGAAGTTTAAACATAGCAAGCCTTCCAGCAGGAACACAACAAGTAATAACAGCAACATATACAGTAACATATGAAAATGACATACAAAATAAAACAGAAAAAGAAATATATAACAAAGTAATAGTTACAGGAGAATATATAGCAGACCCAGAAAATCCAAACGAAATAGATACAGTGGAAGACGAAGATGAAGTAAGTACAACAGTTGAAGAAATGCAAAGAGTAAGTGTAACAAAAGGTGCAAACAAAAATGAAAATGTAAAAGTAGGAGAAACAATAAGGTACACAATAAGAGTGCAAAACATAGGAAATGTAAGCTTACAAAATATAGAAGTAGAAGACATAATAACAACATCAGCAGGAACATTTAATATAACGGTATATAGCGATATAGACTGTACAATAGAAACAACACGAATATCAAGACTAAGAGTAGGAGAAACAGCAACATTATATGCAAAATATACAGTAACACAAGAAGATATAGACACACAAACAGCAATAAGCAATATAGCAACGGCAAAACCAGAGAAAGCAGAAGAACCAACACCAAGCGAGCCAGTAGAAACAACTACAGAGGCAACAGTGCCAGCTATAGACATAAGCAAAACAGCAACAGCAATAAAGAAAAATGGTGAAATAGGATTTACTCAAAACATAGATAGAGTAAGACCAGGAGATGTAATAGAATATACAATAATCATAAGAAATACAGGAAATGTTACACTAAACAACATTATAGTAACAGATTCGCTAAAGGTAACAGTAAACGGAGACGAAAAAGAAGTAGATAACGCAACTGGAGTTTCAACCATAGCAACAATAAATAGTTTAGCACCATATACAGAGCCAGTAACAATAACAGCTTTGTACACTGTAACAGAAGCAGACACAGCAAACCTAGATAGAATTCGTAATACAGCAATAGCAATAGCGGAAGATGGAACCACAGATAGAGATGATAACGAAACAGTATCAGTAAACAGAGACACAAGTGTAACAGTAAATAAAATATGGGTGGATAATAACGACCAAGATGGAAAAAGACCAGACACAATAACAATAAACTTATATGCAGATGGAGAACAAATACAAACACAAACAATTACAGGTACAAGCTATACATTTGCACAGTTACCAACATATAATGAAACAGGAAATGTAATAACATATACAGTAACAGAAAATCCAGTAAACGAATATACAACTACATACAGTGAAGATACATTCACAATAACAAATACACACATACCAGAAACCACAAGTGTAACAGTAAGAAAAACATGGGATGACAACAATGATCAAGATAGAATGAGACCAGATTCAGTAAGTGTAAGCTTAAGCGACGGGGTAACAGCTGTAAATACACAAACGTTATCAAATGCAAATAACTGGACATATACATTTACAAACTTGCCTAAATATTCTAATGGAACATTAATACCATATACAGTAGTAGAAAACAATGTGCCAGAAGGATACACGGCAGAAGTAACAGGAAGCATAGAAACAGGATTTACAATAACAAATGCACATACACCAAACTTAATAGATATATCTGTTACAAAAGTTTGGGAAGATAACAACAATTATTATGGAGCCAGAACTCCAATAGAAGTTACTTTAAATGCAAATGGAACAATAAACCAAACAGTAACAATAACCGAAGCAGACAATTGGCAACACACCTTTGAAAGAGTGCCAGAATACGAAAATGGAGTGAAAATAAACTATACAATAACAGAAACACCAGTAGAAGGCTATCAAACTACAATAACAGGAAGCACAGAAACAGGATTTACTATTACAAATAAATACAACAATGTAACAGTAAATAAAATGACATTAGTAGATACCGAAACCTCAGAAAGAGAAGTAGGTCTTGATGTGGTATTTGTACTAGATATTTCTGGAAGTATGAGATTCGAAAGTAATGAAGGCATACCAAAAGTAATATCAATGGTAAATGCAGTTAATAAAGCTATAACAGAGATTATGAAAGATAGAAATAATAAAGTAGGAGTAGTATTATTTACTACTGATGCTACAGTACTATTACCACTAAATGTATATACAGCAAGAACAAGCTCTAGTGGAATAGGACAATATATACAATATACAACGCATGAAGATGCTGACGGATATGACTTGTATTTTATAAATGCGAATGTAACAGGAATGGCACAAAACACCACTGAAGTTACGGGAGACGAAAGCATGCAGATAGGGCTAGCAAAAGGTGCAGATATGTTATTACAACAAGAAGATACTGAAAATCGTCAACCTATAACTATACTATTATCTGATGGTGTACCATGGTATTCAACTACAGAGTATGATAATGTAATAAGTGACAACTGCACTGAAATATACCAAAACTTACCAATAAATAACTATTTAACTATTTTAACTGCAAATTATTATAAAAATAGAGTGGCTGAACATTATAAAGATGCAGAAACATTAATGTATACAATTGGATTCAACTTAACAAGTATTACTGCTCAAACATTATTAAATCCTAGCGAGGAAAATGTAAATGCTTGTATTGAATCAGGGCTAGCAGATGCAACAACCTTGTATAACTATTTAACCGGAATTGAATACATAATAAATGGAAAAGAAGTGCGAAACCCATATACAGAGTATAATTATGCTGACGGTGCATATATTGGAGAAATGACTGCAGAGGAATTAGACGAAATTTTTGCTGGAATAATTGAAGAAATTAATAAAGTGTATGAAACAACTACGGTAGAGACCTCAAATATAAATATGGATGTATCTAGAATAGAACTTGAAAACTTGGATATTAATGAGAATATTACCATTGTTTTAGATAATCAGTCACAAGAATACACATTACAAGAGCTATTAGCCTCATCAACTGTAATTCAAGAAAATGGAAGATATTATATGGACTTAAAATCAGCTATGTTTACTAATGTGTATGTAATAGATATAACATATTATGAAGTATCAGAAAGTATTAGAAGAACACTAACAGGATATTCTCTGCTTAATCAAATACCATTACTAGGACAGATTAGAGAATATATTGGTAAATAGAATGAAAAAATAAAACTAAAAAAATTTAATTACATATAATTTTAAAAGTTAGAACAATTTTGTTCTAACTTTTTTTGTATAAATTTAGAAAAAACACACATAATAAAATAGAAATCAATAATGAAAGGAAGGAATTTAAATGCCAAATTTAAGTCAAGTAGAATTACAAAACTTAAGACACTTTATAGGAGCTCATGAAACATCTTATCAAAAACTAAATACTTATGCATCTCAAGCAGTAGACCCACAAATAAAGCAAATGTTTACAAAAGCTGCACAAGACAGCTTAAACACAAAACAAAAATTGATGTCTTTTTTAAATAATTAGGAGGTATATGTAATGGATGAAAAAACAATGGTAAATGATATTTTATCAGGAGTAAAGGCAAGTCTTGGGTCATACCAAACTGCAATATCAGAAACAGAAAATATGCAGTTAAGACAAGCACTACAGCAAATAAGAAATAGTGATGAAAGCTTTCAATATGAGCTTTTTAAAACAGCTCAAGCTAAGGGGTATTACAAACCAGCACAGCCTGCAACTGTTACGGAAGTCCAGACTGTAAAGACTGAACTACAATAAAAATAAAGAATACATTATCGCAAAGTGATGTAAATAGAGTGAAAAACAGAGATATTAAGAGTAATTAAAAGAAAATTTAAAGATAATTAAAATAAAAAAGGATTTTAAACATATTTTAAAATTGTTTAAAATCCTTTTTTAATATAAAATAACGATGTTAGAAAATATAAAGTAAAAAGTCTTACGGAAATAGGACTTTTTATTAAAGAAAGGACTGTTTACCATTAATATTTTAAGAAAAGTTGCAATAACTACTAGAAAATCGATTAAGTTATTATTTTTAACATTTTTAGCAGCTATTGTTTTAATAGGACTTGTGGTATTATTTTACAATCCAACTTATGAAGTGAGTCTAGACGGGGAAGTTATAGGTTACACTTCAAATAAAAGTGGATTGCAAGAAAAAATAAACACATACACAGAAGCAGATGAAGAAAACAATATAGCATTTGTTCAAATTGATTCAATGCCTACATATAAATTATGCTTACTAAAGAAAGACGTAGAAACGAATGATGATGAAATATATGCAAAGGTTACAGAAAATGGAACACCATACTATAAGTATTACGCAATAACAGAAGATAAAAAAGAAAAGTTTTATTTATCATCATTTAAGGATGCAGAAGAAGTAATAGACCAGCTTGAAGAAAAAGATAGTGCTAATCAAGATGAACTAGGTATTGTAGAAAAATATGGAAAAGAGTTAAAAGACTTTACTAGTGTAAAAACTTGTGTATCTAAATTATATGAAGAAAAAGTAGTGGTACCAACATATACATATTCGTACGCACCAGCATCAAATTATAGTACAGGTTCTTCATCAGGAAAAGTTAGTTTGGGAATAAGTCTTATAAATCCAGTATCTGGAGTAATAACCTCAAGATATGGTAGCAATGATAGTGTAAGGTCTCATGCTCATTCTGGACTAGATATAGCAGCACCTTATGGTACAACAATAAAGGCAGCAGCTTCTGGTACGGTAACATTTTCTGGAAATGCTGGAGATGGATTTGGAAATTATGTAATTATATCTCATGGAAATGGAGTTACTACTGTATATGCTCATTGTAGTTCGCTATTAGTATCTGCAGGGCAAACAGTAAGCCAAGGGGAAGGAATAGCTAGAGTAGGTTCAACAGGAAACTCAACAGGAAATCATTTGCATTTTGAAGTTAGAAAAAACGGGGTTACGTTAAACCCACAATATTATACATATTAGTGAATGTGGACAAAAGGGACACTCCTTTTTGTCCACATAATTTATTTTCGTATTCATTATAAAAAGTGTGGACAAATAGGAGTGTCCCTTTTGTCCACACTGGCTACTTTTTTAAAAAGTAGTTAAAACTCTTTTTAAAAGCGTTATTTTTTATAAACAAAGTTCCAGATTCATAAATTCTATGAACATACAAATCTGGTTCTGGCACATAAACTGCAAATTCAGTAATTGCCGTAAAGAAACCGGTTATGTTTTTGTACTCTGTATTTATGTCTGATAATACTAAATAGTATCCATTATTATATGTATATAAGCATATATTTCCTGCTACTTTTGCAGAATCCATAAGTGGGTTACGAGTCATATATTCAATAAAGTTACAGTAATCGTCAAATGAGTTGAATTTGTATATAAGGCATGCTTCATTTACACTATTTACTTTTCTCTTTATTTTAGGCTTCTTTTTTGGAGTAGCATATAGAGTCTTTTTATTTCCTTCTGGCACAATCCTGGTAATAGTCAAAACAAAATCATTTTCTGTCATGGCTAATGCTTCTATTTTAACTTTACAATCCCTGGTTTTAAAACCTACTTTTTCTTCTGCTTCTTCAAGCATATCTAAGAATAAGTCTTGAGACTCTATAGAATTGGACATGAAATCATGAAAATCTATGTCTTTTTCCTCTAAATCACGAATAGATAAGGTTATTCTTATTTTGTTTTCATTAAGTTTTTCAAATTTCATTAAATAAAAATCCTCCAGTAAATTATATTACAATATTATATTTTGCATCTTGTAAAAATGTAACATAAATATAACACAAAAATAAATAAAATAAAAGATATTTTAATAAATTTATTGTAACATAATAAAACAAAAAAATAAATAGAAAAACTTTCCTAGAAATCTTGAAAAAAATCCATATACAAGATATAATACATAGGTGTAAAAATATGTGAATATATGCAAAAGAGGAGGATATAATAAATATGGCAACAAGAGAAAAAAATATATGGATATTATTAGTATTCATTTTATCAGGAATAGTTGTAGGAGGATTACTTGGAAATCTTGCAGGACGTGTTGATTTCTTGTGGTGGCTCTCTTATGGAGAAACATTTGGCTTATCAGAACCAATAACATTAGATTTACAAGTTATACAATTAACATTTGGACTTATGTTTGAAATTAACATATCAAGTATTATAGGTATGGTGCTTGCGATATTTATTTATAAGAAAATTTAATTATATAAAGTTATATATAGGGGGCATAAAAGAAAGGACTGAAAAAATATGAAGGTTAAAGAGCTTCCTATATCAGAAAGACCTTATGAAAAATTAGAAATGTATGGCGAAAAAGCATTATCAAATGCAGAACTTATTGCTATTATAATAAAAACTGGAACAAAAGATGAGAGTAGTGTAAGTCTGGCTCAAAGGATATTATCACTAGAAAAAAACGGAGAAAACAACTTAAGCTTTTTACAAAATGTTTCAATAAAAGAATTTATGAGTATAAAAGGGGTTGGAAAGGTAAAAGCAATACAACTAAAGGCACTTTGCGAACTTACAAAAAGAATGTCCAAACCCTTTGATACTAGTCAAATACAAATTACTTCACCAAAAGATGTAGCCAAAATACTAACTAATGAAATGAGATATGAAAAACGAGAGGTTGTAAAAGCTATAATCCTTAATTCTAAAAATATAATAATTAAAATTGTAGACATTTGCTATGGCGGAACAAATTCTGCATTACTTACGCCAAAGGATGTTTTACATGAAGTTATCAAATTAGAAGCACCAAAGATTATTTTAGTACATAATCATCCAAGTGGAGATCCAGCACCAAGCAAAAAAGATATTGATTTTACAGATAGACTATTAAAAGCATCTAAACTTATAGGAATAGAACTTTTAGATCATATTGTAATTGCTGAGTATGGATACAGTAGTATTTTCCAAATAATGCTAGAGGATGAAGAAAAACGTTAATTATAAATTTTGAGAGGGGTAATTTAATGAATTTATTTGCAAGATCAAAAGATATAGGTATAGATTTAGGAACGGCTAATACTTTGGTTACTTTAAAAGGAAAAGGAATAGTTTTAAACGAACCATCAGTTATTGCTATTGATAAAAAGGCACATAAAATATTAGCAACAGGACACGAAGCAAAAGAAATGCTTGGTAGAACACCAGAAGGAATAAAAGCTATTAGACCAATGAAGGATGGTGTTATAGCTGATTTTACGGCAACTCAACTTATGTTAAAAAATATAATTTATAAAATTTGCAAGAGATATAATGTAAATAAACCAAGAGTTGTAGTAGGAGTGCCATCTGGAATTACTGAAGTAGAAGAAAGAGCAGTTGAAGAAGCTATTTTACAAGCTGGTGCAAAAGAAGTATATTTGATAGAAGAGCCTATGGCAGCAGCAATAGGTATAGGACTAGAAGTTGCAGAGCCAACAGGAAACATTGTTGTAGACATAGGAGGAGGTACAACTGAGGTTGCAGTAATTTCTTTAGGAGGAATTGTTGTTAGCAACTCTATAAGAATAGCAGGCGATGAATTAGATGAAGATATAGTTAACTTTGTAAGAAAAGAAATGAATTTAGCAATAGGAGACACAACTGCCGAACAAATAAAAAAGGAAATTGGTTGTGCTAAACCATTACTTACTGAACTTACGATGGAGGTAAGAGGAAGAGATTTAAGCACAGGACTACCACAAACAGTACAAATTACATCTAGTCAAGTAGAAGAAGCAATGAGAGAGTCTATTGAGAAAATAGTAGAAGTAATAAAACAAACATTAGAAAGAACTCCACCAGAACTTTCATCAGACATTATGGAAAAAGGTATTGTACTTGCTGGTGGTGGAGCCTTAATAAAAAATTTAGATAAGTTAGTAGCAGAAAGAACAGAAATGCCAGTATATATTGCAGAAACTCCTCTAGATTGTGTGGTTAAAGGAACAGGCAAAACATTAGAGGACTTAGAAAAATTAAAAACAATATTAATAAATGCCAGAAGAAGAAAGTAAAAAAGGAATGATAAGTTAAGATGTATAAAAACAAGAAAAAGGGAATTGTAGGTATTATTATAACTATAGTAATTATTATTTTACTAGTAGTATTTACTAATAGTGAAATAAATCAAGTTTCGTATATTCAAGATATATGCAATATATTTGTCATGCCAATTCAAAATGGATTTACCTATCTAAAAAATAAAATATCTGGAAATAATAGCTTTTTTGCTGATATGGATACCTTAAAAGCCGAAAACGAAGAACTAAAGAAAAAAAATAGTGAACTAGAACAATCTCTAAGAGAGTTAGAAATAATAAAAGCCGAAAACGAAACTTTAAAAGAATATGTAAATTTAAAAGATAAGTATGCAGATTATAACACAATTCCAGCAGATGTAATAAATAGGGATATTAGTAATTACAGTAGCACTATAATTATAAATGTGGGCTCAGAAGATGGAATTAAAGAAGAAATGACAGTTATTGCAGATAGTGGTTTAGTAGGACATGTAATATCAGTAACTAATAATACGGCAAAAGTGCAAACAATAGTAGATACTGCAAGTGCTGTTACAAGTACTATAAGCACAACAGATGACACAATAGTAGTACAAGGAACATTGGAAGATAAATCAACTCTTAGGGCTACATTTATACCAACAGATGCAGTGGTATTGCAAGGAGATAGTGTAGAAACCTCTGGAATTGGTGGAATATATCCAAAAGGAATTCATATAGGAACAATAACCGAAGTTGTAAATACAAGTAACATAACAGATAGATACGCAATAGTAGAGACAGCAGTAGATTTTAACAAGCTAAATACAGTTTTAGTAATAACGAATAGTGTAGAAGAATAATCATAAAGTTAACAGCAAACTATTTTAATGACAAATAAGAAAAAAGTAAAACGAAGAAAGGAAGATAAAGCAATTTGAAAAAAGTATTATCAATAGTATTAATAATATTAAGCTTTTTAATAATATATTTTATCCAGTCAAACCTTTTCTCGTGGTTTACTATAGCAAATGTAAAACCAAATTTATTTGTTATATTTATATTATGTATAGGATTATTTGCGGGCAAAAAGTTAGGCCTAATTTTTGGAATAATATTTGGCTTTTTCTTAGATGTAGTAATAGGACGTCAAATAGGAATTTCAGGAATTATGTTAGGTATAATTGGACTTTTAGGTGAATATTTAGATAAAAATTTCTCAAAAGAAAGCAGAATTACAATAATGCTTATGATTGCAGCATCTACAGGAATATACGAAATAGGTTGTTACATATTTAATATATTTGCATTAAATATAAATGTAGAAATATTACAATTTATAAAAATATTACTTATTGAAATATTATATAATTTACTAATTACAATAGTAATTTATCCTTTAATACAAAGATTGGGACATGCATTAGAAGAAATTTTTAAAACCAAAAGTATTTTGACTAGGTATTTTTAATATTATAAATTGAAAACATACTATGTTCTAGAATAAAAAAATTACTAAATAATGGTTCTTATAAAATAATATGATACAAACCTTAGGTAATATGTATATTTATCAAATTTTTTTGTTCCTTGGTGTTGCACCTCCAATATAATAAAAAGAAAAATAAATTTTTCTTTTTATTGCAGGAAAAGGTACTCCAAATCGCACTCGCTTCAAAGAAGCTCGTTTGGTTGCTTACGCGTCACTACAAAAATTCTCTAAATACACATATTACCTAGGGTTAAAGTCTAAATTTCTATAAAAAACATTATCTAATAATATAAAAAAATACATAAATGGAGGTGAGTTATTGAACAAAGAGAAAAATAGAAACGATAGAATAAGGTATAACATACTTACAACGATAGTATACATAGCAGGAATAATTTTGTTGATACAACTTTTTAATTTACAGATTATACATGGTGCAGAGTATAGAGAAACTTCAAATTCGAGGCTTACAAGAGAAACTGTAGTTAAAGCAGCAAGAGGTTCTATAAAAGATAGAACTGGTGTGGAATTAGTAAGAACAGATACTGGTTATAGTGCAGAAATATATAGTACAAAAGTTAGTGATGAAGAATTAAATTTAGCTATAAAAAAATTTATAGAAATATTAGAATCAAATAAAGATACATACATAGATAACTTACCAATAAAAGTTGAACCATTTGAATTTACCGAAGAAGATGAAGATTATCAAAAAGAATGGAAAAGAGAAAACAATTTAGATGAAAATTATTCTGCAGGACAAGTATTTAATGCCTTGAAGGAAAAGTATGAAATTTCGGAAGAGGACGTAAATACTGCAAGAAAAATAATGGCTATAAGATACGAAATTTCTAGTGTAGGATATAGTAGCACTAGATCTGTTACAATTGCAAGAGATATTAGTAATACCTCAGCAGTCCAAATAAGGGAACAAAATGCAAAACTTGCAGGTATAAATGTTGTTACAGAACCTACAGTAGCATATACTTCTGGAAATTTAGCTTCACACATTTTAGGGTATGTTGGAGCAATAAGCGAGGAAGAATATAGTACAAGAAAAGACACATATAGAAATGATGATATAATAGGAAAAGATGGTGTACAAAAAGTATTTGAAGAATACTTAAAAGGAACAGATGGAGTAAAGCAAGTGGACATGACTGTAGATGGTGCAATAACAAGTGAATATATATCAGAAGAGGCAATAGCTGGTTCAGACGTAGTACTTACAATAGATGCAAACTTACAAAAAGTTGCAGAAGAAGCATTAGAGAAAAATATAAAGGATCTTGCAGATGGAAAATATGGAGAAGGAAATGATGCTGATGCCGGCGCTGTAGTTGTAATGAATGTAAATACTGGGGGAATTTTAGCAATGGCAAGTTATCCAGACTACAATCCAGAACGATACTCAGAGGAATATGATCCAAACGACGAAACAGGAAAATACTATAACAGAGCAATAAGAAGTATTTATGCTCCAGGGTCTACTTTTAAAATGGTTGTAGCATCAGCTGCCCTAGACACAGGAGAAATAACAACCAAAACAAAAATAAATGATAATGGCGTTTACCCTTATGGAGATGGACAAGCTTGTTGGTATTATAGAAGTTATGGAGTAGGACATGGCTATTTAAATTTAACTCAAGCCATAAAATACTCATGTAATTATTTCTTCTATGATTTAGGTTACAGAATGGGAATAGATACAATAGCAGATTATGCTGGACGATATGGACTTGGAAAGAGAACTGGAGTGGAATTGATGGGGGAAAGTAGTGGAATAGTAGCAAGTAGAGAATATGCTAATAGCATAGGCTACACTACATGGTACCCAGCAGATACATTGTCTGCAGCAATAGGACAGAGTTTTAACTCGTATACTCCTATTCAAATGGCAAGGTATATAAGTATGATAGCAAATGGTGGCAAAAATGTAGATGTAAGTACTATAAAATCAATAATAAATCCTGATGGTACAGAAGTATCAAAAGAAGAAATAGAAAACTTCGTAAAAGATACAGTAGGTACAGAAAATGAGCTTAAAGAAGACTTAAATATATCTGAAGAAAATTTAGACGCAATAAGAGAAGGAATGAAAGGTGTTACAAGTGAACCAGGAGGAACAGCATATTCAACATTTGCAGATTTTGACATTGATATAGCGGGAAAAACAGGATCCGCACAAACAGGAAATGAAGGTGAGGCAGATGGATGGTTTGTAGGATTTGCACCTTACGATGAACCTGAAATAGCAGTAGTAGTAATGGTAGAAAAAGCAGGTTCTGGAGGATATACTGCAGTGGTAGCAAAAGAAATTATGGAAGAATACTTTGGTATGAACTCAGAAAAAGTAACAGAAGATAAAAATGCAGAATCAAGTGTAGAAAGTGTTAGATAAAAGAAAGTGTGAAATTTATGAGTAATAGTATAAATATTAGTATTAAAAAGAATCAAGTAATTATAAGAATAGAAGAAAATGCAGAACAAAAAGAAATTATATCTGACTTAAAGAAGAAAATGATTGAACTAAAAAATTTGTATAAAGAAGACAAAACACCGATATTAATTACAGGTAAGGTATTAAAAAATAAAGAAATGGACGAAATACAATCAGTTATAAAAAGATTTATAAATGTTCAAATAGAATTTGATAGTCCAAAAGTATTGGGGTTACATGGAATTAAAAAAACATTTTACAAAGAGGTAGCTACTTCTGAAACTAAATTTCATAAAGGCTCTTTAAGGTCAGGACAAAAAATTGAATTTGAAGGAAGTATAGTAATAATTGGTGACGTAAATGCAGGAGCAGAAGTAATAGCGGGCGAAAACATTGTAGTACTAGGAAATTTAAGAGGACTAGCACATGCTGGAGCAAAAGGAAACAAAGATGCAATTATCGAAGCTTCTGAAATAGATGCAGTACAAATTAGAATTGCAGATAAAATAAAAGAAATAGAGAAAAGTGAAAGTGAAATTAAACAAATTAGAACTTCTGCGTACATAAATGATAAAGATGAACTAATTTTAGAATAGAGTTCAATGCTAATATATATTGGAAAAGGTAGTAGGTTGATTAAAAATCTAGAAATTAAAAAATCAACTTATTACCTTTTCATAAAATTATTATCATAAAAAGCATAATTAAAAATTAAATCAATAACAACTGTTCAAAAAATTACGACAATAGTAACATAATTAAAGCTATAAACAAGTACTCATCTTGTACGCCCTCTTTGTATAAGAAGAATATTAAACAAAGTAATAAAATATCATCAGAATATAATTTAATTCCTAAAATTTCAAAATATTTTTCATCATTAGTATTTTTAATTCTAGTATCAGCTTTTTTTTCGTAAGTTTTTTCTTGCTTTTTTTCGATTATTATATCATGATTTTTATTATTATTTTTTCTTAAAGTATTAGTTTCCGTAGAGCTTCTTGCACTATAGTTTGGAGTTCGTATAACATTCTTATTAGCATTATGTGGATAACCCCTATACGATTTTGTAGGAAAATGTGGATAAAATGGAAAATTATATATCATTTTTATTCTCACCACCTAGGGAATTAAACACTTCAAAAGCTTTTCCTAATCCAAATAATTGAACATATTGATCAACTTTCTTTTTTCTACTTTCTTTCAAATATGGTTTCAAAGACATTAAAAGATTACTTCTAGGGTCGTTTTTATTTGAATTCATAGATTCCATTACTTGCTTGATTTTTAAAATTGTATTTATATCTATGTCTGGGATTGTAGAATTTGAGCCGTTGGAATCTTCATTAGAACTACTATTAGAATTATTAGAGGAATTTTTAAAACTATTTAAAGCATTTTTTAAATCGTCAGGAAATTCATTATTTTGTAGCATTTTATTAAATTGTTCCATAATATTACTCATATCATTATTGTTCATTTAAATCCCTCCAATACACAAATAATCATAATTATTTATTTTTTTTAATATTGTTTATAATTGAGTCGGTATCATTATTCTTTAGCATTTGACTAACTTTACTAATGCCTTGTTCTAAATCTTTCTTATCCATTTTTGCTAGCATAGCCATTAATTCCGCCATATTCATATTGTTGTTATTATTCATATATAATCACCTCTATATAATATATGTTTAAAAAACTATAATATAATATGTAGAAAAAATTAAAAGTGTGATTACAAAAGAATAAATAAATAGCTTTATATTTAGGTTCAGTTACCAAAATAGCATACAAACTGAAAAAGCCAAAAAGGTAATTTGTAAAATTGTAATAAAAATGTAATATAATTTTAATAAATCTTCTAAAGAAGAGTATCCGTAAAGGCTTATTTATATATACTAATAAATTGAAGAAAGCAAAGGTTGAAATCTTGTCTAAAAATGTTACAATAAGATATAAGATATAGTATATTGTCTAATAAACATAAAAAGTTTATGAAATTTCAAGAAAAGACTGAAAAGTATTGAAAAAGCAATAAAAATGTCGTATAATATATTATATGTTAAGAAATAAATGGAGGTTATTATGAGTAAACTATTTGAAAAAATTATTGCACTAATCATGGTTATAATTTTAATGAGCGCAAACCTACTTATTATAGGTGAATTTACCATAGCTCAAGCATTAAACGATGAAGAGTTAAATGAACAAACATCCAAAACAAATCAGAAAAATGTAGAATTTAACTCATATTTTTATGGGGAAATGCATAATCAAACTTTTGATATAGGGGCAGAAAATGCAAAAATATATCTAAAAGTTAAAGTTAATAATGCAGGATATATTGACAATGGAACAACAGTTGAATTCCAAAATGCAAACTTTAAGATAAAAGATGGACTTTCAAATGAAAACATTAAAAGTATAGACATAGAAAATAATAAAATCGTTTTAAATAAAATTGACAATGGTTCAGATATTACTTTGGAAATTCCAATTGAAATACTAAAAGCAGATAATGTATCATTAGATTATTTTTCAAAAGAAGTAACTACTAAACTTTTAGGAACTTATGTGGATGGAGAGGGAGAAAGAAAATCACTTGAAAAAGAAGTAGTTAATAAACTTTCTTGGAGAGGAACTGCTGAAGCAGAAGTAAGCATGGAAGCAACTAAATATATACCATACAATATAGAAGGAAACGAAGTTACAAGTGAAAGTACTAACCAAAACACAGAAACTAATGCTAATGAAAGTACAACTCCAGAAATAGGTGTAGATTTGGGAACAGAAGAAAACACACAAACAAATACACAAGTTAGTGATCAAGCAAATGAGAGTACACGTGAAAACTACGGAGTAATGGTACAAGTAAAAGTAAATTCAAATGTGAAAGATAGTAACTTACCAATAAAGAATACAATGTTAGAAATAATCGCTCCAGAAATAAATAGTACTAAACCAACTTCTGTAACTGTTATTGCCAACAAAACAGAAGCAACAAATGGTAAAACAGATGGTATAGAATTTACAAATAGTAATTATTCATATGATATAGAAACAGGAAAAGTAACTATAAATACAGCTAATTTACAAGATAGTATCTCATGGAAAAAGAATGCTAAAGATGAATATATAGTTACATATATATATGAAGGAAAAGAAATATATGACTATGTTATAGAAAATGGAATAAATAGTAATATAACAGCAGTTTCAAATTTAAGTTTATATAATAATGAAGAAACTACAGTAACAAATCAAACAGTTTACGAATTAAAATATACAGAGCCAGTAGGAGAAATGACAGATTTTGAAATGTCTGCAACTGGAGATTTAAGCAAAGGATATGTATATGCAAATTATGAAGCAAAAAACAAGCAAGAAACAGAATATTATACAGATTATATAGCAACAATTTATAGTGCTAAACATACTACATCTCTAGAATTTGTACAAGAATATGATAAATTCTTAACAGAAGAAGAAAGACAAGCATATACTACTGTAAATAATAAAAACTATGCATATAATAAAAGAATAGAAATAAGCCAAGCAATATTTAATAAAATACTAGGTGAAGATGGACAAATAACAGTAAAAGATTCAAACGGAAAAGAACTTGGAAAAATAAATAAAGATACATCAGTAGAAGATGGAAAATATAAATTAGACATAAGTGAAAGCAACAATAATAAATTAGTTATAACAACAACGGCACCTATTACAGAGGGAAAATTTGAAATAAGAATAGTTAAAGCATTAAAAGGAGAAATAGACTATTCTAGAACTCAAATGCAAAGCTTTAACAAAGTAAGAACTGAATTTGAAGGAAAAACAAATATAGATAGTACAGCAAAAACTGTAGACATAGAATTAAAAGAACCAGAAACAAAAGTAGAATTACAAATAAGTAAACCTAATTTAACAACAGTTTTAACAAACGAAAATGTAGAGATTAGAGCAGTACTTGATACCTCTAGTATATATAACGGTTTATTTAAAGACCCAACATTAAAGATAACATTACCTTCATACATTAGAAGAGTTAACTTAAAAGGAACAAATATTTTATTAGGTAATGGACTAGAAATAAAAAATGCAGGATTAGTAGAAGAGAATGGACACATAGTTATTCAAGTAGAATTAGAAGGAAATCAAACAGAGTATGCAACAAATGCAGAGTATAAAGGAGCAATAATTGTATTAAATACAGACTTAACAACAGACACATTAACACCAAGTGGAACAGACAAAATCACAATGGAATATACTAATGAAAACGAAGTGGCTACAAACACAGAAGGAAGCTTGTCAGCAGATATTTCTTATATTGCACCTAGTGGAGTAGTTACAGCAAATGGAGTAAGCAACTATAAAGACGGTGCAGAAGATATATTATCAATATCAGAAGAACCAATTACATTACCAATAGATACATACTCAGATGAAAGGACAACAACAATAGAAGGAACAGTAATAAATAACTATAGTAATGATATAAGTAAAGTATCAATATTAGGAAGAATTCCAGCACAAGGTAATACACAAATAGACACAAACGATGAAATGGGATCAACATTCTCAATGCCACTTGCAACACAAGTTCAAGTATCTGGAGTAGATAGTGCAAACTACACAGTATATTATTCAGATAACGCAAATGCTACAAAAGATTTACAAGATAGTAACAATGGTTGGTCTACAACAGCAAGAACAAGTTCAAAATCATACTTAATAGTATTTAATGATGATTATAAAATGGAATCTGGAACTAAAATAGATATAAGCTACGACATGGTAATGCCAGAAAACTTAACACCAGACAATGACACATACACAATGTATAAAGTATACTACACAAATGACTCTGACATAGGCTCAATGGTAGAGAGCAAAGCATCATCAGTAATTGGATTCTCAACAGGTGAAGGGCCAGAAGCAGAAATAACACTTTCTACTGCAACAGATGCAGTAAGAGGTGGACAAATTGTAGAGATGACTGCTACAATTAAGAATACAGGAAACACAGACATAGAAAACGCAAAATTAAAAGCAATTGCTCCAACAGGAACAGTACATACAGAATTACCAATAGGCGAGAGAGCTTATGTTGATAGTGATAATAGCGAAAAAATAATAGATGTAGGTAATATTCCAGCAGGAGAAACTGCAACTGTGAGATATGAATTAAGAGTAAATAATGTGGTTGATTTCGGTGATGTTATAATGGGAAATTCTGAAATAGAAAACAATGCATCATTGATAGCAGATAATATAACGGGAGAAATTCAAGCGACACCATATACTTTCACGGTAACTGAAGGAGAATTAAAAATAGTTAATATACCAAATGCTGATTCGGATGAAGTATTACGTGAAGGTAGAATTGTGGAATATGCTATTGAGGTAGAAAATATTTCAATTGATAAAAATTTATCAAATGTAACATTAAATTTAAATTTTCCAGAAGGCATAGAAATTAAAGATGTGTCATATTTAAATGAAAATGGAGACAGGGTAAAAGATGGAGTAACTATAGACGGACAAAACATTTCTATAAATGTAGGTCAACTAAGTATGATAGGCAATGACTCAACAACAACTACATATGCATATGTTAAATTTGAAGTAAAGGATTTTAAAGGAGATTTAACATCAATAATAACAGCTACAGCAGATGGTATAGATACACAATATTCAAATGTAAGAAGATACAGTACAGATAAAATAGACTTGAGTATAGTTCAAGATGAATTATCAGACATATACATTAAAGAGGGAACAGAATATAGTTATCACTTTAGAATAACAAATAATAGTGATTCTATATCTATGACAAATAAAATGAAAATGACTCTTCCAGAAGGTTTAACTTTTGTAGAAGCAACATATACAAGTGGAGATGATGAGGGAAAAGTAAAAAGCTCATCTAACGGTACAGTTACAGTAGACATAGTAGAATTAGAAGCTGGAGCTATAGCAGAAGTTGATGTAAAAGTTAGAGCAGATTTGTTACCAGACGAAAATGATAGAGAAGTTAAAACATCTGCAACAATAGAAGCATTTGGATTTGAACCAGTTACCTCAAATGAAGTAACAGCAATAATTGAGTATGACCCAAATGCAAACCATAACCAAGGTGGAAATGGAAGTAGTGGAGGAGGAACTAATAAACCAAACAGGTATAGAATAACAGGTACAGCATGGATAGATGCAGATGGAGATGGAGAAAGAGATAGTTCTGAGCAAAAAGTACCAGACATGCAAGTATTGTTATTAAATAAAGATACAAGTGCAATAATTACAGATCCAGACACAGGAGAGCAAAAAAGAACAACAACATCTAATAATGGAACATATACTTTTAGCAATTTACCAAATGGAGAATATGTTGTAGTATTTGTATATGATTCATCAAATTATAGCTTAACAGAATACAGAAAAGAAGATGTAAATGAAAGATTTAATTCAGATGCAATAGATGTTAATATAACAATTGATGGAGAAAGAAGACTTGCAGGTATGACAGACGTATTAACAGTAGATGGAGAAAATGTAAGAGATATAGACATAGGTATATACACAGCAACTAAATTTGACCTAAGGCTAGATAAATATGTTAATAAAATAACTCTTACAACTCCTACAATAGGAACAAGAGTTGATGAATATGAGAGAAATACTACTTTAGGAAAAGTAGAAGTTCTAGAAAGAAATGTTGGACAAAGTAGTGCAGTAATAGAATACAAAATAGTAGTTACAAATGAAGGTTCAGTACCTGGTTATGCAAGTAAGATAGTAGATTATTTACCAGACAAAGTAAACTTTAGCACGGAACTAAACCCAGACTGGTATTTGTCAGATAATGGAAATATATATAATTCAACATTATCAGATGAAATAATAAATCCAGGAGAATCAAAAGAATTAACATTAGTAATAAGCATAAATATAACGGAAGATATGTTAGATATACTAGAGAATAATGCAGAAATATACGAAAGCTATAATGAGATGGGGTTACAAGACATTGATTCAACTGTAAACAATAATAATAGCGAAGAAGACGATTTAGGCAAAGCAGAAGTAATAGTAGGTATTGTAACAGGTGCAGCAATAATGTATACAGCTATTACCTTAGTAGTAGTTACAATGTTAGGATTTGGTATATATGGAATTAAAAAATTTATATTAAATAAGAAAAAATAAAGAAAGGAGGAAAGTATAGAATGAAGTCAATGAAAAGTAGGAAGCGTAATAAAATTATTAGCACAATGATAGTAGTTGTTATAATAATTACATTATCAGTAATTTGTAAACCAGCTCTAGCAACCGACTATGACAAACTAAATGAAATAATTGTTGGATTAAAAGAAAATGATAATTCTTTAGAAGTAACAAGTACAAATGGTAGTTCAGATTTTAAATCTGCAGGTGATACAGAAGAAACAGAAAGCTCACTAACTTCAAGTGATAAATCAACAACAACATTAGCTGATGGAACCGTAGTAACAACTGAAACCATTACAGAACATAGAGAAGATGGTACTACTATAACAGAGATAATAAAAGAATTTACTAAAGCAGGAGACTTATCGTATAATATAACTTATACAGATCCAAATGGTAAAAAAACTAATGTAGAAATCGATCCGGATGAAATACGTAAATTTTTAGATTCAGGATTTGACATTTCAGGTGAAGATTTAACAGAAGCATTAAAGGGTAAATTAACTAGTGTTGTAGAAGGTAAGGTTACAGATTTTCTACAAGAGCAATTAGCAAATATATCAGAAGATTTACCAGATAATAAAATAACAAATTATTTAACTAGTGCTTTAGAAAAAGAATTACCAAATATTGTATCTGATGTTCTATCAGGTGAATTGCCAGATATATTATCTGGTGATATAGGAGAAAAAATATCAGGTGTTTTGACTGACTTATCTACTGACAAATTAGAAGACATCTTTAAAGATATGTCAAAGACAGTAGCAAAAGATATTTTAACAAACATAACATCTGATATAGTATCAGACATATTGCCAGACTCAATATCAGATACTGTTGTAGATATGGTCGTAGATAAAATATCAAACACAACTGTAGATGACATAAAAAATATGATTGATACAGTAACTAATATAACACCAGAACAAATAAAAGATAGTTTAACAGATATAGTAACAGATTTAGCAACTGATGGTCTTACAAACTTGAAAAGTAATATAACAGATAGAGTAAATGATATTATTTCTGATATTTTACCTGATGATTCGTTTGATATTTCTATAGACTTAGGAGATATAGGAAACATCGACATAGAATTTGGAAGTACAGGAGGTTCTGGAGGAAGTACAGGTGGTTCTGGTGGATCAGGAGGTTCTGGAAGTACAGGTGGCTCTAGTGGAAGTACAGGAGGTTCTGGAAGTTCTGGTGGTAGCACTATAGTTGATAGTGAAGCAGGTGAAATACTAAAAGTAGAAAGAAACGAAGACGGAACATTTAAAGTTGTAACATTAGAAGAAGGAACAAAAGACTTTGCACACCCATCAACTGGAATGATTATGGATAATGATACAGGAAAAGTATCTATAAGTAAAGCGCCAAATATTGTAACCGGTTATGAAATAAAAAAATATACATCTAAAACCGATGGAATACATTCAGGTGATGGAACCACAATGCCAACAGGTGAGTCTGGTATGGCAAAATCTACAGCTTCAATAATCTTATATTGTTCAGAGCATGGCGCAAAATTTGAAGCTTTATCTGGAGAATTAACATATGAAGAAGCATCAGAATATGGATATTATTATGGAAATCCACTATTTAAACAATGGATACATCAAGGAGATGCAAATCAATCCATTGGATTTGGAACTAAAAATCCTGATATCGTAGTAGGAGATTTAGGAATGATAATGGATTTACTAGAAAATATTACAAGTGGTGATGATCCAGAAGCAGGGGCAGACGCATTAAAAGAATTTGTAGAAAATGCAATAGGCTCTGTAATACAAGGAGGAGGAATAGGAGCATTTCCAGTACATATTGAGAATTGGGAAGAACATAATGGAGAAAGAACATATCCTTTCTTGCATTGTACAGGACAAGAATACGATTTAACAGATAAAAGTGGTTCTCAATATCATCCTGATATGGCATATATTTTAACATATCCAACTTTTGGAGAATGGGATGTAAAAAAACAAAACGCAGTATGGTTTACAGATTATGGTAAACAAAAAGGTAAATCTACAGACATTCAAGAAGGTGCAAGAGATTTATATGAAGAAGCTTTAAAATACGAAGAATTCCATGATAAAATGGAAGAAGCAAAAGAAGCAGATCAAGAAGAGTTAAGTGTTATGCCAGAAGATTTAACAGACCCAGAAGAAGTAAGAGTATATGCTGACTATGATTCACAAAAAATTACAGTAGGACCATACTCAATAGATTATATTTGTGGTGTATATGAAGGAGTAACCTTTGGTGGAATCTCTGATATGTACTTTATAGGACTTAACTCAGATGATGAGGTAGTAAAAGAAAAAATAGAAATAGAAAAATACATATATAACGATACTGAGTACGATCTAAAATTTTTTGAACCAGAGACAGGTGATAAATCTTACATAAGTCGTGAAGAGCAAGTTTATCCAAAAGGAGTTTCAGCTGGAGAGGAAGAATTTTACTTAAGAATAGAAAATCCAAATGAGGGTGTAACCACACAAGCAGAAAGGGTAAGTAAATTAGTATTACACATAGACTTTAAATGGATGACTGCAGGAGCAGAAATATGTGAAATGATAGGTTATGTATATGAGGTTCAATGGAAATCTAACCCAATAATTCAAAGTAGTACACTTATTCCTATTAAAGAAATACTTACTGCATTAGGAATAGGAATAGCATTACCAGATATTTATCAACATACAGGATATAATGAAGATTATTCACGTTTAAAGCCAATAGAAGTACAAGATCACTTTGCATTATTAAATATAGAAAGAGTACTACACGCAACATCACTTGAAATTGGTATAGAAACAGATGGAGGTACACCACCTGATATACCACCAGAATCTCCACCAGACGAAGGAATAAATATTACAATGAAACTTGGAGGTTATGTATGGGAAGAGACTCTATCAGGTAAAGAGACATTAGCAGATGGTGTAAGTACAACAGAAGGAGATAGAAGATACAAAAACATAAAAGTATCATTATATGATGAAGACGGAAACTTAGTAGAATTATCAGTAGATAATGAAGACAAGGAAAGAAATATATACTATTGTATTAACCCAACCTATACCGATGAAGAGGGTAGATACCTATTCTTAGGATTAGACCCATTAAAGAAATACTATGTAGTATTTGAATATAATGGACAACGTTATTTACCAACAGATTATAATATGAGCATTGATGCATATAATACAGAAGAGTGGGAGGTAACATCAAAGGCAACAGAAGCGGAAACAGCAGGAACAGAAGGTGTAGAAATTGGAAGAAACGAATATGACGAAAGATTCCAAGAAATTGCAGCATATCCAAGTAACTATCCATCAAGCAATTCAATGGGTGCTGGCTCAGAAAATGCAGCATATAACCAATTAGACTTAATGGGTTATGAATTAACAGAAAATGGAACTTATTCTAAGTCAAAAACTCAATGGATTGACGGATACGAATTTGATGAAAATGGACTTGAAACAGATGAATGGACAGAAGGTGCAGTATCACAGGCTATAAGAGAATACATAGAAGGCAATCAAGAATATCCTGATGATGAAGCAATGAAGAGTATTTACTCATCAATAGATGGTAGCGAAGAAGGAACAAGAATAGCACAATTCCTTGAAGATAGTGCAATACAAGCATATACGGCATCACAGGGAGCAGGAGAACCAGACCTATATCCAGTATATGAGCAATTTGTAATAAATGAAAGTGAAGAAGATAGAAAGGCAGAAGATCCATGGGCAGTAGAATATGACACAAGCTCAATTACAATAGCAGGAACAGAATTTAAACCTATTTATCCAGGACAGCTATACATAAACTTAGGTTTATGGAGAAGACAAGAACTTGACCTAGCCCTTAGAAAAGATATATATAAAGGAGCATTAAAGATAAATGACAAAACAGTAATATATACTTACGAGAAAAGAGCAGAAGAGGAAGAAGGAGCAAATAGTGCAGACGGACAAGATAATGACACATATTGGGATATAAATGTCAGAATGTCAGATTATGAAGCATACTATAACAGTGGATATAACAGAGAAATATATGAAACAGATTATAGTTATGACTCGGCGCAAATGGGACACCCTGGTACAGACTTAGAGGTATATATAACATACAAAATAACACTTAGAAACCAATCAATGAGTATAATGGCACAAATACAAGAAGTAGTAGACTACTATGATGTAGACTACACATATAAACCAAATCTATCATGGGTAATTTATCAAACATCAGGTAGCTCACGTACGGGAATAGATAAAGATAAATATTACGAAATGATGGATCAAGACCAAGAAATCATAGATGCAGAAAGCACATCAGCAACACAATTTATAGACAATGCACAAGATGCAAATGCAACCGAAGGCTCAAGCAGATATGGTGATGAAAAGAGCATAAGTGGATATCAAAACTTATATGTAAATGGCCTAGAAGGCAAGAAATTAGCAACAGGTGAAACAGCATACATTTACTTAACATTTGAAGTAAATAAAGAAGGAAATAGAATAATACTAGATGACGAAAGCAGTCCAAAAGAGAATATTGCAGAAATTAACGGATTTATTTCATACTATGCAGATGGTACATCGCTTCCAAATGGTATAAGCAAAGGATCTGGAGATATTGCCGGATTATTAGATAGAGATTCTAACCCAGGTAACCTAGAAAATGAAGATGTAGTACCAGGAACAAAATATGAGAAGAACTTCGAAGACGATACAGATAGAGCTCCATCAATTAGAGTTTCAATCGACCCAGAAGCTATAAGAAAAGTAAACGGTACAGTTTGGGAAGATGAAAGAACCGAAACTTCAGGAGATGCAGTAATCGGTGATGGTATAAGACAAGACGATGAAATAGGTATTAGTGGAGTAACTGTACAATTAGTTGAAAAATGCGTAGACGGTTCAGAGTATATTTGGCAAGAAACAACAACAGATGGTGAGGGTAAATATAACTTTGAAGAATATATACCAGGTGACTATGTAATTAGATTCTACTATGGTGACACAGAAGCTACTGTAGTACCATCAGACGGACAAGAAACATCTTACAATGGTCAAGACTTTAAGTCTACAACATATCAAGATGGTATAGACCAAAACGGACAAACCGATATAGACGGTAGATACCAAGGATATATTAACACAGCAACACAAAATGTTAGTGGAACATATAATCCAAATGTAGGAGCACCAACTGAAGACACTTATGGATATGACATTTATAAAGCAGATAGTGACTCAACAAACTACTCGGATGCAAAAGATATTTGGACTTCATCTAACAGAGAGGGCATAAATATAATAGGACCTGTAAGCTCAGCAAGAGAAGTTGCAGGAAGAGATAGGGTAATAGAGTACAGCCAAGAGAATGTAACTAACCACATTGCAGAGGTTCTAGCTTCACCTTATAGTGGAGATTCAAGTCTATACGGAGAGTTAATGGATAATACTTATATGACAGCAGAGACTGGTATTATAGTAGTAGAGTTTGAGTATGATAGACAACAATCAGAAGGCGACAAAGAAGAAGAAAATAACTCATCTAACTCAAGTAAAGATTATGTAGACCCAGGAAATAGACACAACAGTACCTATGAATTGAAAAACGTAGACTTTGGTATAGAGGAAAGACCAAAATCACAACTTGAAATAGACAAATCTGTATCAAATGTTAAAGTAACACTTGCAAACAACAGTATACTATTTGATATAAACGAAGCAGCAAATAATGCTTTATGGCAAGATCATAAAGAGTATAATGTAGATGAAGAAATGCAGGACGGTATGTATGAAGAATACTACGGAGATGACGGAAAAGACAGATATTCATTCAGAGATGAAATCCAAGGTATAGTACAAGGTACAGACAAAGGTTTAATACAGCTTACAATGGATGAAGAGTTAATGCATGGTGCTACAATTCAAGTAACATACACAATTAAAATTACAAACGTAGGAGAGACAGATTATGTAGATGGAGACAGTAAGAACTTCTACTACAAAGGAGATACATCTGGAGCACATGTATCAACAACTACACCAAACCAAGTAGTAGACTATGTACAAAACAACTTACAATTTGCAGCAAATAATGAAACAAATAGTGGAGCTGGTTGGTCAGTAATATCTGGTGCAGACTTAGTTGGAGGAGATTTAGTAAATGCTAGATTGACAGAGAACGTTGCACAATTCAATACAATAATACAAACAGAAAGCTTTGGAACTGCATTACTACCTGGTGAAGAAATAACTCAAACATTAATACTATCACAATTAATCACACCAGAAAATACAGAAGACGATTTACAATACACTAACATGGCAGAGATAGTAAAAACATCTAACGAAAATGGTAGAAGAATGGCATTCTCAGTAGTAGGTAACCAAGACCCATTACTAGATAACCCAACAGAAATAGATGCAAGCATGGCAGAGAGAATAATTATCTTAACACCATTTGGTGAAAACAACTTCTTCTACATGATAGCAGGAATAGTAGCAGTAATGTTAGTAGCTGGAATTGTATTGATTAAAGTATTTGTACTTAAAAAGAGAGACTAATAGTTAAATAAAATCGTGGACAAAAGGGACACTCCATTTTGTCCACGATTTTCTCGCTATATAATATAACAACCAAAGTTAATAAGTATATTTATCAAATTTTTTTGTTCCTTGGTGTCGCACCCTACTAATGATAAAAAGAAAAATAAATTTTTCTTTTTATCGCAGGAAATGTGCTATAAATCGCACTCGCTTCAAAGAAGCTCGTTTGGTCGCTTACGCGTCACTACAAAAATTCTCTAAATATACTTATTAACTTTGGCTCATCTATTATATAGTAGCACTTTTCTTAAGTTTTTCCCTACAAATTGTTGAAAAAACCACCATTTTAGGATAAAATAGTACAAGTAAAATGATAAAAAAGAGAAAAATAATAAAAAGCACATCACATTTTGTAAAAAACTTTTTTATATTATGGATTAAATGTGACAAAAAACTATTTTTAAAAAAGCTATAATTAAGTGGCATTAAAAATGCTACTAACACAAAGGATAAACTAAAAGGAGAAACTTTAATGCATAAATAAAAAGGTAGAGGTGGTTATTATGTTTCAAAATATAACAAGAGACTCATTTGATAATCAAAGTGATGAAAAAATTGAAGAGAATAAAAAAGTTAATGCAAAAGATGTGCTAAAAGGACTGTTTGCGAAGCAAAATATAATGTTATATGCTGTTACATTCTTAATATCAATGGTTGGCTTTGATGAAAGTACGCTCATGTTTAATATATCACCATTTGGACTAGCCATTATTGCAGGTGCTTTAAGCAATAATAGACCCGTTGGTATAATGTATGTACTATCATTGATAGGAACGTTTATTGGTTTTGGTTTTAATAGCTTAGTTACATACTTTATAACTTCACTAGTGTTCTTTGCTTTGATTTTGATTGTGAGACCAAAGCTTCAAGAAAATGTTAATGAAAAGAGAAAAATTGGAATTCATTTGTTTTTTGCAGTATTGATTGTGCAACTAGTGCCAATGCTTTTTAGAGATTTTTATGTATTTGATTTATTAACAAGCATAATGCTTAGTATGACTACATATATTTTTTATAAAATATTTACAAACTCAATTACAATGATTATAGATTTTGGAAAAAGAAGAGCATTTACAATAGAAGAGGTAACAGGGACAAGTTTATTACTTGCAATAACTATAACAGCATTTGGAAGTTTAAATGTCTTTGGCTTTTCTATAAAAAATATTCTTAGTATATTGATTGTTCTTGTATTAGGTTGGAAAAATGGCATGCTAGTTGGTGCTACAGGGGGAATAACTATAGGAGTAGTGCTAGGAATAATTACAGGAACAGAACCAATAATGATTGCGGCGTATGCTATATCTGGTTTGATTGCTGGTCTATTAAACAGATTTGGAAGATTAGGTGTTATAGTAGGCTTTACACTAGGAAATGTAGTTCTAGCATATGCTGTAAATGGAAACACAGTAGACCTTATAGTATTTCAAGAAATACTAATTGCTTCATTGGGATTACTAATTATTCCTAAGAATATAGAAATAAATATAGAAGATTTAGTAGGAAACACACCACTTTTACCAGAAAAAACAGAAAGAGATTTAGAAGAAAATAAAGATACTATATTCAAACTAAATAGTATGTCCGATACTATATATGATATGGCAGAAAGTTATAGCGAGGCTGCTGCAACTATACTTTCTGAAAAAGAATTGAAAGAGCAAGAAAAAGCAAATATTGATATATTTATGGAAGAATTAAAGAAAAACTTAGAAGATTTAGAAGACAACATGCTATATGAAGAAATTTATTATCCAACGGAAGAGCTAATAACAGATATATTTGATTATTTATTAGAAAACGATGTGATTACAGAAAAAGAATTTGTTAAAATATTAGAAAAAAATAACAACTATATAGTGGGCTTTGAGAATACGAAAAGTCAAGCAAACGAGGATATTTATAGGATTGTAAAAGCCATAAATTATTCATATAGAGTAAGTAAAATAAACTTTATTTGGAAGAAAAAACTAGATGAGAGTAAGAAAAATATATCGGAGCAATTAAGAGGAGTGTCTGAAGCTATTTCAAAAATGGCAGATGATATAGATAAAGAAGAGGACAAGTTTGCTACACAAAAGCAAGAAATACTAAAATTATTAGAGCAAAAAGATATTGAAATAAAGAATATTGAGATAAAACAAAAAAGTTCTGGAAGATTTATTGTGGATATTTATACAGATGTATGTGAAAATATGGATGGGACAGAATGTGATGTAAGAAGAATAAACAAAATTTTAAACAAAGTTCTAAATCAAAATTTAATTTTGCAAAATCAAATATGTGGGTTAAGACTAAATAAAGATACTTGTAAATTTACATATATATCTGATGACAAATACAACATACAAATAGGTACTGCAAAATCAACTAAAGCAGGTTCTCCAGTATCTGGAGATAGTAGCTTGCAAATAAAATTGCAAGATGGAAAATACTTGTTAGCATTAAGTGATGGAATGGGCTCAGGTCCAGAAGCAATGAAGAGTAGTAAAATAGCAGTAAAAATGTTGGAAAGATTATTGTCAGCTGGATTTGAAAAAGAGGTATCATTAAAGCTAATAAATTCTACACTTTCAGCAAATACAGAAGAAGATATGTATGCAACCTTAGATATAGAAATACTAGATTTATTTAATGGAAATATGGAATTTATAAAAAATGGAGCATGCCCAACATACATAAAAAGAGGAAAAAATGTTCAAATGCTAAAATCAATGTCACTACCAACAGGAATTTTAAATAATGTAGATTTAGTGGTATATGATTATGACTTGCAAGATGGAGATATTTTAGTAATGTGCACGGATGGAGTAATAGACTCCAACAAAGAGTATGTTAATAAGCAATTGTGGCTTCAATACTTATTAGAAGACATAGAAGCTACTGATGCACAGAAAATTGCAGATTTAATAATTGGAGAGGCAATAGACAATGATTATGGAAAGCAAAAGGACGATATGAGTGTAATTGTAGCTAAGATTAGCAAGAAAAATGTGTAATAAAAATAGCATCGCAAGATGCTATTTTTGTTGTAAGTTAATGCTTTGATATTATAAAAATTATATAGGTTAGAGTAAACTTCTAAAAAAAGTATTTCAAATATGTCGGTCAAGCTGATTTTCGTAGAAATTCTATGAGAAATTTTAGTAGCGCCCTCAAAAGAATTTGAGATTCCCTACTAAAATTTTCTTAGAATTTCTATACTAAAATCACTCTCCATTCCATATTTTCATACTTTTTTTAGAAGCCCACTCTAACCTATCAAAAATTAGTTATAATTAAAAATTATAATATCAAAGCTTTAACTTGCAACTTTTTTAGCTAAAAATGCACAATAATGTTGTAATTAACCCAGAAAATATGATATAGTATATATGTAAAAAAATATCTTTTTTTGGAGGTCACTATGAGTAGAGGTAAAAGATATGACGGAGAACAAAAGCTGAATGTAAAAAAAGTCTTTGCAGTTTTAATAGCAATAGCAGTAATAGTTATGTTTGTTATTGGTATTAGAGAATTATTAAACACAGAAGATACCCCACAAGAAAAAGTTGTGGCTTTAAGATATTTTCCAGTATATACAGATGGCAAATGGGGAGTTATAGATTCTAGAGGAAATATTGTAATTGAACCAACTTATGATGAATATATAGTGATACCAGATAATCAGAAAGCTATATTTATATGCACAATAAATGTTAATTACACGGATAATACTTATGATACAAGAGTTCTAAATGAAAAAGGCGAAGAATTATTTACTGATTATGATTTAGTAGAAGCAATAGAAAATTACGACGAAAGTAATAATTTATGGTATCAAGCAGGATTACTAAAAGTTTCTAAAGATGGAAAGTATGGATTGATTGATACAAATGGTAGCCAAATTGCTAACTGTGATTATGGTTCAATTGTGGCATTAAGAGGAGTAGAAAATAGCTTACTTACTGAAAAAGACGGAAAATATGGACTAATAGATAATGTTGGGTCTACTATAATAAATAATAATTATGAAGAAATAATACCTATTTCGGATAGATTTGAAGATGGTTATATAGTAAAAAATGAAGATGATAAATATGGTGTAATAACATATACAAAAACAGTTGCTGTGCAAGAAAATTATGATAATATTAAAAGTGTATATGGTGGAGGAAAGTACTATATTGTAAATGAAAATAATAACTGGGAGATTGTAGATACAGACGGAAATAAATATCTAGCAGGCGACTATGATAACATTATATCCATAGCCGGAGAAAATGCAATAGTAGAAGATGGAAATAAATATGGAGTTGTATCTATAACTGATGGAAAAAGTCTAATAGATACTCAGTATGATTCTATTAGATATGCTGAAGGAAATCACTATATTGTCCAAAAAAATTCAAACTACGGAATTGTTGATGCAAGTGGCAATACAGTTGTGGATTTTAAATATACTAATATAGTTTACAGAAGTACAGGTAATTTCTACGAAGCAACAAATAAAGATTATACATCAGATTTATTAGATACAAATCTTAATGTTAAGCTATCTAGTGTTATATTATCAGAAGTAAATGAGTCAAAAGGTTATTTAAGGGTAAGAGAAGATGACGAATACAAATATTATAATTTTAGATTTGAAGAAAGAACAAGCAAAGATATTTTAAGTGGAAACACAATTTTCTTAAGTAGAAATGAAGACGGAAAATACGGGTTTGTAGACGCAAACGGAAATGTTGTAGTAAATTATATTTATGATGAGGCAAGAGAGCAAAATGATTATGGTTATGCTAGTGTTAAACAAGATGGTTTATGGGGAGCAGTAGATTCTCAAGGTCAAATTGCAGTGTCACCATCATATAATTTGGATAATAATATTTTAGTAGAATTCATTGGCAAATGGCATTTAGGCTCAGATTTAAACCTATATTATTTTACTGATGAATAAAACATAGGAGGAAAAATAATGGAACTTATGACAAAATACCAATATACATATTTTATCTATCCATATATGATAGAAGAGGAAAAATACAAAAAATATTTACAGAGCTTATTAAGAAACAAGAAATGTAAATTAAGAATATTTGATAAACAAAAAGACATACATTTATATACGTATTTCCTACCTAATATTAGAGAGTATATGTTTTGGTCTTTTGATACTAATAGACAAGGAATAAAAGATTTTAATAAATTAGATACATCAGTTAAAGCTACATTACTTGCAGAGCATGACTGTAATGTGTTTAATTATGAACTTACAGAAAATTTACAGGGAAAAGTAGATGATAATAATTGTATATTTTTTGAGATAACAGGAATAAAAATTGTATGTTTTAAAACTGGTGTATGTTTTTTAATTTTTAAAACAAATCTAGAAAATAGCGAAAGTTTTTCAGATGTACTTAACTTTAACTATAAATTTAGAGAAGTAAATTCCATAGCATATAATTTAAAGGAATATGAGAATATAAAAATACAGTCAAGTTCATTTAAAAATGTAAAAGACATTACAGCTTTAATTAAAGAAATAACAGGAACTGAGAACATTGCCAATGAAGCAAATATTGGAAGTGAAAAGTTTTTTGTATATTCATATTCTTGTTTAGACCAAAAAGATTGGAACGAAAATACAAATGAAGAGGACTTAGACAATTTATTTGAAAAATATCGTTCGGTGCTTCCATCTAATTCACAAATATTAGATGATAAATATGCAAGAAAGACAGAAAATGCAAATGAAAAGAGGCAGATTTATAAAAATCAATATATAAAATATGGTTTTACACCTACAAGTACAGTACTTTTTACATCGAATATAAACACTTCTAATTTTACAATTGTACCACAAAAATTTGAAAGTGAGTATTTGTATACATATATATTAGTATTGTATAAAAAAATATTATTAAATAAATTAAATTATGATTTTAAGTCAAAATATAAAAAAGCAGAGGAAGGCTTAATAAACTTTACAAAACAGATATGGATACAAGATATAACCAATGAAGAATTTGGGAAAAAATTAGAATCAGCTTGGATTGAAAATTTAGGAATTGAAACAACATATTCAAAAATAAAAAATGAATATGATGTATCATATAAAAAACATAATGTTGAAGAGTTAAGCAAAAACAATAAAATTACTAGAGTTGTGGTTTTGGCAATATTAGTAATAAATATTTTGACAATACTGTATGTGAGTTTAAAATAGATTTTTATTTAGTGAAGATATATATTTTTTGTTTAATAAAAAAATATATATCTTCACTCATGATAAAATAAAAATAGGAGGACGGAATGAAGGTTACAACTGGTATAGATATAATAGAAGTGGATAGAATAAGAAGGTCTATAGAGGAGTTAGGAGACACCTTTTTAAATAGAATTTATACAGAAAAAGAAATAGAGTATTGTAGCAAATCGGGAGTGATGAAATACCAACATTTTGCAGCAAGATTTGCAGCGAAAGAGGCTATCTTTAAGGCTATTTCAGATTTTATTGATGGGCGAGAAGATGCTATGTGGAAAGACATAGAAGTAATAAATATAGAGAGTGGAAAACCAGTAATAAATGTGGATAAGCTGAAGAATAATATTGAGAAAACTGCAGATAATTTAAAATTAGAAAGTATAGATGTTAGTATTTCTCATATAAAGGATTATGCTATGGCTAGTGTGGTTGCAGTATTTAGCTAATTGTTAGATGAAAAAATAAAATCTTAGAAATTAAATATACTCTAATATAAAAATAATTAGTATTAAATTAAGTAAAAGGGAGGCAGAAATGGAACTTTTTGATTCACATGCACATTATAATGACAACAAGTTTGATGAAGATAGAGAAGAAGTAATAAATTGGGTTTATGATTCTGGAGTAACAAAACTAATCAATGCTGGGTATAGTTTAGAATCATCAATTTATGCATTACAAATAGCTAAAAAATATAATTGGATGTATACTATTTCTGGAATTTCTCCAAATGATATTCCAGATTCTACAGGAGAAATAGAAGCACAATTAGACACATTAGTAGAATTTATAAAAAAGGAAAAAGATAGTAAAAAAATTGTAGCAATAGGAGAAATAGGATTAGATTATTATTGGGAAAAAGACATTGCAAAAAGAGAAATACAAAAAAATGTATTTATTAAACAAATAGAAATTGCAAACAATTTTAATTTACCAATTGTAATACATACAAGAGATGCAGTAATGGATACTTTAGAAATATTAAAAAACCATCAAGTAATAAAAAGAGGAGTATTTCATTGTTGCCCATTAAATAGAGAACTAGTAAAAGAAGCACTTAAATTAGGTTATTATATATCATTTGCAGGACCGATTACATTTAAAAATTCAAAAAATGCTAATGAAATTATAGAATTAGTGCCACTAGATAGAATGCTTATCGAAACAGATAGTCCATACCTTTCTCCAGAACCTAATAGGGGCAAGAGAAATGATTCTAGAAATGTTAAATTTATGGCAGAAAAAATTGCAAGTGTAAGGCAAAAGCCTGTAGATGAAATTGCTAAAATTACTTATGAAAATGCTTGTAGAGTGTTTGAAATTGAGTGATTTATATATTAACAAAGGCTAGCACACATTTTTTATTTATGTTTCCGTTCCCCCAACGGCATAACAATCTGTAGTAAAAATTACAATGGTTCACTACCTAATTCTACCTTTAAGAAAAAACAAGTTTTTTCTTAAAGAGTAATTTTTCCACAGATTGTAATTTGTTGGTCCCCACCTTAAGAACTTCAACATAAATAAAAAATGTGTGCTAGCTTTGTTAGTATTTTAAAATCATATAATTCACAAAGATTTTTATTTCAAATTCCTAATTGCTTCGATTCTATCTTCTATAGAAGGGTGTGTTGAAAATAAACTAGTTTTCTTTTTCTTACCATCCTTTAAATTTGATTTAAATGGATCCACAATATACATGTGAGCAGTAGAATTATTTGCAGTTTTTAGCTGATGTGTATCTGCATCTAATTTTTGTAAAGCTGATATTAAGCCATCTGGATTTCTAGTAAGTTCAACAGCACTGGCGTCTGCTAAGAATTCCCTACGTCTTGATAATGCTAACTGCATAAGTTGACCAAAAATTGGAGCTAGTATTAAGCATATAAGACCAATAAGCATTAGTATTGGATTTCCACTACCTTCTCGGTCATTATCTCTTCCTCTACCCCAGAATAAAGCACGACTAACCCAGTCTGTTAACATTACAATAAAACCTACCATTACACTAACAACGGCAGATAAACGTATATCATAGTTTTTTATATGAGATAATTCATGTGCTACAACACCTTCAAGCTCGTAATAATCCATTATATCTAGTAAGCCAGTTGTGACGCAGATTACTGCATTCTGTGGATTTCTACCTGTTGCAAAAGCATTGGGTTGAGGGTCGTCTACAACATATAATTTAGGTCTATCTGATAGACCAGACGATACCATTAGACCATCAAGAATATTATTTAGTTTTTCGTATTGTTCAGGTGATGCTGGGTGAGCTCTATTTATAGATAAGACTATTTTATCACTATAATAATATGAAGCCCAAGCAGAACCTATAGAAAATATCATTGCTATAATAATTGATATAACTCCTAAGTCAAATGCCATGCATACATAATAAACAATTAAAGCAATTACAACTATAAATAACGATACTATTAAACCGGTTTTTATTTTATTATTTCGAATATCTTCATACATATTTTGTACCAATCCTTTTAATATAATATAGCCACATTTTATTGACGATCAATAATAGTGTGGCCATTTAATTATAAATTATTTATTAAAGTCAACTTTAACATTTTTTCTAGCTTCTTGGTTGTCTACCTCAAATAAATTCTCTGATTTAAAATTAAATACTGATGCTATAACATTAGAAGGAAATGTCTCTAGCTTAATGTTATATCTAGTTACAGTATCATTATAAAATTGTCTTGAATAAGAAATCTTATTTTCAGTATTTGTTAATTCTGTTTGTAATTCACTAAAGTTTTGATTTGCTTTTAAATCAGGATAATTTTCAGCAACAGCCATAATTGTTTTTAAAGACTCAGATAATTGATTGTCAAGTTTAGCTTTTTCATCAACTGTTTTAGCATTTGCCCAAGAAGAACGTAAATCTGTAACTTTTGTTAAAACGTCTGCTTCATGTGCCATATAGCCTTTTACTGTTTCAACTAAGTTTGGAATTAAATCAAATCTTCTTTGTAATTGGACATCAATTTGACTCCATGCATTTTTAACTCTTTGGCGCATTGTTACTAAGCTATTGTACATTGCAATTATTGCTATAATAATTATTATGACTATGGCTAATATAATCCACCACATAAAATTCTCCTCCTTAAAATAAAATATATAAATATAATAACATATTACTATTTATTATACAACAATTATAGTAAATATATGTGAACTTATTGTGAAAAAAATAAAAAATTGGTAATATTTTTTGTACAAGCTGAATATAATAGTAATATAAGGCTTTTTAGGAACATTATGCAAAAATAAAAAAATAGAAAATAGCTAAATTAAGCAGATTTAGAGAATCAGCCAAAATTTGACAAAAGAAAATTATTATGGTACAATAAAGATGTTGCTTTTAAAGGAGGGAACAAATTTCGTATGAAGAAAGATGATAAGGCGTCAATATCGCTGAAAAAAATAGTTTGTATAAGTGTTATACTTATATTCTTACTTAGCGTTGGCGTAATGGCAGGAAATGTCAAGGTAAATAATGTAAAAATTGTTCTATCAAGTGGATATGAGATGGATGTTTTTACAACTAAGACAAGTGTCAAAGATATTTTAGACGAAAATCATATTGTATTATTAGAGGATGAAAAGGTAACACCAGACACAACAGAAGAATTATCTGATAATAACACAATTATAATATCAAAAGAATCAGAAGACGTTGAGGTTTTTGAAAAAGTAGAAAAATCTTCTGAAGTTTCAACAGATGATATTTTAAATAATTATTCTAAAATTACAGAAAAAATCGTTGTTGAAAAAGAAACAATACCTTATGAAACAATTACAAAAGATGTTACTACAGGAAGTGGAACAAAACAAGATAGAGTCGTACAAGAAGGCAAAAACGGAATAAGAGAAGTAACATATAAAATAAAATATCAAAATGGTGAAGAAATAGAAAAAACAGAAATGTCATCAAAGGTTGTAAAAGAACCAGTTGACAAAATAGTAGAAATAAGAACAAAACAAATTACTACAAGAGGTACTTCTAGAACATCATATAGTGGTGGCAAATGGACATATTCAGATAGTGAGTTGGATTTATTATGTGCAATAACAGCTCAAGAATGTAGTTCAAGCTATGAAGGTGCACTTGCAGTTATAACAACAGCATGCAACAGAACAGTAAGCAGTAGTTGGAAAAGATATGGATCAGATCCATTAAGTCAATACATGGCACCTAGTCAATTCTGTTATTCAATAGATAATCATTGGAGAAAAAGATTAAACGGAAATTATCCATCATATGTTAAACAAGCAGTTTTAGATGCATTAAATGGTAAAAGAAATCACACATATTTATCATTTAGAGCTGCAGGATACCATTCAGGAGAAATAATAGGTGGAAATGTATATTTCAACTCATTATAGAAATTAAATAATAGCAATAATTGGAAGGAGATGGGAAACTATCTCCTTTCGTGGTTTATTTAAAGTATGTAAGGAAGGATGTAAGATATGAAGTTAGTATCATGGAATGTAAATGGTTTAAGAGCAGTTATTAACAAAGGATTTGTAGAGTTCTTTAAAGAAATAGATGCAGACGTATTTTGCATACAAGAAACAAAAATGCAAGAAGACCAAATAGATGATAATATAAAAGAAATATTTAAAGGATATAATACATATTGGAATAGTGCAGAGAAAAAAGGATATTCAGGAACAGCAATTATGACAAAAGACAAACCATTAAACGTAGAGTATGGAATTGGAATAGAAGAGCATGATAAAGAAGGAAGAGTAATTACATTAGAATTTGATAAATTTTATATGGTAAATTGCTATACTCCAAATTCCAAAAGAGAATTAGAAAGATTAGATTATAGAATGGTTTGGGAAGATGCATTTAGAAACTATCTTATAGAATTAAACAAGAAAAAGCCTGTTATTGTTTGTGGAGACTTAAATGTGGCTCATAAAGAAATAGACCTAAAAAATCCAAAAACTAATAGAAGAAATGCAGGATTTACTGATGAAGAACGAGAAAAAATGACAGAATTATTGAACGCAGGATTTACAGATACTTTTAGATATTTATATCCAGACAAAACTGATATGTATACCTGGTGGTCATATATGTTTAAAGCAAGAGAAAAGAATGCAGGATGGAGAATAGATTATTTTATAGTTTCGGATAGTATTAAAGATAAAATAAAAGAAAGTTATATTTATTCTGAAATTATGGGAAGCGACCATTGTCCAGTAGGATTAGACATAGATGTTTAGTGTAAATTGCAATTAGAAATAAAGAAGTATTATAAATAAATTGTTAAAAATATTTGCTAGAAATAGTGAATTATTACAATAAGAGAACTTTAAACTAGCTACTAAAGTGGCTTACAGATATAGTTTTAATACAAACTACATTTGTAAGCCACTTTATTTTTTAATTAAACGAAAAAAACTTTTAGACATTATTATTATGTATCTGTGCAAAGTTGTTCTTAGTATAAGATTCAAGTCGATTAATAGAATTAGACAAACTTTTATATGAAAAATCCATTTTTGCATCTAATGTTGATGAGGCATCATCAATTCTATAATCCATTCTCTCAATTAAAGAAGCAGCAGTGTCATCAATTTTTTTATTAAGAGATTCATTGACATCATCTATTTTTTTGTTAAGAGATTCGTTAACATCGTCTATCTTCTTATTAAGAGATTCATTGACATCGTCTATTTTTTTGTTAAGAGTTACGTTAACATTGTCTATTTTTATATTAACGTCGTCTATCTTTTGATTAAGTTCGATAACAGCATCATCAATTCTCTTGTTAAGCACATTAAAAACATTATCGATTTTATCGTTAAGAGTTTTATGTACAAAATCAATTTTTGTGTCTAAAGCATCCATTTTAGTATTCATTTCGTTTAATTTTGATAATATAAGAGTTAGTGTTTCTTGTTCCATCTGGGTTCACCTCCTTTTAAATTTAATACTAAAAGTATAACATACATCTATACTTTTAACAAGAAAAATCGTCTGACAAAATTCGACACTCAGGACTCATAATTAATAAAAATTTAATAATTATACACTTTTTTCTTAATAAAATTATGCTATACTATTTTTTAGTAATGAGAAAACAATAAGTAAAAAGCTTTGGCTTTCCTATATAATTCAAGAAAACAATATGATATAATAGTTATATGGACATTTTTACGAAAAGGGGAATAAATTTATGTACAATATTTTAGTTTGTGATGATGATAAAGAAATAGTAAAAGCTATAGAAATATACTTAAGTAAGGAAGGATATAACATATTAAAAGCTTATGATGGAAATGAAGCATTAGAAATATTAAAGAAAAATGATGATATTCAGCTTATTATATTAGACATAATGATGCCAAAGTTAGATGGAATTGAAACTGCAAACATTATAAGAAAGGATAAATCAATTCCAATTATAATGTTATCTGCAAAATCTGAAGACTATGATAAAATAGCAGGATTAAATAATGGAGCAGATGACTATGTTACAAAGCCATTTAACCCACTAGAGCTTATAGCAAGAGTTAATTCACAAATACGTAGATACACAAGCTTAGGCTCTATGGTAAAAAAAGAAGAAAATAATAAAGATATATACAAATCAGGAGATTTAATAATAAATGACGCAACCAAAACTGTAGAAGTTGACGGTAAGGATGTTAAGTTAACTCCAACAGAATATAATATACTTAAATTTTTAACTAAAAACAAAGGAATAGTGTATTCAATAGAACAAATTTATGAAAATGTGTGGGAAGAGGAAAGTTATGGCGCAGAAAATATTATAGCTGTACATATAAGACACATTAGAGAAAAAATAGAAATAAATCCAAGAGAACCAAAATATTTAAAAGTTATTTGGGGCATAGGGTATAAGATTGAGAAGTTAGATTGATTAGAAGATAAATGAATATACGCTCTTCAAAAGAAAAGCAGTTTAAAGAAAGGAGAAAATATATATGGATAATAGCAAAATATGCTGGCCGAGAGTACTAAAGAATATAGTGTATATAATAGGACCAATTATTTTAGCTATATTGATACTTATGATAGTTTGCCTATCATACCCAATGGAGAGAGAAGCTATAAATAATAGGGAAAATTTCTTAAATACTAGAGTATTTGCCGAACAATATGCCACAGAAATAATTAGTGCATTTAGTTCTGTTAAGAACTTCCAACTAGATGATTATTCTACAGTTAGACATGACATGTATATAACTGAAGAAAGTGTTACAGGAAATGACCAAGTTAATAAAATTTACTATTTTTATGATTATTATGGAAGCAATGTAAAATGGCTAATAATAGATAAAGAAACAAAAGAAGCATTTACAAATATAGATTATGCAATAGGTAGTACAACACTTGATGAAGTAAAAAATCAAATTAGTTCTAAAGAGATATATTGGAATTGTGATAACTCAAATATAGACACATCAATAAATAAACTTAAAAATGTGAATTATGTGGACAGTAGACTTGAAGAAAATAGTGAAAATGCAAATAACTATATAATTTATACATCTTTGCTAGAACCACTAGAACATCCAGATGGAATATATCAAGCTCAAATTTTGTATAATATTCTTTTAGTAATTACTCCAAATGCAATGTATTTAATTCCAGTCCTAGTTATAATACTTATTGCCTTTATACCTGTTGCAGTTATGGGAGTTGGAAAGAAAAAGGGAATAGAAGGAATAACACTTAATTGGTTTGACAAGATATTAGTAGAAATAGCGTTTTTTATAGCACTATTTATTGGTTCTATAGGATTGTTGTTTATGAGCATAATATCAAGTATGAATGATATGCTAACATTTATTGTAGGAATTACATTTGTAGGAGTTGGCATCCTTATAATATATCTTGCGTGTATACTATTTTTCGAGACAGTTATAAAAAGATTAAAAACACATACATTTATGAAGACTACATTTGCTTACTGGTTGTATAAAAAAATAAAGAACTTTTCTCAAAATATGAAAATTACGAGTAACTTTATAGTATTTTTTACAATATATTTAGTAGCTAATGTAATTTCTTTAGGAATATTATTTGCTCAACCGCTTGCAGGAATTATACTTTTAGCTCTAATAAATATATATGCATACAAACTAATTTCAGATAGGATAAAAAGCTATAATAAAGTAAAGCAGGCAATTAACGATTTATATAGTGGAAAAACAGACATACAATTAAACGAAAACGATTTTTCTAAAGAAGATAAAGCTACATCAAAAGAGATAAATGATATAGCAGGGGGACTTTCAAATGCTATAAATGAAAGACTAAAAAGCGAAAGGCTAAAAACAGAACTTATAACAAATGTATCACATGATATAAAAACACCACTTACTTCAATTATTAACTATGTTGACTTGCTAAAGAAAGAAAACATAGAGGGAGAAAAAGCAAATGAATATCTTGGCATATTAGATAATAAATCACAAAGATTAAAGAAACTAACAGAAGACTTAGTAGAAGCGTCAAAAGCATCTTCAGGAGCAATAAAATTAAATATGGAAAAACTAAATGTAAATGAACTTATAAAGCAAATATCTGGAGAATTTCAAGATAAATTTGAAGCACATAAGTTAGAGGAAATAATTAGTTTTCCGGAGGAAGAGGCATATATAGAAGCAGATAGCAGATATCTATATAGAGTATTAGAAAATATGTATTCAAATATTGCAAAATATGCATTAGAAGGCACACGAGTATATATAGATATAGTAGATGAAGATAATAAGATATATATTAAACTAAAAAATGTATCTAAGCAAAAACTAAACATAAGTGCAGATGAGCTAATGCAAAGATTTGTTAGAGGAGAAGCTTCAAGAAACACAGAAGGAAGTGGACTTGGATTATCTATAGCAAGAAGTTTGACAGAACTTCAAAATGGTAAATTTAATATTTACTTAGATGGAGATTTGTTTAAGGTAACTATAGAATTTGAGAAAAAGTAAGAGATTTGTTTGGTAGGAAAATAAATAAGTATTAGAAAAGGTAACAAACAAACTTTGAGAGAAAAAACTGACTAACCTTTTGTACTGAACAAAAAATCGGACATTTTTAACTAGGTACTAGGCAATTTAGGAATGAATCCTGCAATTTACAGGGCTCATTCCTTTTAATTTGCCGTATATAATTAAAAAGGATAGCTAATCAATTCAAGAAACATTTCAAAATATATGTCTATACTTTTTGCAAGTTTTCCTGTTCTCATTAAATCTCTTATTTCATCTACAGTAGCCCACTTTACATCAGAAACTTCTTCTTCTTGTAGCACAATATCAGAAATCTCAATATCTTGCTTTATAAGCCATACATCTACAAAATCGTATTTTCTTTTAAAAGATAACATAAATTCAATATTTGCTGGGTCAAAAGAAATGCCAAGCTCTTCGTTACACTCTCTTAAAGCTGCTTGTAAAGTAGTTTCTCCTGCATCTACTGCACCACCTGTTTGAGACCACATATTTGGAAAATTTTTCTTATTAGGAGATCTTTTTTGAATTAGAAATTCTCCTTTACTATTCATAATCCAGGTATGGACAGACTGACGATATTCGCCATCTACTTTTTCTTGTCGTTCAGCAGTTTTATTTAAGCTTTGTCTTTTGTTATTTAGCTTATCTACTAGTTCCATAAACACTCACAATCCTTTCTGGAAAATAAAATTGGTTGAAAAATTTTAAATTCTCTTCAACCTTCATTTCCTCTATATTTTTATCTATTATATAGCAAAATAAATAAAAGTAAAGAGAATAATAACAAAAAGTTGACAAAATGTGGAAAACATAATAAAATAGTCTCACTTAGTTTAATTCAAAAGATTTAATTCGAAATCTAAATTCCCAATTAAAACAAAGAAATAAGATAGAAGCGAAGGAACCAATTTATTAGCAAGGAGTTATTTTAAAAATATGTATTTACGACATGAAATAGGAAAAATAGGAGAAGACTTAGCTACTAAATATTTAGAAAACTTGGGTTACACAATCATCGAAAGAAATTTTGTGGCAAATCAAGGTGAAATAGACATAGTAGCGAGAGATAATGCCAAAGAAGAACTTGTTTTTGTAGAAGTAAAAACACGAACCAATACTTTATATGGCAAACCAATTGATTCTGTAACTGAACCGAAGCAAAAGCATTTGATAAGTACAGTTAAATATTACTTATATTCTAAACATTTGGAAAATGAATTCGTTAGATTAGATGTAATTGAAGTGTACTTGAAGGATGATTTGTACAAGATAAATCATATAAAGCAGATTATTTAGTAATAATAGATTTCTAAAATTTTACAAAAACCATTGACAAATAATGTAAATTCTGATAACATATTAACATGTTAATTCTAATAGACTTTGTTCTAAGTCTAAATTTCCAAAACGAGGTAAAAATATGTTATCAATAGTAAAAAGTATGTCCCTACAAGGTTTAGATGGGTTTCTTGTTGATGTGCAAGTAGATGTATCAGCAGGGATGCCAAATTGGGAAGTAGTGGGTCTTCCTGATGCAACGGTTAAGGAATCTAAAGAGAGAGTAAGGACAGCAATTAAAAATTCTGGATACGAATTCCAAAGTAGAAGAGTAGTTATAAATCTAGCACCAGCAGACACAAGAAAAGAAGGCTCATTCTTTGACTTGCCTATTGCAATAGGAATTTTGTTAGATTTTCAAGATATAAAATGGCAAAATTTAGAAGATACAGTATTTATAGGTGAACTATCATTAAATGGCAAATTAAATAAAATAAATGGAATACTGCCAATGTGTATAGAGGCAAAAAAATTAGGAATCAAAAGAATTATTTTACCAGAAGAAAATGCTAAAGAAGCAGCGATAGTAAGTGGACTACAAGTAATAGGCGCAATATCTTTAAAAGAAGTTGTAGATTACTTAAATGATGAAGAAAATATAGAACCAACAAAAACAGATATACAAAAGATATTCGAAGAAAGACATAAATATAATCTGGATTTTTCAGACGTAAAAGGGCAGGAAAATGTAAAAAGAGCATTAGAAATAGCTGCTGCACGGAGGTCATAACATACTCATGATAGGCACACCGGGCTCTGGAAAAACAATGATGGCAAGGCGAATACCATCTATCTTACCAGACTTAACATTTGAAGAAGCACTAGAAATTACAAAAATTCATAGTATAGCAGGATTACTTTCAAAAGATGTTCCAATTCTTTTAACTAGACCATTCAGGTCACCACACCATACAGTTACAATCAATTCTTTAATTGGTGGTGGAAATATCCCAAAACCAGGAGAAATAAGTTTAGCCCATTACGGAGTTTTATTCTTAGACGAACTACCAGAATTCAACAAAAACACATTAGAAGTACTTAGAGGACCATTAGAGGACAGAGAGGTTACCATAAGCAGAGTTAATGCAAGCTTAACATATCCGTGCAATTTTATGTTTGTGGCATCAATGAATCCGTGCCCCTGTGGGTTCTACGGCTCAAAAGACAAAGAATGTACTTGTACACCAGAAGCAATAGCACGATACATGGGGAAAATTAGTGGACCACTTTTAGATAGAATAGACATTCAAATAGAAGTAACACCAGTAAAATATCAAAAGATAGCAAGTGATGAAAAAATTGAAACCTCAGAAACTATAAAACAGAGAGTGGACAATGCAAGAAAAATCCAATTAGAAAGGTATAAAGAACATGGGATTTTTTCAAATTCTGAAATAACACCAAGCCTTAGTAATATATATTGCAAATTAGACTTAAAATCTAAAGAAATTGTGCAAAATGCATTTGAGAGGTTGGGACTAAGTGCAAGAGGGTATGAACGAATACTAAAAGTTGCAAGAACAATAGCAGATTTAGATGAAAAAGAAAATATAGAAGCAAAGCATATTGCAGAGGCAATACAGTATAGGAGCTTGGATAGGAAGTATTGGAAATGAAATAAGTACTGAAAGCTAACTTAGCTTTAGAATTGTAAACATTACTAAATTTTGATATGAAAACAGTATATGTGCATTAGGTAATGACTTTATGGATTGTTTGCTAATTACAGAATACCAATTTGTAATGAATAATAAATGAAAAAAGAATACCAGAGAAAATTGCCAGTAACAATATAGAAGCTTTGTAATATATAGTTTGGCAAACTCTACATATCAAAAATTATTTGAAACATACTTTTAAATAAAGGAGAAATGAAATCAAAGAGTGAAAATAATAAAAATAGATGTGGAGGATGAAAAATACCCACAAAGATTACTAAGAACAAAAAACTTTCCAACCGAAATATATACAATTGGAGATATAGAACTATTAAACGCAAGGAATACAATAGGAATAGTAGGAACAAGAAAATGTACAGAATATGGAAGAAGAGTAGCAAATGAATTTGGAAAAGAGCTATCTTCAAAAGGAATTTGCATTATTAGTGGATTAGCGATGGGAATTGATGGAATAGCACATAATGTAGCAATAGAAGAACAAGGAAAAACAATCGCCGTTTTAGGATGTGGACTTAACTACATCTATCCACCAGAAAATGAATGGTTATTCCACAAAATATTAGAAAAAGGAGGATGTATCATATCAGAATACCCAACAAATACGAAACCAGAAAAAAGCCATTTTCCGAGTAGAAATAGAATAATAAGTGGTCTTTCTGATGCAGTACTGGTAGTAGAAGCAAACTACAGGAGTGGAAGTAGTATTACTGCCAAATATGCAAAAAAAGAAGGAAAAGTCGTTTATGCAATACCAAACACAATCTATGCTACAGAAGGAATAGGAACGAATAGACTAATTAGAGAAGGTGCAGTATTAGTAACTAAACCAGAGCAGATAATAGAGAATATAAAATTTAGCGAAAATATGGGTACGAGTGATATGAATCTAGGAAATGCACTAATGATACCAAATAAGCGAAAGAAGAGGCTTTCATCAGATAAGTCTAAAGAATCTCAAAAATTTGAATTACAAACATTAAACAACATAAAGAAAAAGAAAGAAGGGGAAAATCAAGTCAATGAAATAGTAAATGAAAGTGTTGATAAAGAAGATGACGCACAAAAATTAGAAAACAAAAAAAAGAGTATAGGCGATATAATGCCAAAAGAATATTTGCAAGTATATAGAATACTATCAGGCCAACCTTTGCATATTAACGAAATAGCTAAAAATTTAGAAAAATCAATCAATGAAGTAATTCCAACTATTACAATGCTGGAAATTGAAGGTTATGCATATCAGCCACAGACAAATTATTTTATGAGAAATGTAGAGGATGGTGAGATAGAAAAGCAAGAGTAAATATATTAACTAACAATATATTTTGTAAAGCTTATAAAAAATATTATATAGAAGAAAAGAGGATTAGAGATGAATAGAAATATATTATTGATAGGAATAAAAGAAAAAAATGCAGATAAAATATACTATAAATTAAATCAAACGCATAAAAATTATGAATTTATGAGAGGCTATCTTTTGCAAAAAGATATAACTTATGTTCAATTATTGGGCATAACATTACAATTTTATGATACAATAATGAAAGAGGTAAGAGAAGAAAATAAAAGTCTAGTAATGGATATGCAAGGTTTGAGATTACAAGAGGCATTAAAATGTTTTGGAAAAGAATGTGATATTTATTGCTTTGGACTAACTAGAGAGAAAGCCGGTCATATACAGGAAGAAATAATAAAGCAGAAAGAAAAGTACAAAAATTGCAATGTTAGTTTTGTCTATGAAAAAGGAGAAAGTGAACAGGAAATAAAAGAAATAGTAAGGATAATGGAAAAACTTACAATAAATGATAATAGATAAGACTAGATTTAATAAATTATATGAAACTAGAGACTATCGTAAAAGTTGTGTAATTTTAATAGAGCTTAGGAAATTTCCTTCTTAAGCCTATTTTTTAATCCATAAATACATACCTGTTATTTTATCTGGTTTATATTCATATAACACCTCTTATAAAGTAAATCTAAAAATCTTTATATAATATTTATTATAAAGACACCTGATTATTATATTTCCTCTCCAATGTATTTTATAATTCCGTGATAATGCGGAGTTCCATGACTTAAATCTATGCTATATTCATCAGAAATTAGGACAGTATTAAAACCAGAAAATAAATCCAATATTTCATCTTTAGAAAAGTAGCTTGAATATGTATTGTCAGATTTTCTATGAAAAATATTATTTTCTAAAGCATCAAAATCTGGACTATTATGCTTGAACTTTAAACCAGGGTCATTTGTTGAAAATACAGAAATATAAAAATCATCTTATTATATTTACAGCATTTTAAAGAAATGATACAATAAAGAAAAAATTGTGTCAGGAGTAAAAAATGAAGAACATAAAAGAATTATATGATTTAGATAATATATAACATATAAGGAATATGAAGACTTCTGTAATGAGAATGAAATAGAAGTAAAAGAGGAAGAATTAAATAAAATAAATGAACAATTTATAGATAGAAAATTAGTTGAATATAAAGATTATTTTGACCATATATTTACTGATGTAGGCGAGAATATAAACTTAGACGAAGAACAACGAAAAATTATATTAAGAGATGATGATTATTGCTTAATAAATGCAGGAGCAGGTTCTGGTAAAAGTACAACTATGGCTGCAAAAGTAAAATATTTGGTAGATAAACTAAATATAAAGCCACAAGAAATTATAATGCTTACGTTTACGAAAAAGTCTAGTGAGGATTTAGACGAAAAAGTTAATGATTTATTAGATTTAGGTATTCCTGTTTCAACTTTTCACTCATTAGGAATGAAATTTATCAAAAAATTTTATCCTTATCCAATTCAAGTTGTGGGAGAAGATGAACAAAAAAATATTATTTGTGAATATATTAAGAATTTATTTAAAGATAAATATAAATTAAAAGAGCTAATAGAGTTATTTAAGCAATATCAAAATAATAGTTATATAGCAAAGGGGTTTGTAGAAAATTTTGATAAGTTTAATACTTTTGAAGAATATTTTGCAGATTACAAAAGAAGAAAATATATATCTGAAAATAGTAAAAAAGGTGGAATCCATCAATATTTGATTAATAGATTGGGGTCAAGAAATTCTCTTTATACAATAAGAGGAGAAAAAGCTAAATCAATTGGAGAAGTTAGAATTGCAAATTTTTTATATGTTAACAATATAGAATATTCGTATGAAAAATTATATGAGGAAAAAGTAAACGAAGATGCATCGTATCAACCAGACTTTACGATAGAGTATCAAGGCAAAAAAATATATATCGAATATTTTGGACTTTCTGAGTGTTATAACGAAAAAAATAAACTAAATAGGAAAGAAATAGCAAAATACAATAGGACAAGGAAGATAAAAGAAAGATTTCAACAGAGTAGTAAGAGCGATTTTATAAATTTAGATTATAATATGCCAGATGGAAACTTTATATTAACATTAGAAAAAGAGTTAATAAAAAGAGGAGTTAAATTAGAAAGAAGAAGCGATAAAGATATATTTGATAGACTATTAGATAATAATTTGAATGCCGAATTTTTTAAATTTACAGATTTAATAATAAATTTTATTGACATTTTTAAAAATATGCTAGTAGATAATGAAGACTATATGTTTGATAAAAGAATATCAGAAATAAAGAAAGAAAAATTCAAATATCATTGCTATTCTAAAAACAAACAAAAAGAGACTAAATATAGAATAATGGCGATTAAGTACTTAAAGGATATTTATCATTTCTATCAAGAATATTTAATAGAGAATCATATGATAGATTATAGTGATATGATTAACATTTCATATCAGTATGTTATAAAGGAAGTGAAAAATAAATATCCGGAACTAAATTACAAATATATTATTGTAGATGAGTATCAGGACATTACTTTTCAAAGATTTTTGTTTATAAAAAGATTAACAGAATACTTTAATGCAAAATTAATTTCGGTAGGAGATGACTGGCAGTCAATTTATGCCTTTGCAGGTTCAAGACTGGAATTATTTAATAGATTTAAAGAACTATTTGAAAATTCAAAAGATGATATGTATCTTTCGACGACATATAGGTATGGCCAAGAACTGGCGGATATAACAAGTAATTTTGTACTTCAAAATGAAGAACAAAGTAGAAAGACGATAAAATCTATTAAAAATTTAAAGCATTCAATTGAAATTTGTGAATACAAAGCATACGGAGAGTATGATGAGATAAATAAGATAGTACATAAATTATACAAAGAAAATCCCGACTACGAAATTTTGATTTTAGCCAGAACTAATGATTGTTTAAATAAACTAGAAAAAAGCGAGTTCTTTGCTAGAGGAATAAATGACGTACTAATATGCAAGGATTTGCCAAATGCTAAAATAGAAGCACTAACTATGCACCGCTCGAAAGGTTTGACGTCAGACCAAGTAATTGTGTTTGGACTAAGAAATAGATTGTTTCCAAGCAAGGGAAGAGCTTCTCATTGGATTTTCGACTACTTCAAACTAGATACTATCACAGAAGAAATACCATTCGCAGAAGAAAGAAGATTATTTTATGTAGCGCTTACAAGAACTAGAAATAAAGTTTATTTGGTTGTACCAGATAATAGGCTTGACCAAAGTGAGTTTATAGGTGAAATAGAGAAGAGTATGTAGAAGTAAATTATGTTAGTGAATATTTAAAGAATTATTCTGTTTGAAGATGAATAGTAAATTAGAAAATAATTTTTATGGTATTCTATTGTGGTATTAAATAGTGGAAATAATGGAGTAGAAACAAAAGTTTTAAAGAATATAAGGAAACTGTTTATAATATAGAGCTTATTTTAGAAAAATATGAAAGTTTAAATTGCTCATAACCCGAAACAAGCAAATAAAAATTAAATTATAGAATATAGATAGGAGTAAGACTACAACACATTAAGTAGTCTTATTTTTGTGCTTTACCCCAGCAAAATACCCCTACCACGATGAAAAGTAATATAAATAAATGTAAACTATGGAATAATTAAGGAATTTGTAATATAGTAATAGCAATAAGAAAAGTAAATTGTCTTGGAGGAAAATAAATGAGCGGAATAGTTGAAAGTATTAAAGAAGAATTATTAAAAAGATGTGATGCATATAATGAAAAATATGGTTACGACTTTTGGAATGACCATATAAAATATGTTGTTAAAAATTCAGTTGAACTTGCAAAAAAATATGATGCAGATGTCGAAATTGTTGAATTAGGAGCATTGTTGCATGATATAGCAATGCCTTCAGAAATTGGACCTAGAGAAGAACACAATGTATATGGTGCTAAAATTGCAGATGAATTATTGACAGAACTAAATTATCCAGAAGACAAAAAAGAAAGAGTTAAAGAGTGTGTATTAAGACATAGAGGTAGTAAAAAGCTGCCTAGAAATACAATTGAAGAACAATGTGTAGCAGATGCGGATGTTATAGCGCATTTTGATTGCATACCATCATTATTTTCGTTAGTATATAAAGAAATGAATTTGTCTATATCCGATGGAAAAGAATATGTAAGAAAGAAATTAGAAAGAGATTATAATAAATTAAGTGAAAAAACTAGAGAAGAAATAAAAGATAGATATAAAAATATAGTAGAGGTATTGTTTGTAGAAAAGTAGTTGGAGGATAATAATATGGGGTATATACAAGATATAAGAAAATATGTTGGAAATGAACCAATACTAACTGCTGGAGTCGGATTATTTGTTTTTAATGATGAAGATAAGGTTTTGATGCAACTTAGAGCTGACTATAATTCTTGGGGATTCCCTGGAGGAGCAATGGAACTTGGAGAAAGTTTTGAGGATGTAGCAAAAAGAGAATTAAAAGAAGAAACTAATCTAGAAATAGATGAATTAATATTATTAAAAATACTTTCTGGAAAAGATACTATGTAATAACAAAATATCATGGTAATTTAAAAGTAAATGATGATGAATCTAAAAAACTAGATTGGTTTGATATAAATAATTTACCAAATAATATGACTAAATATACAAAGAATTATCTAGAAAAATTTGGAGATATATTAAATAGGGCTTTAGATGAATATAAAAAACATGTAGGGGGAAGTAATAAATGAATCTATATATTGCAAGACATGGTCAAACAAAACTAAATGCAGAGCATAGAGCACAAGGAAGAAATGGAGAACCATTAAATGAAGTTGGAATTGAACAAGCTAAAGAATTAAAAAAGAAGTTTGATGCAGAAAAAATTAAATTTGATTATATATATTCTTCACCACAAGAAAGAGCTATACAAACAGCCAAAATAGCATCTGGAGAGAAGAATATTATAATAGATAATCGTTTAAATGTTTATGACTTAGGAACTGCAGACGGAATGTTAATGTCAGAAATAAAAATTACTGGAACAGTTCCAGATATGAATGTATATGATGGAGTTGAAAAACTTGAACATTACAAGGAAAGAATTTATAGTTTTATATTTGAAATAATAGAAAAGTACAAAAATACTGATTGCAATATTTTAATTGTAGGTCACAAAGATTCTACAGGAATGCTAAGCGCTTATTTTGAAGGATTCAAAGTTGAAACAATATATGATGATTATTTAAAGTTAGCATCGTCAAATTGTGGATATAAAAAATATACTATATAAATTAAAAGATTAATTAAAGGAGTTAGTGAATGAGAAAAGTAAGTAGTGAACAAGCTAAAATATTAAAAAATAGTGATACAAGCAGTTTGTTAGAATATTCAATACTACTAAATGATAAAGATATTGATTTCTGTATAAATACTATAACTGGAAGATATCCAGAAAAAGGCTATTGCAGTAATGAGGAATGTAAAGAGATTTGCTATATTTTGGATGGAACAGTCATAATAAACAAACAAGATGAAGTTGTTAATTTTAAGCAGGGAGATGTAATTTTAATAGATAAAAAAGAAGTTTATTACTGGAATGGAAATTGTAAAATAATAATGATTTGTACTCCCGCTTGGTATAGAGAACAATGTAAATTATTTGATAAATAAAAAGAATTGTGGAGGAAATTATGAAAAATCTAGAATTTATGAAAAAATTTAGACTAGAAGAATTATGTATTAAAGAATTTAAGTACTGGCTTGTTTGTGTTAGACAAAAGCAACCAACATTAGGAGATGTAGTTATTTTATTAAAAAGAGAGATAGAAAATGTTAGCGGAATGTTACCAGAAGAAGGTGCAGAATTTCCAGAAGTAATAAAATGGTATGAAGATTTATGCAGAGAAAAATTTGGAGCAATAAAATTTAATTATATGATTATGATGATGCACGATCCTTTTGTTCATTATCATGCTTTTCCAAGATATGATAAAGATAAAAAAATAAATTTATTTGATTTAGATTGGGAAGATAAAAATACATTAAGTAATTTTGCTTCAACAGAAACGTTAGATGATGAATTATTATTTAAAATTAGAGATTATATGAAATAAAGAGGTTAATTGATATTGAAATAATAATTTTATAAAACATTCTTATAAGTTTAAACAATATTTAAAATAAATAAAAAATAATAGCCTAGATTTTATTGTCTAGGCTATCATTATATAAACACTCAATTTTCTCCATATTTTCACGTTTTCTATCTGGAATAGCATGACAATATTTATTCAAAGTGGTACTTATATCAGCATGTCCTAGAATTTTACTAAGTACGGGAATTTCCATACCTTGTTCAATTGCTCTAGTTGCAAAAGTATGTCTTAAAGTATGGAATGTAACTTGAACTTTATCAGCATGAGATTTTAGTTTGGATTTTATATTCTTTTTAATTTTATTTCTAATAGGTTTTTCCTTTTTCTCTCGTAAACCAGCATCTATTAACATTAAAGAATATTCTTTCCAAAAAGTTTTCTGATCATAAGGCTCTCCAATTGTATTACAAAATAGAAAATCTTTATTTATATAGGATTTACCAGCTAATAGGATTTCAATTTTTTGTTTTTGCTTGTGAGTTTTTAATTCTTTAACAATAGGAGAGAGAAGCGGTATTTCTCTATAACTTGTTTGAGATTTTGGAGTATCTAAAATTAATTTAGTTTTATTTTGTTTTTTAGATGTTTTCTCATGTGTAGATAATCTTTTAATACTATTTCTTACAATTAAACTTTCACCTTTTAAATCAACATCACACCATCTCAAAGCAAGGATTTCACCTAATCTCATTCCTGTAAATAAATCTAATATTACAACAATTCCTAGTCTATAATTTCTAGCGACATGAATTAATTTATTTTGTTCTTCTCTAGTTAAGACTCTCATTTCTTTTCTAAAAATTTTAGGAGTTTTTATAGTTTCAACAATATTTGTTTGAACTAATCCATTAATATATGCTTGTTTAAATGAAGCATGTAGCATATTATACATATTTTTCAAAGTTTTAGCTGATAATCCGCCTTCGCGATTGTCTAATCTACCATTGTTCTGCTTATAATTAAAAAATTTTTGTAGCATTTCTGCTGAAACAGATTGTAATTTTATATTTAAAAAATAAGGTTTCAAATGACCTCGTATATATGTTTCATAACTTGTATATGTAGCAAGTTTTATGTTAGGCTTAGCATAAGTTTCAAGCCATTTGCTAAGCCAATCTATGAATAATATATTATTTGAATTAGTATAAGTTCCATTTTTTAAAGATAACAAAATAGCATTTAATTTGTCTTTAACTTCTTTTCTAGTTTTAGCATATACAGATTTTCTATTAGGTTTTCCATTTTCTTTTACACCTACAGTATATCTGGCTTCCCAAGTACCATCTTTTCTTTGTCTAATACTGCCTTCATTTTGACCTCTTTTTGACATATTGAACCTCCTTGAATTAGTAATCAAGAAGTTTTAGAAAGTTAAAGCAATCAATAAAACCTTGTCTATATAAAACATCAGATTCATACTGGTTTTCTAAATAAATATGATTGATAAGTTTTTCTAAAGAATCGTTAGTATTAGGAAAGTCCTTTAGAAAATTTTCAATACAAGAATTTTTATTTTTGCCAAGCCTCTTATAAGTTTCATCTTCTTGAGATAAATAGTTTAGATATGAATTGATTAGATTATTAAAGAACTCATCAAGTTCTTCTTCAAATAAATTTTGATTAATAAGCATAAAAAATCCTCCTTCTTTCATTAAAAATTTCATTTTTGTTGAAAGTAGAAGATTGCATGTGATATAATATTCATGTAATTCTACTTTCAAAGTAGTATTGCTAGGGAATAGTGTAATAAGATTGACTGTCAGAAAACACTATTTCCTTTTTTATTTGTCCAATTTTCTAATTCCTCTACGAATACCTTCCATTTTAGATATATTTTCTTTCTTACAATATTTTTCTAATATTTCCAATGTTTCCGCATCTACACGAACAGTTAATTTAGTATTTTTAGGATTATCAGTTGGACGACCTAGCTTTTTCTCAGTCATATCCACCTCCTTTTTGACTGTCATAAACATAATAACATTATGACGGTCAAAAGTCAATGTTTTTAAAAATATTTTTTTACATTTCCCATTCATCTTCTTCAAACCAATCAAAGCCATTTGAATATTTATGCTTCATAATCCATTCTTTTTTAGCTTGTTTGCTTAAACTCCTAAAACTTCTTATTGTTCTTTTAGGTTTATTTTGATTATATTGTCTATTTTCAAATAAATAGGCAAGGGATACTAATGTATCCAGAGAACGGTTACTAAAATACCTATTACAATACCTATTGGTATCCCTTTGAATATATTTTTCCATTTTATCTTTTGTAGTTCTTTCAATTCCTCTTGATATTTCATCATCTGAACTTCCAGATGTATTCTTATTGTTTCTGTAAGTTCCTTTTTTAGTGTATTCAGAATGTCTGCCATTGAAATTTGCTTGTCCATTTTGTATTCCATATTTTTGATTTTGTCCTTCGTATCTTCTATCCATTTGAATAGAGTTATCCACGTTTCTGGTTGAACTGTGTAAAACTCTGCTTTCATTTGTGTTTGCTGTGGTATTTGATTTTTCTCTTTTAAATTTTCTATTAAACTCATTTTGCATATTCTCCTTTAAATATTTAATATCATATAATTTATTATCTCTACACTTCATTCCACTTGGAGTAGTGTAAGTTATATTTTTTCTTGTATCAGTCCAATTAACTTGATACCCTAAATTATTCATATTTGATATGAAATCATTTTTAGTTAATGAATTTTCCATTGAATAGTCAATGGCATTTATTAGTTGCATTTTCCAACTTTCACCTTTATTTGCTACTTGATATTCTTTCTGTGTTAAACTATTACTAACCTTTGAATTACCTTTTAATGAAATAGTAGAAAGTCCATTTTTTGCACATAATTCATTAGAATATATTTTTATTTTTTCCATATCTTTTTTACTTTGTTGAAATTTCTTACCATCTTCAAAAGATACAGAATTTATTACGAGATGATTATGTACATGTTCTCTGTCAGTATGAGTTGCTACTAATACTTGAAAGCCTTTATATTGTTTTGCAAGTTCTAATCCAATTTCATGTGCTTTGTCATAACTTAAATTATCGTTAGGGGAAAAAGATTGTACTAAATGAATATATTGTCTACCAGTTGTTTTGTTATATAAATTTTTTATAGTCTGCATTTCTTCTAAAGCATTATCAGAAGTACAATCTTTTCCTGTAATTAGTTCAGTAGTAGTTTTAGCATCTTGTGTTATGTAATTTATAATATGTTTTAAAGTTGATTTGGAGTTAGTAAATTTAATAATTGCCATATATGTTTCACCTGCTCTCTAATTTCACTTAAATCTAAACAAGTAATAACATCTTGATGACATAGTCTAGTTAGCTGATTTAAGTTATTTCCAATTTTAGCAAGTTCTCTTGTAGCATCATCTAATCCATCAATTACATATATGTTCTTGTTAAGTGCTGAATATTTTAAATAGTCAGTTAAAGTTATATTAGCTTTTTCAGATTGCCTTTTTACATAGTTATAATCTTTTTCACTAACTATAAAATTAATTTGTTTATTATTTTTTCTCATATATCTTAAGTTCCTTTCTCTAAAATTTGTAAAAGGGGTTTGGGTTCTCCCAAAATTAAAACACCCAAAGTGAATTTTGGGTGTAAAATCTAGTGGCAAAGCCACATATAATGGTTCGTAATTGCTAAAGCAATAACGCAACCATTTAATTGTATGTCTATACAATTAGGAATCTTGCCTATAAAAACTACGAAGAATAGCTTAGATTTAACAAAAAGTAGAGTAAGTATATATAAAAATACTGTTACATCTGTTACAACATCGTAGAATATAGTTATATAAGTTGATTATAAACTTTTGTTATTTGTTACATATCTGATACAAGTTGTAACAAATTCTGTTTCATTTTTGTATCAGATAATTTTAGATAATTGTTACTAATATTTTCTTACAACCATATGCAATTTAGAAAAATGTAACAGTTGTAACAGAAAATATTACTGTATAATATTCCTAAATTTATCTTTTTTTAACCATATAAATCTTTGTGGACTACCACCAACTCGTAGTAATTTTGTTCTACTATCTTTTGAAGTTTCTATAAATCCATCTCCACCTGCATATTGATAAGTCCTTATATCTTGAACTCTTGCAATTTTGCTTTCTAACAATGAATTTAATTTAGTAACAAACTTTATACTAGGATTATCTTCAGTAACAGTTTTAGATTGAGATATTGCTAGATTTATTAAAATATCTGCAAATTCGGAAACTAAAAATTGTAAATCATCATTTGTAAGAACATTTGCATTATTCATAAGGTTTAAAAATTTCTCAAAACCTATAAAGAGCCAAGATAATGCTTCGGGTATTCTAGGATGAAAAGTTATATTTCTATTAGTTAATTCTGTAATTAGGATTTTTCTATTATTTATAAAATCTTCTCTTAATTTATCTGCATATTCTTTTTCTGTATAAACACCATTCACATATTGATAAATCCATCTAATATAAAAACTCATAACAGATTTAAGAACTCCATTTCTTGATAATTCTTGTAATTCGGTTAATTTCGAAACATCAATGTCGTTTGGCTGTAATTCAATACTGATATATCTAGCAGTACCGCTTTCGGAAATATCTGGCGTTGATTCTCCAGTAATGATGACATTTCCTCTAGGTGGTTTTGATACTTTTAATGTACTATCACAATTTAATCTATTTTTTCCTATTCTATCGCCATAAGATCTCATAATGACTTGTGCTGTTTTATTCATAGATAATTCATCTAATTTAGTAGAAGGGTGGTAGTCATCAATTACAGTTAAAACATCTTTTAAGATAAATGATTGTGCAATAATACTATTAGCAGTATCTCTAAAAGATATAGGTAAATCAGTATTAGTAAAATCTCCAAAGAATGATAATATAAGAGAAGCAAGAGTGCTTTTCTTAGCTCCAGTTTTTCCAATTAAAAATAATACTAATTTTGGTTCACAATCAGCTATTTTTAGAAAATGATTTAATGGAGATAGAAATGCTAAAGCAATTAAAGGTAATATGATTTTATGTGGTATAAATTCAGTATCTAGTAATTTCCTTATACATTTTAAATCTTCATCGATATTTCTTTCTGTAACATCTGTTAAGCAATATCGTGATAATTTTCCTTCTAGTTCAACATTTGTTTCGATATTTTTATCTAAATATAAGCCATTACATAGAAATACTAATTTATTATTAATATTTCTCCAACCAGTATGACAATAGATATGTTCAATTTTTATATTAGTTGCAGTACATTGAATAGCATGTCTAATACAATCTTTTACAGTTTGTCCTGTTTCAATATTACAATGTAAGCCCCAATTTTTTATTATCCAATTCATATTGTTAAAATCATTTGCAGATATTCTAATGGAAGGCAGATTTTTGCCATTAGCATGTTTACCTTCCATACTCAAATATCTTTTTACATCTACACCATCATCAATAATTGTTTCATTTTTTAAATAAGGAACAAAGTTTGATAATTTTTGATAAACTTTATTTCCTTTTTTATTTGTAACCTTAAATAAAGAACCATCAATTATTTCGTAAGGTGTCTTTTCGAATAGAGAACTTAAAGAATTTTCTTGATTTTTATTGAATTTATTTGTATTTGCTTGTATAATATCAGTAGAATCATTTTGATAAGAATAATATTTAGAAGATGCTTTCTCTGTGCCAACATTTAAAGCATTTACCTGAATATTATTTTTTTTATTTATATTTTCTTCCATAAGTTACTCCTTCTAAATAACATTTGTATTGTTATTTACCCATATTAAAAATTTATCTTTTGGTACTAATTTTCGTTTACCAAGTTTAAGTGTAGGAAAATCTGAACGATTCATTAATTGATATGAATTAGCTTTTGAAATTCCTAAGTATTTACTAATATCTGTCGCTGACAATGTTGCAGGTAATTCTTCGTTCGTTTTAAATGTACTTCTCATATGTATTTGTTCTCCTTTCCTCAAAAATTTTTTCTTGTTTAACGTCCCTATATATGTATTTAATACCATAATGGTTCTGTTTCCATTCCCTCCATCTAGAAGAGCTACCCCTTTACATCACGTTAGCCAGGTAGAAGTTTCATTATCTGTGTATATCTGGACTATTTAGTTTTCAATGTACATAAGCGAAGATAAAATTTTTATCTGCTTCTGATGGAAATAATAAAACGATATTGAAAAAATTACAATAGTTTTGTATAATATGTATCGTAGAAATCGATTTTCTAAAAAATGCAAAATATCGATATTCCAAAAATATAGGGGTGATAAAATGGCTTTATATGCGACTTTGAACGAAAATAATCATATATGTATTTATCCAGATAATGAAGATTTTTTAGGAGTACAGAGAATGGAATTTCCATTAGGAATCCATTTATTAAACTTTATGTATTTAGATATTGATGAGATAAATATGGCATATACACAAGTTATTGATTTAATAACTCAAAATGCTTCGAATACTAAAATATCAATGTTTGATTACATAGAAATGTTACAAGATTTAATGGCACAAATAGATAATAGTTGTGTATATATGCACTTTTATACACAAATGCTATATGAAATTATGTCTGAAACTCCAACAAGTGGAGTAGAAAGAATGGATATATTAGAAAAGAAAATGCCAGATACTACTGTAAAAAATTGTATTTATGTAGAACATGAAAATGCAAAAAAAGATAAAAAATTAAAAACAGATAGATATATAGGGATTAGAAAATTGGCATCAGTAATTGATGAAAAGAAAAAGGAAAGATATATAAAATTTTATCATTATGTAAGAGAAGAAATTATAGCAGATATAAAGAGAAAGAGAGCCATTTTAAAAGAAGAGATAGATTATATTTATAAAAAAATAACCAATAGTCAATTAGAAGGAATGTCAAATGCACAAAAACTATATGTTCTAGACCAAACAAGAGTTATTGAAAATAAACAAGATAATTTTTATATAAACAAACCATTTAATGTATTTTATAGAGCAGTTCCTAATTTAGATGAAAGAGCTGAATATAAAACAAGTAAAGATTTGATTGATGTGGTTAAAAGAGATAGCACAGAAATAAAGGAATTATATGAAATTAAAGATATGAACGATTTAATTCGATTTGAATTATTAAAATTTGTAAGCAGTGATATAGAGTTTAAAGAATGCGAAAATTGTCATCAATATTTTATACCAGTAAATAGAAAAGATGAAATATATTGTAATCGACCAATAAAAGGAACAGAAAAAACTTGCAAAGATGCTGGAGCAATGAATAGACATAAAGAAAAAGCAGGAGATATACCAGGAGAAAAAGAATATTGGAGAGTATATAAAAGGTATAAATATAAAGCTGATAGAAAAATAATTTCAAAAAGTGAGTTTAATCAATGGAATTATATGGCATTAGAATTAAAACAAGACTGTGCTGAAGGTAAAATTACAGTAAATGATATGTTACAAAGGATAGAAGTATTTGAAAATAGAAAAAAAGTTGGTAAAAAATAGGAAAAATTTCTTTTAAAAAATCAAACTAATTATCCGCACTTGCTTGACAAGTGCGGATAATTAGTTTAAAATTAAATTGGTGGTTAAAATGATATATAATTATAAAGAAATTAAAGAAAAGTATAAAAACAATTACAAAATTGAAAAAGCAATTAAAAATGGAGAAATATATAAAATAGAAAAAAATGTATATTCTGATACAAAAAATGTTAATTATTTAGAGTTAATTTCAAAAAAATACCCCAATGCAATTTTTACAATGGATAGTGCATTCTATTTCCATAATCTAACGGACGTCATTCCAAGTAAAATAAATTTAGCTATTGAAAGAAATTCATCACGTATTAAAGATGAAAAAATAAATCAAGTTTTAATTATAAAAAAATTATTTGAAATTGGTAAGATGCAAATGACTGTTGAAGGAGCTACTATTAATGTTTATGATAAAGAAAGAATGCTAATAGAACTAATCAGAAATAAAAATCAAATTGCTTTTGATTATTATAAAGAAATTATTTCCAACTATAGAAAAATAATAAATGACTTAGATATAAGTAAAATTGAAGAATATATAGAGAGATTTCCACATGAAGAGCATATATATGAAACATTACAGAGGGAGGTGTTCTAATGGATTTACAAGAAATGAGACAAAACTACATAAATGAAGGATATGATTTTTTAGATGCATCAGCCAAAGTATGCCAAGATATACTTTTAGCTAAAATATCTAAAAGTGCGTTAAATAGAAATATAACCATAAAAGGTGGAGTGGTTATGCATAATATTTCTAAAGATAGTCGTCGAGCTACACGAGATTTAGACTTAGATTTTATTAAATATTCATTAGATGATAAATCAATAAAAAATTTTATAGAAAAATTAAATTATCCACAAACAGATATAAGCATAAATATAATAGGCAAAATAGAAGTGCTAAGTCATCAAGATTATAATGGGAAACGAGTATATATTGAAGTTAAGGATAAAAAACATAATAAAATTGAAACTAAATTAGACATAGGAGTACATAAAAACTTTGATATAGAGCAAGATGAATATTGTTTTGACTTAAATAATATCAATGAAAGTGTTACATTGTTAATAAATTCAAAGGAACAAATTTTTACAGAAAAATTAAAGTCATTATTAAAATTTGGATTTGTTTCAACAAGATATAAAGATATATTTGATTTTTATTACTTAATAAATAATGAAAGCTTAAGCAAAGATAAGTTACTTAAATGCTTTGACACCTTTATCTTTAGTGATGAGACAATGAAGGAAAATAATTTAGAAGACATATTTAATAGACTAAAAAGAATATTACATAATAAAAATTACTTAAGAAATTTAAATACAGCTAAAAATAATTGGTTGGAATTACCAATAGAAGAAGTAATTAAAAGTGTACTAGATTATTTTGAAACATTACAAGTTGTAGAAGTATAGGAGGATAGTATGAATAAGAAGAATCTAAAATCTATTTTAGCAGTATTAATAATTATATTAATTTTAATATTTTTAGTATGTATAGAAATAAATACAAATAAAGAATATGGAAATATTGGAATAGACAATTCAGAGTTAAACATATTTTTCTTTAATGTAGGACAAGCTGAAAGCATATTAATAACTAATAACAACGCAAAAATGTTAATAGATTGTGGAAATAATTCAGATGGAAAGTATATTTCAAAATTTTTAAAAGAGCAAGGTATAGGTGAATTAGACTATTTAATAGGAACTCATATAGATGAAGATCATATTGGAGGAATGCAAGAAATTTTAACAAATATAAAAGTGGAAACATTATATATGCCATATAGTACATATGAAGGAAAACAATTTTATATACAATTAGAAGAATATATTAAAGAAAATAATATTAACAAGCAACAAATAGAAAAGTCAGAAGACAAAGAATATAAGTTAGGAAATGCAATATGGAAATGTTTAAATGTTGACAATTCTAATTCAAGCGACAAAAATAGATTTAATGATACATCAATAGTTATTAAACTTGATTATGGAAGTACAAAATATTTATTTACAGGAGACATAACAGATAGTATAGATAGTAAAATAAAAGGATTGGAAAAAGTAGACGTACTAAAAGTTGCACATCATGGAGCAAAAGAATCGACATCAAGTGAATTTTTGAACATAGTAAAACCAACTTATGCAATTATATCTGCGGGAAATAATGAAAATTATAACCATCCAGATCAAAGTGTCATAGAAAGATTAAAAGAAGCAGGAGTGGAAGAAAGTAATATATTTATAACAAAGAATCAGGGAACTATATGGCTTAAAAGTGATGGTAATAGTATAATAATTGAAAAATTAAAAGAGTTAAATTTAGATGGAGCAAAGAAGGTAAGTTATAGGAGCATATTTGATATATGTTCTTATTTTTTTATTAAAATTAGTTAGAATCTTTTTGATAAGGATTAGAAACGGCAGTATATTTAGTACCATCAAATTGAATATAATCAGCTTTTTTGGCAGATTCGTCAAGAAGTTCTGAAGGAATGCAATATTTTTCTGAATGTTTTTGAGAAGTGTCTAAACAAGAAGCAAAACCATCTTCAATATAATCAACTTCAAATATAGTACTTTTAGGTAATTTACTATAATCATAATCCAAATTTTGCCTTAGCATATATCTTTGTAAATCATGAATAAAATCATCTATAAAAGAATCTTTTAAATTACTTTTATGAATAGCATTATCTAAGCTATTTATAATTGGTTCAAATAAATTCAAAACTATAAAGTCACCTCCTATGAAATTTTTTTGTGGGGAAGATTAAAGAAAAAATATATGAAAATAATATAATTAATATAGCACAGAAAATAAAATAATTCAACACAATTTACATAATTTGATTAAAATTCAAAAATATGATAAAATAGAGATATTAAAAAGGAGTGAGATAGCTTTGTTAGAGGATTTAGATAAAAAAGAATTGATACAAATAATACAAAAATTAGAAAAAGAAAATAATGAATTAAAAGAGAAGCTATATGGAAAAATAGAAGAAAAAGAAGAAAAAGTTATTTCTAATGAAGAAAAAGTAAAAATCTTTATGGAAGTATTTAAGGGAAGAACTGATTTATATGCAAAAAGATGGACAAGTAATAAAACTGGAAAATCAGGATATTCACCAGTTTGTAAGAATGAATTTAGTACATATAAATGTGATAAGCCAAGAGTAAAATGTAATGAATGTCCTTTTAGAGAACTAACACCATTAACAGAGGATATAATCTTAAAGCATTTAAAGGGTGAGATTACAATAGGAATATATCCATTATTACCAGGAGATTTATGTAATTTTTTAGCAATAGATTTTGATAAGAAAACTTTCGAAAAAGATGTAGCTGCATTTTGGAATATATGTGATGAATTAGATATACCAATATATGTAGAAAAATCTCGTTCAGGAAATGGAGCACATATTTGGATATTTTTTGAGGAAAGTATACCAGCTAGAATTGCTAGAAAAATGGGTAATATACTATTAACTAAGACAATGGAAAAAGCATCTTTGGACTTGGATTCATATGATAGATTATTTCCAAACCAAGATACAATGCCAAAAGGCGGATTTGGAAATTTAATAGCTTTACCATTTCAAGGTGAAAGCAGTAAAAGTGGAAATACAGTTTTTGTAGATAAATATTTTGAAGTAGAGAAAAATCAAATAAACATTTTAAACAATATAAAAAGAATGAAAAGCAATGAAATATATGCATTTATTGATAAATACAAAGAAGATGATTATAAAGAACCTGAAATAGAAGAAATCTTAGATGATGATGAAATACCTAAAAAGGAAAATATTAAAGATACTATATTTACAAACAATGTGGAGTGCATATTTGATAATCAAATATATATTAAAAAATTAAAATTACTACCAAATGAAATAACTTATTTAAAAAGATTAGCCAGTTTCACTAATCCGAAATTTTATGAATTACAAAAATTAAGAATGCCAATATTTTATAAAACAACACCTAGAATAATAAGCTGTTTTGAAAATGATGAAAGATTCTTGAAATTGCCAAGAGGTTGTATAGATAAAGTTTCAGAAATATGTAAAAAAAGCAATGTCAATTTAATAATAAAAGATACAAGAGAAAATGGAATTAGAACAGACTACAAGTTTGATGGAAAGTTAAATAATAAGCAAGAAAAAGCAATGAAAGAATTACTAAAACATGATGTAGGAGTATTATGTGCTACAACAGGATTTGGAAAAACAGTAGTGGGAGCTAAAATTATTTCAGAATTAAAAACTAATACATTAGTTATAGTTAATAGAAATAATCTGTTAGAACAATGGAAAGAAAGGTTATCATATTTTTTAAATATAAATAAAAAAGAAATAGGACAAATTGGTAGCGGTAAAGAAAAACCAAATGGAAAATTAGATGTTGCAAGTTTTCAATCTTTATTTAAAAAAGATAATTTGGAAGAATTAGTTAAAGATTATGGATTAGTTATTGTAGATGAATGTCATCATGCTGCTGCATATAGCTTCGAAAAAGTATTAAAAGCTGTAAGAAGTAAACATGTATATGGTTTAACTGCAACACCAACAAGGAAAGATGGATGGCATAAAATAATATATATGCAGTGTGGCGATATAAGAGTTAGGGTAAGCCATCGCGAATTAAAACAGAATAAAGAAATGGAACATACAGTAATTGTAAAAAAGACTAATTATAAATACATTCCAACTGAAGAAAAAGATAAAATACAAATTTCAGAAATCCTTAACGATATGTGCCATAATATTTTTAGAAATAGTATGATAATAGAAGATATAAATAAATGCATTTTAGAAGGTAGAGTTCTATAGTATTAACTGAAAGAGTAGAACATTTAAAAGTTTTGAAGGAAAATTTAGAAAATTTAAATGTACCAGTGGTGGCGTATAAGGGGAATATGGGAAAAAAGAAAACTAAAGAAATTCAAGATGTCATAGATGAAGCAGATAAAAACAATAAACCAAGGATAATATTAGCAACAAGTAGTTCAATAGGAGAGGGATTTGATGATAGTAGATTAGATACATTATTTCTAACTATGCCAGTTTCATGGAAAGGAAGAATTATACAATACGTAGGAAGATTGCATAGAGAGCATGAAGATAAAGAGAAAGTAATAGTGTATGATTATTTAGATAATATGAAAGTTCTAGAAAAGATGTATAATAGAAGATTAAAAGGATATAAAATTGCAGGATATGAGATTATAGAATAAGAAGGGAGTGAAAAACATGAAACTTAAATTAGATGAATTAGTTGATATGTTTGATGAAATACAGAATTATGAGTATATTGTATATGATAAAAAGAAAAATGATTTTATTTTTATAGATCTTAATATGATGTCAATGCAAGAATATGAAGAATTAACTGATAAAATAGAAGAAGACGAAGAAGAAAGATATTATTATTTACCAAGTTCATATGTATTTCATGATTCAGAATTGGTAGAAGAATATATTGATGAAATAAAAAATGAAAATATACAAGAAGAATTAGAGGATGCATTTTATGGCAAAGGAAAATATAGGAGATTTAAAGAAACATTAAGGAAATTTAGAATAGAAAATGATTACTATAATTTTAGAGAAGAGTATCTAAAAAATATGGCAATAGAATGGTGTCAGAAAAATAATATCGAATATGAGGAATAAGAAGTTTTACCCCTAAAAATACCCCTACCAACCTAAAAAATAATAGAATTATTAGTAGATAATAAAAGAGTGTTATGCTGTAACTATACAGAATAGCGCTCTTTAAAACATAATAGAAAAAACGAAAAATGCATTCCATTTACTCATAACCCGTTGAAATCTACTGTAAATAAGTAACATGCTAAAACAACGTAATCTTACAGTATCAATGGATTAAAAGTAATTTGATTTGAATAAAATTTAATATAAATTCTAAAAGTGGGGACAATTTGGGGACAGTCCCTACATTTTTATGCAATAAATAGCATATTTAACCATTGCTAATTTATATAAAACTTAAAAATCAAAAAAGTAATTTTTGAGAATTTTGAAAAGAGTTTTTATTGGTAAAATCATTATAAAATTATATATTCTATAATGATTTATATGAGCATTTTCTCTAGAACATTACCTGCTTCTTTATTATGAGCTTCTATTGGATGCACATAGAAGTTTAAGGTAGTAGTTATTTGAGCATGCCCTAATCTTGATGCTACAACAGCTACATCTACATTTTGAGATATAAGCAAAGTAGCATTTGTGTGCCTAAGACCATGGAAAGTAATCTTTGGCAAATTGTTCTTTTTAATAAAAGAACGAAACCAATCTGTAACTGTATCAGGATGCATTGGACTTCCATTCCAAGTGACAAATAGTCTATTTGAGTTAATCCATAAGCTACCACATTTTTCTTTTTCAGCATCATACCAAGTTTTATATTTTTTAAGCATATTGATAACTATATCAGGAATTCCAACTTCTCTAATTGAACTTTGAGTTTTAGGATTTTTTACGAAAATGCCTTTTTCAGATGTATATTGACTAGTTAGTAATATGTACAAAACCATTATCAAAATCAATATCTGACCATTCTAAGCCCAATACTTCGCCTCTACGCATACCAGTAAACAATGTTAATATAACAATAGTTTGAAATTTAATTTCTTCATTCTCTAAAGCTTCTAATAATTGCTTACATTGAATGTCATCATAATATTTGATTTGAGGTCTTTGGTGTTTAGGTGGTTTGACTCTATCTGCTGGATTATAAGTTATTATTTGCCAATATACTGCATTTTGCAACATAGCATGTAGTAAACGGTGATGCTCAAGTATTGTTTTAGATGATAGACTTTTCATTACGGTTTTTCCATTATTATTTTTACATCTTTTTAACTGATGATCTTTTGAAAGATAATCATAGAAATTCATAATGTGAGTTGGTTTTATATTAGACAATTTAAAATGTCCAAAGTAGGGAATAATTCTAGTGTTTAACATTCCTTTATATCTTTCATAAGTTTTTGGAGCTAATTCTTTTGAACCGTAATTTTTAGACCATAAATCTGTAAATTCTTTAAATGTCATTGAAGAGTTTTGTAAAACAATACCGTTTTCAATTTCATAAACAAAATTTACAAGTTCTTTATCTGCCTCACGTCTACTATTTGATTTGATGCTTTTGGTGTACTTAATCCTATTTCCATAACTGTCAAAGCCATGTGATACAATTAATCTCCATGAGTTTTTGCCTCTCTTTTCAAGATACCCTGCCATTACTTTTTTCACCTCCTTTCAAGTATAACTATGGCAAGGATTTTATATAAATTTATTTTTTTATCCATAAATACATACCAGTAATTTTGTCTGGCTTATATTTAAAACCAGCTTTTTCATAAAAAGCTTCATTACCAGCAGTAGGAGTTAATTCTATTTGCATTTTTTCTCCTTCACTTACATTTGTTTCAATTAATCTTTTTAATTCATTTGTAATTTTTAAGCCGATTCCATGTCCTTGAAATTCGGGTTTTACACAGATATCTGTTAAAACACAAACAATGCTATAATCGCCAACTACTCTACCTATGCCGGCTAGTTTTCCGTCAACAGTAGCTTTTACCATATACATAGTATTTTTCAAGGCTTTTTCAACTTGTAGCTCAGAATATGTTTTCCAACCAACGGATTCGACCATTTCTAGAAATTCATTAATAGAAAAAGAGTAATCTAACTGTATGTTCATATGACACCTCCTATAAAATAAATCTATTTTCATTTTCTATAATATTTAAAGTTTCATCAATTGATAGATTAGATGTATCTAATATATTTTTTGGATTATAATTTCTATTCTTGAAATTATTTAATAAAGTTAGACAACGTTCATTCATTTGACAATTTATAGGTCTTTGTTTATCTCTAGATAATAGAGTGGATTCGTCAGTTAATAAAATGACAACTTTAATATTATAATTTTGAATTGAAGATTTTATTAACTCAATATTTTTAGGAGAGATTATGTAATTAAATACGACATCAAACCCATCCTCTAAATATATTTTAATTGTATTTATGCATATTTTCCAAAAAGTTTTTAAATGATTTTCAGGTTTCCAAGCTTGTGCATATCCACCAATAACTTGATGATATATATTGTCTCCTTCAATTAATGCGGATTTTTGACTTCTTTTAGCTAATCCTTGAGAAATGGTACTTTTACCGACTCCAGCTGGACCTGTTATTATGTATAAGGTTTGCATTGTATCTAACCTCCTAAATTTATAGTTTTAATTAATATATGTAAATTTAGTATTTTTTTCTAGTTTCTTCTATCCAATTCTTAAAATCTTCTTGTGTTTTCAAACCTTGTTTTATATCATCTTTGAACTTATTAGCTTCTTTTTTCCATTTTTCATATTTCTCTAAATATATTGGAATATCAGGATTTCTATTTGCTAACATCTTTTTGGCTGATAAGGTTTTCCTATATAATGCATTTACTTCATCTTTCTTTAATTTTTCATTATAAGTTATCATTGCACCAATTTCTTGGCAAGTCTTGTTATGTTCATATATGTTGTCACAATATAGTGTATTCTTTTTTGAAGAAGGAATAAAATATTTACCACAATTTTTACATACATATATAGGTGTATCATTTTTTATTAACTCTAAAAGAGTTATAAAGCAAGCAGATTCGATTGTATGACAATTAAAGCAGAAAGATAGAAAAAGGTCATTATCGTATTTTGGATGAGAACTTTTTAGCTTTTCCGCAATAGTTTTTGCATTTTCTTCAAAACTACTTTTAACGTGATAAAATAAATGAGGATTAAAATCCTTTAGGGGTTCTATATCATACAAAAGAGTAATAAAAATACTTAATTCTAGTGACATATCCATATAATCATCATTTGCATATTTATATATATAAAATCTATCAGCAATAGAAAAATCACTCAAATAGTCTAAATTTGATAGGTTATTTGTAAAATTAATTAATTTCTTAAATTCAGATTGATATTTTATTAGAATTTTCTTTCGTTTTTCAAAAATTTTTTTGCAGACTACAATAAAATCATTTTCAGTTAAAAAAATATTTTTTTTGTCATTCGTAATATTTAAATTGATATATTTATTAAATGGGTTGCTAGGTCCTTTGTTAACATCATAAAAGTCTATTCCGGGTATCCCATATTCACGTACAAACTCTACAAAACAATTAAAATCAGTAAAATCATAATTCACAAATTTTAATAAAAGAGTTCCTAATTCATTTGCTTCGCTAACAAAATCAGATTTATATAATTTGCATATACTGCTAGAATAAGTAGAAAGATATTTATTGTATTCTTTTTTAGTTTTAAATCCATTTCTTTCCTTAAGTATTGTGTATGCGTTATTGATTTTATCGTATGATGCGTTTACAGTAGAAAAAGAATCTCTTGTAAAAATTTCTCTGTCATTAGCGATGTGTAATTTCATATAGTAAATTGTAGAGACAATATCAAACTTCATAAGAACCTCCTTGTTAACAATTGAAAAAGTATTATAAAAGTTGCTAATTTATATCATATATGCATTTAAAATATTGACTTTTACAAAATTAACAATTAAAATGCAAGCAACAAGCTTGTTAACAAGATTATACATAGTTAAATAAAAATTGTCAATACAAAACATTAAATTTATTTAACTAATGTGAATAGGAGGTGATAAGCATGGCATTAGATAAAATACATAAAACAACTCTAACAGCAAAAGAAGCAGCAGAATATTTAGGAATATCATATTGGTTAATAACTCAATTAGTTAGAAGAAAACAAATTCCTTGTTCTAGAGTTGGAAAGAGAATCTTATTTAGAAAAGAAGCTCTAGATATTTATCTGAGCAAAAAAGAAAATGATTCATTATTAGAATCTGATTAGAAAGAAGGGAGGTCATGGGACAAGTTGGATGGATAAAATTAAGTACCGATATATTCTCTAATAGAAAAATTAAAATTCTACTAAAAGAAAAGGATGGGGACACTTATTTTAGATTATGGATTCAAATTTTAACTATTGCTGGAGAATGTAACAGAAATGGTGGGCTATATATTAGTGATAATGTACCATTTAAAATTGAAGATTTTACGAATATTATCGGAAAATCTTCCAAAACTTTTACGAAAGTTTTCAGAAAATTTATCGATTTAGGAATGCTAATTTATAAAGATAATACATACTTTATAAAAAATTGGAACAAGTATCAAAGTATTGAAAAACTAAACAAAATTGCAAAATCAAATAAAGTATTTGAAGAATCTAAAAATGAAAAAAGTTTTTATAATTCTACACAAGAAAAGATAAGAAAAGAAGAGAATAGAAAGGAGACGAGAATAGATGAATCAAATTTTGAAACCCTCGATTGATAAAAATGATTACATTGAGTGCGAATATTGCAAAAATAAACTATATAGAAAAACAATAGACTGGAATTTATATGGCACTAAACGAGTAATGAAATTAGATTATGAAAGATGTAATTGCAAAGATGCACAAAAGTATTGGAATGAATATGACATGAAAAAATTACAAATGTTTGAAGAAGAGAAAAAATTACGAAAGATGCAGGAATTTGCTAACAAGGTAGACAAAATAATAAAAAATAGCAAAATGAGCAAAAGAAATTTGAACTATAAATTTGATAACTTTGAGGTGAACTCAAATAATAAAAAAGTGTATCAGAGTTTAAAAAATTATAGTGAAAAACTAGTGAATGAAGTAGAAAGAAAAGGATTAATTTTAGTAGGAAATAATGGAGTTGGAAAAACACATTTAGCCTGTAGTATTGCCAATGAATTAATTAAAAACGGAATACCTATCATATATGGAACACTCATTAATTTATTAGCAGAATTAAAAAATACCTATGATGTATATAATAATATTTCAGAAATGAAAATTATAAAATTATATGAAAAAGTCGATTTGCTAATAATAGATGATTTAGGAAAAGAAAAACCAAGTGAATGGGGATTAGAAAAATTATTTACTATAATAAATAGTAGATATGAAAATAATTTGCCAGTAATTATAACAACAAATTATGATCAAAAATCTTTGATAAATAGGCTAAGTATAAATGGAGAGATAGAAACAGTAAAGTCTATTATTTCAAGATTATATGAGATGTGTTACTTAGTAAAAATTGAAGGTAGAGACCATAGAATAAAGAATAAAAAAGTTAGTAATTGCTGTAGCAATTGCTAACTAAAAAGATAACTTTTTTAAATATTTTCTATAAAAATTATAATTTATTTTTTAAAAAAAGTAAATAAAAATTTACAAAAAAATTAGGACAAGTAGGTATAAAATTTTTTACTAAACTGTCCTAATTTTTATTAAAATAAAATACAAAAATAAATAAAAAATGTCCCTCGGAGAGCTAATAAGGTTTTAGGGCAAAATTGCCCTAAACAGCAAAAAGGGTGTCAAGACACCAGGCTGGCGAATATTGGGCAGGAAAAAATACCTACAATATTCGGAGCAAAAAATTTGCTCTTGATTTTCTGAAAATAGCTTTTGCTATTTCAGAAAATATAAATAATAAATTTAATAAAATATAGAAAGAGAGAAAGTGATATTATGAGAATTGCAATGAATGAATTTGATAAAATATTTTTATCTTATAAAAAAATATTAAATAAATTTAAAATGTTAAATATAAAAACTAAAAACGGAAAAGAAATAACACATAAAGACTTAAGATATGCAGTATATGTAATGCTAAAAAAACATCCAACCTGTAGATGGAGAAGTGAAAAAATATTAAGCAGAAGATATTATATCCTAGATGAAGGATATAAATGGTTAAGATATGTGTATTTTCAAAACGAGAAAAAGCAAATAGATGCTGATGTAGATTTTTTTGAAAACAGAATCAAACAATATGAAGAATTGTTAAAAGTAAAGCATAATGAAAATTGGTGGAATGAAGATATGACAATAAAACAATTAGAAGAATATTTTAATAAATCAAATTCAAGCATTAAAAAGGCAATTAGGAAAATGTGTGATAGTGGTTTTTATGATTATAAATATTTTGATAATAATAAAGTTATTATTTCTAGTGAAGGTGTTAAATGGTTATGCAAAAATATTTTTAAACAGAAGTATTTAGAGTTATTAGAAAAGTATAAGATGGAGTTAACTGAAATGTATATTAAAGCTGGATATATTTATGATGAGTTCTTTGGGATGAATTAAAAAGGATAAAAATGTAAAAAAATAAGAGAATTTGTTGAGAAATAAATTATTTTGTGATATATAATATAATAGAAAAGTATAGATAAATGGGGGCAATAAAATGGCAAAAAAAGAATCAAGTACAACACTTGGATATGAGGATAAATTATGGCAAGCAGCGGACAAGTTAAGAGGTAGTATGGATGCGGCAGAATATAAGCACGTTGTGCTAGGATTAATATTTTTGAAATATGTATCTGATGCTTTTGAAACAAGACAGAAACAATTAGAAAAGGAGGAACTTGCGGATCCAGAAGACAAAGATGAGTATATTTCTGAAAATGTATTTTGGGTTCCAAAAGAAGCAAGATGGGAAGAAATATTAAAGCATGCAAATACACCAGAGATAGGTCAGATTATAGATAGAGCAATGGAAGCTATCGAAAAAGAAAACCCAAGATTAAAGAATGTATTAAATAAAAATTATGCTAGACCAGAATTAGATAAAACAAGATTAGGTGAATTAGTTACACTATTTACAAATTTAGAAATAGGGACAGATAAAGCAAAAGAAATAGATATGTTAGGAAGAGTATATGAATATTTCTTGAGTAAATTTGCATCCGCAGAAGGAAAAAATGGTGGAGAGTTCTATACTCCAGCATGTATAGTAAAAACCTTGGTATCCATGATTGAACCATTTAACGGAAAGGTATATGATCCTTGCTGTGGTTCTGGAGGAATGTTTGTTCAATCTTATAAATTTGTAAAAGAACATCAAGGAAATTTAAGAGATGTGTCAATATATGGGCAAGAAAGAAACCCTACCACTTGGAAATTAGCTAAAATGAATTTAGCGATTAGGCAAATTGATGGAAATTTAGGAGATAGGAATGCAGATACATTTTTTAATGATTTGCATAAAACTCTAAAAGCAGATTATATACTTGCTAATCCGCCATTTAATATTTCTGATTGGGGTGGAGATAAACTAAAGGAAGATATAAGATGGAAATATGGTGTACCACCAGTAGGAAATGCTAATTATGCATGGTTACAACACATGATTCATCACTTGAATCCAGAAACTGGAGTTGCAGGTACAGTTTTAGCCAATGGAGCATTGGCAAGCGATTCTAGTGGTGAAGGTGAGATTAGAAAGAATATGATTGAAGGTAGAATAATTGAATGTATAGTGGCTATGCCAAGTCAATTATTTTATGCTACAGGTATTCCTTGTTCTTTATGGATAATGAGAAAAAATAGAGATGAAAGCACAAAAGATAAGATTTTATTTATTGACGCAAGAAATTTAGGAACAATGGCAGATAGAAAAGTAAAAGAACTTACAGATGAAGATATTAATAAAATTGCTAGTACATATCATAATTGGAGGAAAAATGAGGACTATGAGGATGAATTAGGCTTTTGTAAATCTGCAACAATAGAAGAAGTAAAAGAAAATGATTATGCATTAACTCCTGGAAGATATGTAGGTACACCAGAAGAAGAGGATGATGGAATACCATTTGAAGAAAAGATGAAGAAATTAACTGACGAATTAGCTAAACAATTAAAAGAAGAAGAAGCTCTTAATGTAGAGTTAAAAAAAGTGTTGGGAGCGATTGGATATGAAATTTAAGTTAAAAGATATTGCTGATATAACTATGGGACAATCTCCTAAAGGACAATCCTATAATAACAAAAAAGATGGAAAGGCATTTTTACAAGGGAGAAAAACTTTTGGGAGAATGTATCCAACGATTGATACATGGACTACTGAACCAAAAAAAATAGCTAAAAGTGGAAGTGTTTTAATGAGTGTAAGAGCACCAGTTGGTGATATTAATATAGCAAATGATGAAATATGTATAGGAAGAGGTTTATGTTCAATAAATGCTAAAAATGGAAATAATAGATATTTATATTATCTATTATTATATAATAAAGCTAATATTATAAAAAAATCATCAGGAACAGTATTTGATTCTATTAACAAAGAACAGTTAGAAGAAACGATTCTAAATGTTCATAAAGACAAAGAACAAAGTAAAATAGTATCTGTTCTAAATACTATAGATGAGAAAATTGAACTAAATACTCAAACAAATAATAATTTGTATGAGATGTGCAATAAAATATATCATAATTATCTAAAGCAATATTCAAACTTAATAAAATATA
>CALXPW010000001.1 GCA_944390365.1 uncultured Clostridia bacterium | reverse complement strand
GAATGGGAATTAGTTTAGAAAAACAAGAAAAAGATACAGTGCAGGAATTTATAAATATATTAAAAAAACTTCAAACAGTAGGAGTAGATGTATCAAAAATGACACAAAAAGATACAACAGAAACATTGGCAAAGAAATCAGGAATAAGTAAAGAAAAATTGGAAGAAATAGGACTAGATCCGACATCGAAAATAGGAAAACAAAAGACAAACATAGCTCAAGCATATAGAGGAAAAAGAACTTGCAAACCACCAACGAAAAAGCAAGTAGAGGAATTAGAAAGAATGGGAATTAGTTTAGAAAAACAAGAAAAAGATACAGTGCAGGAATTTATAAATATATTAAAAAAACTTCAAACAATAGGAGTAGATGTATCAAAAGTGTCCATAAGCGATACAATAGAAACATTGGCAGGAAAATCAGAAATAAGTAGAGAAAAATTGAAAGAAATTGGAGTAGATCCAGCACAGAAAATAGGAAGTCAAAAATATAATATAGCTCAAGCATATAGAGGGAAAGGAACTTGCAGACCACCAACGAAAGAGCAAGTAGAAGAATTAGCAAAACTAGGGATTAGTTTAGAAATACAAGAAAGAGATACAGTGCAGGATTTTATAAACACAATAGTTATCTTACAAACAATAGGGGTAGATGTATCAAAAGTGTCCATAAGCGATACAATAGAAACATTGGCAGGAAAATCAGAAATAAGTAGAGAAAAATTGAAAGAAATTGGAGTAGACCCAGCACAGAAAATAGGAAGTCAAAAAGGTAATATAGCCCAAGCATATAGAGGACAAGGAACTAGCAAACCACCAACAAAAGAGCAAGTAGAGGAATTAGCAAAGCTAGGGATTAGTTTAGAAAAACGAGAAAGAGATATAGTACAAGAATTTATAGACAAATTAAAAACATTACAAACAATAGGAGTAGATGTATCAAAGTTAGTAGCAAGAGATACAATAGAAACATTGGCAGAAAAATCAGGAATAAATAGAGAAAAATTGGAAGAAATGGGACTAGAATCGACATTGAAAATAGGAAATCAAAAGACCAATATAGCCAAAGCATATAGAGGACAAGGAACTAGCAAACCACCAACAGAAAAGCAAGTAGAAGAAATAGCAAAGCTAGGTATTAGTTTAGAACGTAAAAGAACAACAGGCAAAAAGATAGTAGAAGCTTCAATTATTTCATTAACAGACCAAGAAAATGCAGATAGAGCATATACAGAATTACAAGCATTAGTAGAGCAAAGAGAACAAAAGAGAGGGGAGGATATAGGTGAACAACCGTAGAAATGCATATACAGAAGTTTATACAATTTTGCAAGATTTAGATGAAGAAGAGTACAATAAAATTCCTCCCGAAGTAATAGAAACATTAGATACTAACAGAAATAAGGAATATGAGTATTTCTTAGATGATGAATTAGAATTAAAAGACCAACCAATGCTTCCAGAAACAAAAGCAATACTATTTAATTTGTTTAGAGATTATCTAGCAACACCAGAGCAAAGAACGAAAATTATAAAAATGCAAAATGAAGCGAGACAGAAAAACGAACTAAAAAAACAGCAGATGTATAATACTGATGTATTTGCAAATAAAAGCATAAACAAAACAACAAAATTAAATGAGAATGAAGTAAAGACAAATAATAATGAAAAACAAATTATAATATATAAAGAGAATATTTTTAGAAGAATATTAAATAAAATAAAGAGTTTGTTTATGAAAAGATGACGAATAGAACTAAAAGGCAGGTAATTTATTGTGATAAAGGAATTACTTGCTTTTTCATATGTTTAAAAATAATATATTCATTGAAAAATCTTATAAGTAATTATGCTATTAAATAAAAAGGAAAAACTGAACAAATTTTCGCAAAGATATTGAAAATACCTCGGAAATATGATATAAATAGAAGCAACGAAACAAATTTTTGGTTAAAGTCCAGAGAAGAGTAAAGGAGATGAAAAAATATGACAAATAATTTAGTAAACAAAACTGAAAAAGATTTTGAAAGCATTAAACATCTAGATGAAAACGGGATTGAATTCTGGTATGCTAGAGAACTAATGACAATGTTAGAATATAGTAAATGGGGAAATTTTGTGAAAGTAATTGATAAAGCAAAGGAATCTTGTAAAAACAGTAATATCAATATATTAGACCATTTTGCCGACGTCGGCAAAATGGTAAAAGCAGGAGTTGCAGATAAGAGAATTGATGAAATAAAACTTACTCGTTATGCGTGTTATTTAATTGCACAAAATGGAGATAGCAGAAAAAAAGCAATAGCTACTGCCCAAACTTATTTTGCAGTACAAACTAGAAAACAAGAAATAACAAGACAAGAATATGAACAATTAAGTGAAGATGAGAAAAGACTATATACTAGGAAAAACGTAAAAGATAAAAACAAATATTTATTTAATACAGCTAAATTAGCAGGTGTTAAAAACTATGGAAAATTTAATAATTATGGATATCGAGGATTATATAACGGTGAAACGGCACAAGATATTGCACATAGAAAAGGAATATCAGAAAAAGAAGATATTTTAGATTATATGAGTAGTACAGAATTGGCAGCTAATTTATTTAGAATTACACAAACAGATGAAGTTTTAAAAAACAAGAATATAAATAATGAAACTGATGCTTGTAAGACTCATCATAATGTTGGACAAGCTGTTAGACAAACTATAAAAAGAATTGGTGGCACAATGCCAGAGGATTTACCTACTCCAAGCAAAAGTGCAAAGCAAATAGAAAAAGAAAAACAGAAAAAAATAAAAACAAACGACAACAAGAAACTAAAATAAATTGTCATATAAGACCAAGTTGCTTGATATTAGAATATTATATAAACAAAAAAACTAATACTAATTTTTCTACATACTGTTTAAAAATTCAAAATATGTGGTATAATATGTTAGATTATTAAAACGATTGCAAAGAAAGGATTGATTTTATGAAAAAAGGAAAAATAGTTTTAGTAGGAACAGGATTTGTTGGTATGAGTATGGCATACTCAATGCTAAATAGAGGAGGAATAAACGAATTAGTTTTAGTAGACTTAGACAAAGATAAAACAATAGGAGAAGAAATGGATTTATCACACGGACTTCCTTATGCACCACAAAAAATGGTAATAAAAGCAGGCGACTATAGTGATTGTAAAGATGCACAAATAGTTGTTATAACAGCTGGTGCTGCACAAAAGCCAGGACAAACTAGATTAGAGCTTGCAGAAACAAACACAAAAATAATGAAAAGTATTACTCAGCAAATTATGGCAAGTGGCTTTAATGGAATTATAATAGTAGCTACAAACCCAGTAGATTTAATGACTTATGTAGTAGCAAAAGTGTCTGGCTTACCTAAAAATCAAGTAATAGGTTCAGGTACAGTGCTAGATACAGCAAGACTTAGATATTTGCTAGGAGATTATTTTAAAATATCAAGTAAAAATATTCATGCCTATATAATGGGAGAGCATGGAGACTCATCTTTTGTACCATGGAAACATGCTTATATTGGATGCAAAAAAATAGTTGATGTTATGAAAGACAATAACCACGATATATCTGATTTAAATAAAATTCATAAAGGTGTAGTTGATGCAGCTTATGAAATTATAGAAAAGAAAAAAGCAACATATTATGGAATTGGTATGGCTTTAAACAGAATAGTAAGAGCAATATTAGATAACGAAAATTCAATTCTTACAGTATCAACATATTTAAAAGATGGTGCTTATGGACAAGATGACATTTACATTGGAATTCCAGCAATTATAAATGCAAATGGTGTAAGAGAATTACTAGACTTAGACCTAGATAAAGAAGAACAAGAAAAGCTAGACAATAGTTGCAGAATAATAAAAGAAATGAGAGAAAATTCAATCGATAAAATAATAAAAGAATAAATTGCACATACTCTATACAGTAATTTCACACAGATTTCATAATACTAAAGTATTATATAAAAACAAAAAGTTAAGGAGTTTGTAAATGACAAGAACAAAATTAAAAGATAGAATTTTGCCTACATACACTAAAGGAGAAGAAATATTTAATATGACTTCTCACATAGTGGGGGCAGTTTTAGGAGTTGTAGCTATTGTACTTTGCGTGGTTATGGCTGCAGTTCACGGAAATGTATATGGCGTTGTAAGTGGAGCAATTTATGGCACAACAATGCTTATTCTATATACTATGTCTAGCATATACCACGGACTTAGCCCAAAATGTAAAGGTAAAAAAGTTTTACAAGTGCTAGACCATTGCACAATATTTCTACTAATTGCTGGTTCATATACACCATTTGCACTTTGTACATTTAGAAAATATGATACGGCAACAGGCTGGATAATATTTGGAGTAATATGGGCTATGGCAATAATAGGAATTGTGCTAAATGCTATAGACTTAAAAAAATACAAAAAATTCTCGATGATTTGCTACCTAGGAATGGGCTGGGCTATAATATTTAAAGCTAGTCTACTTCCAGTTCTATTACCTACTAGTGCGCTTGTACTACTAGTAGCAGGAGGAATTGCATACACAATAGGTGCAATTCTTTATGGTGTGGGTAAAAAGCATAAATGGATGCATTCCGTATTTCATTTGTTTATTCTACTTGGTAGCTTACTACACTTCTTCTGCATTTTATTATATGTTATGTAAAGCAATTTGCAAAAGGGGACGGGCTTAAATTGTAAATTTGACTTGCAATAGATATTGGATTAAATAGTATATAACTAAATAGTATTATAATATAATTATTCCAAGGTACAGCAGGATAATTACAATCAGTAAAAATCCCACAACAATTTTGTTGTGGGATAAATATATCATTTGATTTACTCTGCCATTACTCTGCCATTACTCTGCCATTACTCTGCCAATTTATATCTCTTATTTGGTGTGTTTTCAGTATTTCCTATACTTTCAATAGTTTTATTATCAATAAATTTCTTTAATATCCTTCTAACAGTCCTGTCAGGTATTTTAGTTTGTTCTATAATTTCTTTTGCACCTATAATAACATTTTTCTTTATACATTCTAATATTCTTTGTTCGTTTTCTGAAAGTAGCAACATAGATTTATTTGTCATCTCTTTTGAATTATATATTTCATCTATTGTGCTATCTATCATTTTTAGCATAAACTCTATAAATTCAGTTGAATTTCCAGCATTATTACAATTTTGAATAGCAGTATAATATTCTTCCTGATTTTTCTTTATCATACTTTCAATAGGTAAATAAGTAAAAGCTTTTTCCCAATGCGCAAGAATTATAGTTTGCCATAATCTTGCTGTTCTTCCATTACCATCGTGAAATGGGTGAATAAATACGAATTCATAATGAAATATAGACGACAAATTTTGTGAACAAATTGTGAAAAATATTGAATAAAAATCAACAAAATGGTATTATTTAAAAGTATAACAATTAAAAATACTAATAAATTACATATAAAGTAAATAGAATAAAATAAAAACTTACAGAAAGGAATTTGTATATGTTAAGACTAGAAAAAATTACTAAAGAGTACATCACAGGAGATAGCAAAGTCGAGGCTCTAAAAGGAATATCGCTACAATTTAGAAAAAGCGAGTTTGTATCAATTTTAGGGCAAAGTGGTTGTGGTAAAACTACTCTTCTAAATATAATAGGTGGGCTTGATAAATACACAACAGGCGACCTGGTTATAAACGGAAAGTCTACAAAGGAGTTTAAAGATAGAGATTGGGATGCCTATAGAAACCATTGTGTGGGCTTTGTGTTTCAATCATACAATTTAATACCACATCAAAACATACTTTCAAATGTAGAACTTGCACTTACACTATCAGGAGTAAGCAAAAAGGAAAGAAGAAAAAGGGCAATAGAAGCCTTAGAGCACGTTGGACTAGGCGACCAACTAAACAAAAAGCCAAACCAATTATCAGGTGGACAAATGCAAAGGGTTGCAATAGCAAGAGCATTAGTAAACGACCCAGAAATAATTTTAGCAGATGAGCCAACTGGTGCACTAGACACAAAGACAAGTGTGCAAATAATGGAAATACTAAAAAAGATTTCTAAAGACAGACTAATTATTATGGTTACTCACAACCCTGACTTGGCAGAAAAATATTCATCAAGAATTATAAAAATACTAGATGGAAAAATAACTGATGATTCTAACCCATACAGTGTAGAAGAAGAGAAAAAAGAGGACAGAAACTCAAAAGCTAACAGTAAAGTTTCAATGAATTTCCTAACTGCACTATCACTTAGCCTAAATAACTTAATGACTAAAAAAGGAAGAACCATATTAACCTCATTTGCAGGAAGCATTGGAATTATAGGAATTGCACTGATATTATCGCTATCTAGTGGTATGCAAGCATATATAAATAGGGTAGAAGAAGACACTCTTTCATCTTATCCAATAACCGTGCAAGAAGAAAGCATTGATATGGCAAGTATGATGACCTCTCTTATGGGAGAAACAGAAGAGACCGAGCACGAAGAGGGAAAAGTATACTCAAAAAATATAGTAAACGATATGTTAAGTACAATATCTACCAAAATTCAAAGCAACAATTTAGAAGAGTTCAAGAAATACTTAGATGACGAAAATAGCCCAATAAAAGACTATGTAAATGCAGTTCAATACAGTTACAACTTAGATTTGAACATTTATAAAGAAGATGACGACAAGGTAGTTCAAGTAAATCCAAGCCAAATTTTTGCTAAACTTGGTATGGAGGGTATGAGCAATATGATGCTTGCAGAGACTGATGTATGGCAAGAACTTTTGGATAATGACGAATTATTGCAGTCACAGTACGATGTAATTGCAGGAAAATGGCCAGAAAACTATAACGAAGTTGTGCTAATTGTTGACGAAAATAACGAAATATATGACTATACTTTATATGCATTAGGAATACTTGACCAAGACGAATTAGAAGAAAAATATCAAAAAATATTAGATGGCGAAGAAGTAGAAGACGAAGATGTTAAGTCATATACGTATGACGACTTACTAAATACTAAATTTAAAGTGTTACTAAACACAGACTATTATGAAAAAGACGGAGACATCTGGATAGATAATACTGAAAATGAAGATTATATAAAGGAAAAATTAGAAGATGCAGAAGAAATAAGCATAGCAGGAATTATAAGACCAAAAGAGGGAACAGTTGCAACTGCAATGTCTGCAACAATTGGCTATACAAAAGAACTTAAAGAGTATGTAATAAACGAAGTAAACAATGCTGAAATTGTAAAAGAACAAAAAGATAATCCAGACATAAATATATTTACAGGAATAGAATTTCCAGAAGACACGGATGCCAAATTCGATTTTTCTAGTTTAACAGAAGAGCAAAGAATGTATATGGCATCGCTAAGCGAAGAAGAACTTGCAAACTTAATGCAACAATATACAGAAAATGCAAATGCTACGTATGAGGGAAACCTAGAAAAAATGGGAGTAGTAGATTTAGACAGCCCAAGCTCAATAAGCATATATCCAAAAGATTTTGAATCAAAAGAGCAAATTGCGACAGAAATAGAAAACTACAACCAAAAACAACGTGATGATGGAAAAGAAGAAAACGTAATAACTTACACAGACATAGTAGGAACAATGATGAATTCTGTATCTACTATAATAGATGCAATAAGCTATATTTTAATAGCATTTGTGGCAATATCACTTGTAGTATCATCTATAATGATTGGAATTATAACATACATTTCAGTTCTAGAAAGAACAAAAGAAATAGGAATACTAAGAAGTATTGGTGCTTCTAAGAAAGACATCTCAAGGGTATTTAATGCCGAGACATTTATAATAGGTTTATGCGCAGGTCTTTTAGGAATAGGAGTTACTCTATTACTAAATATACCAATAAATATGATAATAAAAGCAGTAACAGATATTTCTGGAATAGCAAAATTACCAACTGCAGGAGCAATAATACTTGTAGTAATTAGTATGGTACTTACAATAATTGCAGGCTTAATACCAGCGAGAATGGCAAGCAAAAAGGATCCGGTAGAAGCATTGAGAACTGAGTAAAATTAAATTGACTTTATGTAAATTTTGTGATACAGTATATGCATACAATTTGTATAAATCCTTTAAAACATCTCTGTTATGAATAGGACAGAGTTTACATATATGAAATACTTACACTCTAAACTAGAGAAAGGATGGCAAGAATATGAAAATGCACTGGTTTCCATTTATTGCTCTTGCACTTATATTAGTAAGTGCAGGAATACGGCGTTTTATGGAAAAGGACAGGAAAACTGCCATTGCATTGGTGGTTTTAGGAATACTTGTTTTTGTTTCTACTTGCCTGTGGGTAAGATAGGCATAATGGGAAAGTATATAAAAGCAGCACTTTTAAAATTGGCAAAAATCTATTCATCAAAAAGAAGGCAACTTGTAAATCAGGTAGCCTTCTTTTTGTGTGTGAAAATTTGCACTTCTTCTATATAGATAATTAAAGCGATTCATAAATAGCTTTTTAGTGAATTTAATATTTAAGAAATAAAAAGCCCCCACGGCAAAATGTGCTGTGGGGGAGAAAAGTATGGCTATTTGTTTTCGTCGTGACAATTATTTAAATTGTCTTAAATGTTATTGTATTCTTTTTTTAATTTTATTATTGTATCAACAATAAAGAATATAATTACAAATGCAGCAGAGCATATCCAAGCAACAAAAAGTGCTAGCAAAAGAGTTTCCGATATATCATTGCTATTGAACATTCCGATAACAAATGTAATAACGAATCCTATGATTGCAGGAGCAAAATTTAGTATTATAGCAAAATTCCTCTTTATAATCTCCTTAATCAAAATTGCCAAAGCTTTCCGTTTCATAATGTTTTCCTCCTTATTATTATGTGTTAGGACGAAAAAAGTAATACAAAGCATATTACTTATACGATAATTATTATATCACGCATTAACATAATAGTCAAAAAATAAATCTGAAAGCTATTCACACAACTGATACGTTTATATTGACAAAACATGCAAAGCATGCTATTATGCAACTAGTTTAAAAATGATACTTTTAATGAGGTGATGCTAATATGAGAAAAGCAGAAACTGAAATTATGTTTCCAATTAAGGGAAAAAATTTGACTAATCTAAGTAATTCTATATTAAAGGCAATGGATGTAAAAATCTTAAACAGTACATTAAAGGAACTAGATGTATATTTGTTGCAAGAAAAATATAAAAATATAGTACTATTACTGTATGACGGATTAGGAAGTAGTATCTTAGATAAATTTTTACCTAAAGAATCTTTTTTGCAAAAAAATAAAGTGTGTAATATTTCATCTGTATTCCCAGCAACAACTGTTGCAGCGACAACAAGTGTATTAACAGGACTGGAACCAAGTGAACATGGATGGCTTGGATGGGATATGTTCTTCAAAGATGACAATGAAACCGTATCTGTATATATGAACACTATAAAAGATACTTCTATTCCGGCAAAACATAATGTAAAAGAAAGACCAGAAATGAAATATAAAACTATTATAGAAAAAATTAATGAAGAATCTTCTAATGATGCCTATATAGTCTGGCCGTTTGACGAAAAATATCCTTGTAACACATTAGAAGAAATTAGCGAGAGAATATGTGCTTTATGTGATATGCCAAATAAAAAATTTATATATTCGTATTATAATAATCCAGATAAGATATTACATCAAGAAGGATTCAAGAGTATAAATGTGAGAAATGAGATTACTAAGATAGATAAAATGACAGAAAAATTATATAAAATACTTCCATCAAAAACATTAATAATTGTAATTGCAGACCATGGTCATATAGAGTGTGAATATAAAACATTAAGTGAGGACAATACATTGTTCGAGTTGTTGGAAAGAACTACTGCACTAGAGCCAAGAGCATGCTCAATAAAATTGAAAGAAAAAGTAGATAAAGATTATTTTAAAAACTTGTTTTTAAAAAATTATGGTAATGAATTTAAACTTTATTCAAAAGAAGAAGTAATAGAGTATCAACTATTCGGAGAAAAAATAAAAAATAGTATAGTAACAGATAATATAGGGGATTTTATTGCTATTGCTATAAAAAATACGTGTTTACGTTATGATCAAAAAGGTAAAGCATTCAAAACCTATCATGCAGGAATTACTAAAGATGAAATGGAAGTTCCATTAATAGTTTTAAAAAAATAAGGATACCATTAAATAAATCCTCAAAAACTCTGTACTAATTAAAAAAAATAGTATATAATAATAGCGTGTTTAAACCAACAGGCTTATATTCTTAATTAAGAGTATACTGTTACAATATTATAGAAACTGAGGGAATAAACATGAAAGATTCAAAAGATTATCAAAATTTTGACAGAAAGGAAAATTTAAAATTAGCATCAAAAGTAGTACATGGTGCATTAGGAGTAGATCCAGTAACTGGGTCAATAAGCTTCCCAATTTATCAAACTGCTACATTTAAGCATAGTGGAATAGAAAAGAAAGATCTATACAATTATGCTAGATGTATCAATCCAACAAGAGAAGAACTAGAAAAAACAATGACAATTTTAGAGGAAGGCACAAGAGCATTTGCTGTAAATTCTGGTATGGCAGCAACTACACTAGTATTTTCACTACTTAAACCAGGAGACCACATAATTATGTCAGACGATATATATGGTGGAACTTTTAGAGAGGTAAACGAAGTATTAACTGTAAATGGAGTAGAATATGATAGCATAGATTTGTCAGATTTAGACTTACTAAAAAAGACAATAAAGAAAAACACAAAAATGATATTTATAGAAACTCCAACAAACCCTATGATGAAAGTTGCAGACATTGAAAAAATATCTAAAATAGGTCACGAAATAGGTGCTCTAGTTGTTGTAGATAATACATTCTTAACACCATACTTCCAAAGACCACTTACATTAGGTGCAGATATTGTAGTTCATAGTGGAACAAAATACCTAGCTGGTCATAATGATGTATTAGGAGGAATAGTTGTTGTAAAAGATAGTCAAATTGGAGAAAAGCTAGAAATTCAAATGTATATTTATGGCGCTGGCTTAGGACCAATGGACTCTTGGTTAATGTTAAGAGGACTAAAAACACTTGCATTAAGAATGGACAAGCACGCAGAAAATGCAATGAAAGTAGCAAACTGGCTTCGTAAAGAACCAATGGTAGAACAAGTATATTACGTAGGATTTGAAGACCATAAAGACTATGCAGTAACTAAAAAACAAACCACAGGCTTTGGTGGTATGATATCATTTAGAGTAGACAGTATGGAAACTGTAAATAAAATTTTAGCAAACTTAAAATTGGTAACATTTGCAGAAAGCTTAGGTGGAGTAGAAAGTTTAATTACACACCCTGTAAGTAGAACACATACTGAAATCTCAGAAGATAAAAGAAATGCTTTAGGAATTACAGATACATTACTTAGATTATCTGTAGGTATAGAAGATGCAGATGATATCATTGCAGATTTAAAACAAGCTATGGAATAATAGAAAATTTGCAAAAGGGGACGGGTTTATTTTGTAAATATCAGATTTGTTTTATATTTCAAAATTATATGTATTTTCTTTTTGGTCTCCGGCCCCCAACATCGTACAAACTGTATAAACTTCACTAACATTCAGTTCAACAGTTTGTAAACTTGTCGGTCCCCACCTTAAGCACTCCGACAAAAAATAAAATACATATAATTTTATAAAAAGATAAAATAGTCTTTTTACAAAATAAACCCGTCCCCTTTTGCGAAAAGAGGAGGAATTAACAGTGACAAGATTTACAAAAATGCAAGCATACGGAAACGACTATGTATATATAGATGCAATAAATCAAAAAATAAACAATGTACACGAACTTGCAAAATACATAAGCAATAGGCACTTTGGAGTAGGCTCAGATGGGCTAGTGCTAATCTGCAAATCAGATGTGGCAGATTTTAGAATGAGGATGTTCAACCCAGATGGAACAGAAGGAGAAATGTGTGGCAATGCTCTAAGGTCTCTAAGCAAATATGTATATGACCATAAGTTAACAGATAAAACAGAACTAAAAATAGAAACACTTGGTGGAATTCAACACGTTAAATTAACTGTAGAAAATGGAAAAGCAGTTAATATTGAAGCAAATATTGGAAAACCGGTATTAGATACAAACTTAATACCAGTAAATACAAACTTGAAAGAATTTGTAGAGCAAGAGGTAAAAATACTAGACAGAACTTTTAAAATTACTGCAGTATCGTGGGGAAATCCTCATTGTGTAATGTTTATAGATGATGTAGATAATTTTGATGTAGAAAAATACGGAAAAGCTATTGAGTATAAAACAGACTTGTTCCCAAACAAAACAAATGTAACTTTTGCCCAAGTAATAGATAGAAACAATATAAAAATGAGAGAATGGGAAAGAGGAACAGGAGAAACTATAGGTTGTGGTACAGGTTGTTGTACTGCTACAGTTGCAGCAGTTTTAACAGGTAGATGTGATAGAAAAGTAAGTGTTCACCAAATAGGTGGAATACTAGAAACTAACTGGGACGAAGAAACAGGAAAAATGTTTATGAAAGGCCCATCACATACAGTATTCGAGTCAGAAATTGATGTAGACGATATAATAAACAAATATAGAACTACAAAATTGCAAGATTTGTTACAAAATGTGGATTATGAGCTTGTAAAAGGAAGCCTAGATGTAGATATTTCAGATATTAAAGACGATTCTAGAAAAGTAGAGCCAAACGATATGTATATAGCAAAAGTTGGTTCTACATCAGACTCACATAAATATATACCAGATGTAATAAAAAAAGGGGCAAAGGTATTAGTTGTAGAAAAAGACATTGTTCTTCCTGATGAAGATGTTACAATAATAAAGGTAAAATCTTCAAGAGAAGCAATGGCAGAAATCTCATCAGCATATTTTAAATATCCAGCAAAAGAGCTAACTGTTGTAGGAATTACAGGAACAGCAGGAAAAACTTCAACTTCAACTATTTTAAAGAAAATGATTGAAGAAAATGGGGAAAAGGCTGGGCTAATTGGCACAATAGGTGCGTTTATAGGAAAGAGAAAAATAACTCTTCATAATACTACACCAGAAAATTATGAAATCCAAAAGCTATTTAGAGAAATGGTAGAAGATGGTTGCAAATATGCAATAATGGAAGTGTCTTCACAAGGACTAAAAATGCATAGAGTAGATGGATTTACATTTGACTATGGGGTATTTACAAATATTTCTAAAGAGCATATAGGACCAAATGAGCACGAAAGCTTTGAAGAATATATGTACTGCAAAAGCTTGTTATTCCAAAAATGCAAAACTGGAATAATAAATGTAGATGATAAGAGCTGGGAAAATGTTATTAAAAACCATACTTGCAATATAATAAAGTTTGGTATAAATTCAGAAAATGTAGACTTAAGAGCAGAAAACATCAAATTTATTATGACAGACAAATTCTTAGGAATGGGATTTGATGTAACAGGAAAAGTAAATGATAAATTTGAAGTTGCAATTCCAGGTAGATTTTCTGTATATAATGCTTTATGTGCTATAACAATAGCAAATGAATTGGGACTAAAAGTAGATTCAATGAAGAAAGCATTAGAAACAGTATATGTAAAAGGCAGAATGGAGCTTGCAATTTCAAATGATAAGTATAAACTAATAATAGATTATGCTCATAATGAAGACGAAATGACCAATTTAATGGAAACAATTATGGAGTACAAGCCAAAAAGAATAGTATGCATCTTTGGTGGTGGAGGAAACAGAGCAAGAGATAGAAGATTTGATATGGGAGAAATATCTGGAAAATATGCAGGTCTTACTATCCTTACAGAGGACAACCCACGTTTTGAAGAAATGGAATCTATAAATAATGACATTATAACAGGATTAAACAGAAGTGGTGGAAAATATATAACAATAGATGATAGACAAGAAGCAATAGAATATGCGATGAAAAATGCACAAGAGGGGGACATTATACTTCTAATAGGCAAAGGACACGAACAATACCAAGAAATAAAAGGAGTACAATACTTCTGGGATGAGAGAGAAGCAGTGCAAAGAGCAGAAGAAAAGTTGAAATAAAAAGTTCTATGTGGAAAAGAAAGGAAAATATATGAAGAACAAAAAACAATTGCTTATAAATATAATAACAATTATAAATGTAGTTATAATTGCAATATTTATATACCAAATGGTAATTAACAGCATATACTCAAGAAAATTCGCAAAAGAACTTATAGAAAAAAATGGTAACACTAGTAATTATATATTATCAAAAGAAAAATATCTAATAGAAAAAGATACTACTGAAATAGAAAAAGTAGTACAAATGGAAGATGCTCGTAAAATAATATATGAAGATACAGGAAAGGTAATGTTATATTATAATGACTGTGAGATAAATGAAAAATTGAAAAGATATTCGAAAACAAAGGCAACCGACAATGGTGAAGAAGAAATACTTATAACAACGAAAGAAATAATATCTATGAACCCATTAAAAAGCCAATATGAAAGTTACAATAATATTATATCTAGTTATAGAAACTATAAGTATTTAGGAAAAGAAAAAATTGATAGTATAAGTTGTATTATTGTAAAATGTACAATGGATAATAAAGTGGATTATATAAAAGTATGGATTAACTTAGATAATGGTTTCGTTATAAAAGAAGAAAGTTATAAAGATAACATACTTGAAAGCATTGTAACTTATAAAACAGAAGTAAATACTGTAACTAGTGATATTGTGGAAATTCCAAATTTAGATGAATATACATATATAGAAAAATAAAACTTTACAAGATTCTGGCTTACAAATATGTTCAAATATGAAAAAAAGGGAAAGGAGCTTAATTTTTCATGAATAGAGCAATAAAAAAAGCTATACTAATTGCATTGATTTTTTCACTTGTATATTTTATAGTTACTAACCTGTTTATATTTCCATGTAAAATTGAAGGAATGTCTATGTTCCCAACAATGGCACCAAATGAAATAAAACTATCAAATCGTTGGAAAGTAATTACAAAACAAAGTTTAAATAGAGGAGATATAGTTTTAATTGAAGAGCCAAGTGAAACATATATATCAAAAGAAGAATTTAATAGTCAAAACTTGTTAGCAAAATACGATAAAGTAAACTACAATCCATTTCGAACAAGATATGTAAAAAGAATAATTGGAATTTCAGGCGACTATATACAAATAACAGAAGAAAATGAATTATATTTGAATGGAGAGAAAATAGGATATGCTCTTAAAGCTGATTATATGTTTGTGGATCTAATTGTACCAGAAAATTCCATATATGTATTAGGAGATAATAGGCAAGATTCTACAGATAGTAGAAGTTTTGGGTGTGTACCTATAGATAAGGTATATAGTGTGTTGTTTTAAATAAGAAAGAAATTAAATATTATGGAATGCTTTAAGCACTAAATGGATTGAAGATAAATAATGTATTTATGCATTGGCAAATTTTAACATAAATGATATACTTTTAATCGTTGGTTGAAAACCAACATAATATGATAATGCTAATTAGCATTATCTCCCAAAAAAGTATAAGAATGACTGGAAAAAAGTAAAGGAGAAAAACATGAAAAGAATTTGCAAAAGAGTGTTTGCAATGCTTGCAACACTAGTATTGCTTTTAAGTAGTTTTAGTACTGCTTATGCAATGGAAGCAACTACTGATGTCCGGAAGATAGTGGAAGAAAGTTCTGTTATGCCTAGAGCGGCAGTAACGATTTATCACTATGAAAATGGTAGATTTAATGACTCAGCAGTAAAGTACTTTGAGTCACCAATGAGTGGAAAAGCAGGAATTGCACTCATCGGAATGCCAACCGATGGTACGTCAGATGGTAAAATTAAGGCAACACTGTATGCAAAGAATATTTTGGGAAATTATGCTGAAATAGCTTCGCATGAGGTGGATGCAAATGGAGAAGCAAGTTATGAGTACTGCGATTGGGTTTATAAAGGTGATGACCTTATGCTCGTAATAACAGCTACATCAGATAAAGATATGGTTGTTGTTGCTGAAGTAATTGTTCAGGTATAAAAATACTGTACTTAAATGATAACTAAGTTATTCTTATACTTTTCTCGCTTGCGTATTGCAAGCGAGTTTTTACATAAATAAATGAAAAAGTATAAATTCATAAAAAATTTTTGTAAAGTTAAAGAAAAATTAAATTGGAGAAATATATGGCTTGAATATTATAGCAATGAAGAGTAAAAATTCTTCGCAATAAAAGAGAAGAATTTTTACTCTTCATTGCTGATAGAAAACCTCAAAATTTTGGGGTAAGGGGTATTTTATGTAAAAAAAGATTTTATTTACCAATATATGGTAAAATAATTTATAATATATAGTAAATCATAAGCAAAAAAAGAAAATTTACTCTTTATCGCTGCTAGAGCCTTTTTTCTTTTTGATATTTTTTCCAATTTATGGTATAATATAGTTGAATGCGAAAGTGCATTCAGTACGACACTAAGTGGAAAAGTTCCACTTAGTAAAAACAACCTACTGAAACAGGAGGTAAAAAAACATGAGAAAAGACGAAAAACGGAAGCTCTTCGCAAAAAAGGTGTTGACCATTTTGATAATGGCAATTACACTGTTCAGTGTGAGCTTCGCTTGTGGAGCAACTGCATATGCAGAAGCTCCAACAATGATAGGAGAGGCAATCTCCTACGAAAGACTGACTGAAATCGGCGAGGCAGCTTACTACGAAGCTCCGACCAAGATTGGAGATTCTGCATATACCGAAGAGGTATATGAGGCAGAGCCAATCTATGAGGTGGCAGAGGAGAAAAAAGAGGACCAAACAACAGTTGAAGACGATCCTCAGGCATACCGTGAGGAGCTAAGGCAAGACGCAATGGCAAAGGAGGAATGGAAAGAGATTTGCCAGAAATGGCAGAACTTTAAGAAGTTCATTCTAGACTCAATTACAATACTGATACAGCGATAACTCCTGTAGAAGGTTGTGGGGGAGCCGAGAGTCTCGGCTCCCCTTTGCACGCAGTTTTCTGCTTTGCTATTACAATTTACAACTTTATATAAAAGCAAACTAACTTATTAAAAGTGAAGATTACAATATAATGGTTTTATGCTTTATAATTTAAATAAGCATTTTCTAACTAGGGTAGAGTGGGCTTATAAAAAAGTATGAAAATATGGAATGGAAAGTACTTTGAGTTAGAGATTCTAGAATAATTTTATGGAAAGAGTTCATCTCTGATGGAAGGGTGCCATAAAATTATTCTAGAATTTCTACGAAAAAGTAGCTGGACCGACATATTTGAAATACTTTTTTTAGAAGTTTACTCTACCCATATAAACAGATAACAAGAATTATTTAAATTATATAGCATAAAATCATTATATTGTAACAAATAAAGCACATAATATAAAATATACTACTAGACATTTTCCCATATTTGTTTTACAATATTGTTTGAAAATGTGACGTAGATAATGAGTAATCTGACACACAAGTCACACGCATAGGAGGAGATAACGAATGAACATTTGGCATGATATAATTAAAGAAAGAATAACAAAAACAGACTTTATAGGAATTGTGGAAATACCAAAAAGAGGAGAAGTAAAATATGAACTTGATAAAGAAACAGGAATGCTAAAATTAGATAGAGTTTTATATACATCAACACATTATCCAACAAATTATGGCTTTATTCCACGCACTTACGCAGAAGATAATGACCCATTGGATGTATTAATCTTATGTAATGAGCAAATAGTACCACTAACTTTAGTTGAGTGTTATCCAGTAGGAGTTTTAATTATGAATGATAGTGGAGAAGAGGACGAAAAAATAATTGCTATTGCAAAGAGAGACCCATACTTAAATGTATACAATGATATATCTGCACTTCCAAACCACATAGCTGACGAGATAAAACATTTCTTTGAAGTATATAAGCAACTAGAGGGAAAAACAACTACAGTTGATAGGATGCTTGGAAGAGAAGATGCAGAAAAGATAATTGAAAAATGTATGAAAAAGTATGACGAGAAATTTGGACAATAAGAAGCTCTTTTTGTCCACACGATTAAATAGAAAATTAAAAAATAAGAATAGGCATAAAAAGTAATAAAATATATGTGGACAAAAGGCAGTAGTCCCCTTTGTCCACGGTTGCAAGGTGGTGAAAAGATATGATAGAAAAAATTATTTTTAATCTACTAGCATTTACTATTTTTATAATTGTTTTTGGAAGATTTATTAAGAAAAATGATACAAGTTACGTATACATCTTGGTATTAGAATTTATTGGCATAGTAATAAATTTTATAGAACTACTTTCAAATGTTACCTTTAACATTTTCTTTAAAATAATAATGTATATTCTTGCAATAGTAATACCAGGAGTTATACTATTAGCCGAATATAAAACAAAAATGGATTTTCCAGAAATGCTAAATATTATTTTAGCTAAAATTGCATTACACTCTGGCAATACAGAAAAAGCAAAAGATTATTTGTTTAAGCTAATAAATAAATATCCTGAAAGCTACATTGGACATAAAACTTTAGCAGAGGTATATGAAAAGGAAGAAAAATATTCAGTAGCAGTAGACGAATACATACGTGCTACAGAAATAAACAATAAAGATATTAAATTAAATTATAATATAGCAAGACTTTTAAGCAAAACAGAGAGGTCAGAAGAGGCAATAACTGTATTACAGGATATACTAAAAAAGAATCCAGAATATTATGAAGCAACTAATTTACTTGGAGATGTTTTATGTGCAAATGAAAGATATAAAGAGGCAATAAATGTATATATGAATGCCTTAAGATATAATCCAGGAAATTATGATTTGTATTATAATTTAGGAATTGTATTTACAATGACAAATGACTTCCAAAGGGCAAAAGAATTTTATGAGAAGGCTGCAGAAATAAATTCGCTATTATACAATGCAAAATTAAGTATAGGACAAATTGCACTAATTGCAGGCGACTTGGACGAAGCAGAGCAATATTTTAAAGAAAGTTTAAAGGGAGAAGATGTAGAAGCAGGTTCATATTATTATTTATCACAAGTAGCCATGCTAAAAGGTGATAAAGAAAAAGCAACAAATTATATGAACATAGCAGTAGAATTAGACCCTAAAATATATAAAAAAGCGCAAAAAGAAACAGTCTTTACACCAATAAAAAACGAAATAAAAAAACCTGAAAAAGTACAAATGGAGGAAAAGAAGCAAACTAAGTTATTGTTAAAAGAACGTAAAGCATTAAATCATTTATCTAAAACTTGTTCTTTAATTAGTGAACTTAACAATGATGACTTAACTATGATGAAGAATTTGAAGCAAAAAGAAATAGAAAAGAACGAAAAGCAAAGAGGCTAGTATCTATTTTAATCAAGACCGGGCAAAGTATGTATTTTTTACTTTTGGTTTACGTTCCCCCAACATCGCACAAACTGTACAAACTTCGTTTTACAGTTTGTAAGCTTGTCGGTCCCCACCTTAAGAACTTCAACCAAAAGTAAAAAATACATACTTTGCCCGGTCTTAAATAGAACCTCCATCATATAATAAAATTATAGGAGGCTGATGATTTTATGAATATATCAATAATAGGTGGAGATTTACGAATTGTAAGACTTGCAGAGATGTATGCAACAGAAGAATACAACGTTTACACTTATGGTGTAGAAAAATATTATGATAATGGAAAAGGCTATAACAAAAAAATAGAAGAAGCAGAGTACAACAACATTTTTTTATGCAACAGCATAGAAGAGACTATTAAAAATTCAAATTACATTGTAAGTGGCATGCCTTTTACAAAAGACAATATTACTGTAAATGCTCCATTTGCAAATAAAGAAATTAAATTGGAAGAATTAAAGAATATGCTTTTTAAAGAAAATTCTAATAAAAAATTTTTTGCAGGAGGAATTCCTAAAAACTACTATATAGAAAAAGAAACAAAAAAATTAGAAAACATAGATTTAGTAGATTTATTAGAAATAGAAGAACTTACTATTTTAAATACTATTCCAACAGTAGAAGGCACAATAAAAATAGCAATAGAAGAAAGAGAAGAGACAATACATGAAAGCAATGTGCTAATATGTGGATTTGGACGAATTGGAAAAATATTATGTGATAGGTTCAGCAAATTAGGTGCTAATGTTTATTGTGTAGCACGAAAAGAAAGCGATTTGGCATGGATAAGAGAAAAAAGGTATATTCCATTATTATATTCAGAATTGCCAAGATTCTCTGATAGATTTGATATAATAATTAACACAGTACCACATATTGTATTAACAGAAGAACAATTAAAATTATTTAATAAAAATGTTTTAATAATAGATGTGGCATCGAATCCAGGAGGAATTGACAAAGCAAGTGCACAAAAGCTTGGATTAAAAGTAATAACTGCTTTAGGAATCCCAGGGAAAGAAATGCCAAAGACAGCAGGAAGGTATATAAAAGAAACAATTGATAAATTAATAAAATTTTAATATATTATAAAAATAATATATGATATAATACAAAAAGTAAAAAAGAAAAGGAGTAAGATATGTTTTTAGATATTGTAAAATCAATTATATTTGGAATTATAGAAGGAATAACAGAATGGTTACCTATAAGCAGTACAGGACATTTAATTTTAGCAGAACAATTTATAAAATTTGAAAATGTTTCACCAGAATTTTGGTCAATGTTTCAGGTAGTTATTCAACTAGGAGCTATTTTTGCTGTTATACTAATATATTTTAAAAAAATATGGCCATTTACAAAAAACAAAGAAAAAGCAATTAAACCAAAAGGAATTTTATCTTTTTTTGATAAAAACATTATGAATTTGTGGGGCAAAATCTTAGTTGCCTGCATACCAGCAGCTATTATAGGAATTTTGTTTGATGAAATTTTTGAAGAATTATTTTATAATCCAACATGTATAGCAATTGCTTTAATTGTTTTTGGCGTAGCTTTTATTGTAGTAGAAAACTGGAATAAAAATAAAAGAGGTGGCAAAGATAAAAATTCTGAAATTACATATAAAGATGCATTGATAATAGGTATATTTCAGTTGCTAGCTGCAATATTTCCAGGAACTTCACGTTCGGGAGCAACAATTATTGGAGGCTTACTAATTGGACTATCAAGAGCAAATGCTGCAGAATTTACATTTTACTTAGCTATTCCAACTATGCTAGGAGCAAGCTTACTTAAAGTTTTAAAATTCGGATTAGCATTTACAACTGCTGAGATAGTAATATTAGTAATTGGAATGCTAGTATCGTTTATTATATCGATGTTTGTAATTAAGTTCTTAATGAATTACATTAAAAAACATGACTTCAAAGTGTTTGGGTACTACAGAATTATATTAGGAATAATAGTTTTATTATATTTTTGCTTAGTATAATAAAAATGACAAAAAGGGATATATTATTACAATAGATTAGTTGTAATTTTATATTCTTTTTTTATGAAAATTTTATAAAAAACAAAAGAAATATTACAAAAATATTACAAGAATATTACATTTATATTAAATCGTATAAATGCATATTGACTTTTTAATAAAAAAAGATAAAATAATAGCAGAACTGTAAAAAATAATGTAGAAATTTTTAAGAAGGAAAAAAATACAAGTATTATTTGTTACATTTTGTAAAACATAATAATGTTACAAATAAAAAACGAAGGAGAATAAAATGACTAGCTGTTTAGGATTATATATAGAAAACAATGTAATTAAATATGCAAAAGTAACTAAAGATCGTGAGCTCTTAAAGATAGAATCATTTGGCATAAAGTTTTATGACAAAATTGGAGAAGCTTTAAATCAAATAGTTTCAGAAACTTTTAGTTATAATATACCAATCAGCATAAATTTGTCTGAAGAAACATATAATTATTTCTACATGTTCAGTTTATTAAATAAAAATGATTTAAAAAAGGCAGTAGATACGGAGTTTGAATCATATTGCTATGATAAAAAGTTAAATAAAAATGCTTTTGAAGCTAGATATGCAATTTCTAATGAACCTGAGGATAAAGACAAATTAAAAATAATTCATGTTTCTTCTAATAAATCATCAATTACAAAATCATTACAGTCATTAAGCGAATATAAAGTATCTACAATAACTCCGGTTGGTACAAGCATTACAAACATTGCTTCAATAAAACCAAAAGAAAATATAATAATTGTAAACATTGAGGACAAGACCACAGTTACAACTGTTGTCAATCAAAAAGTATACAATGTTACACGATTAGATGAAGGCGCAGAAAAAATATTAGATAAAATTGCAAATAAGGAAAATTCATATTCAAAAGCATATGAAATTTGTAAAAACTCAACAATATATACTATGGAGGGAAAAGAATTACAAGATGAAGAAAATGAGTATCTAGAATATATAATGCCAACATTATATAAGATAGCTACAAAAGTTCAAGAATATGTATTAACAAACACTATTAGATTTGACAAAATTTATATAACAGGGACAATGTCTGTTGTAAATAATATAGATTTATATTTTCAAGAATTTTTCCAAACAGAAAAATGTGAAATATTAAGACCATATTTTGTTAAAGATAGTATAAAAATAAATATCAAAGACTATATAGAAGTAAACTCAGCTATTGCAATTGGTATGCAAGGATTAGGCTATGGTATAAAAAATATGAACTTTAAAAAGCCAAGTCTTTCAGATCAATTGCCAGATTGGCTAAAATTAGATGTGAGTCTAGGAAAAAAAGAAAAAAAGACAAAAACAAACTTTAATTTTAACATGAAAGGAAAATTGGACGCGACAGAGAAATGGCTGTTAAGAAGTGCTATGGGTGTAGTTATGCTTACGTTACTATATTCTGGATTTTCAATTTATTTAGATAACAGAATAAATAGTAAAATAGCGGAAGCAGAAGAAGTAAGCTCTTTTACAGATGTTCAAATAGCTTTAGCTGAAAGTGACATAAATAGTGTAAAACAAAAAGCAAATAGATATACAGATATGGAAAATAATCTTAGAAATATTAACAATAAGATTGAAGATGACTTGAGTTTGAAAGGTTCAATTCCAAATTTACTTATGCAAATTGCATCTAGTATACCTAAAGCTGTACAAGTAACAGAAATTGAAAATACATCGAATAATGAAGATAGACATATTGTAATATATGCACAATCACAATATTATGATGAACTTGGATATTTCAAAGCAAAACTCAAAGAAGATGGAATATTAACCAATGTGGTTTCGACACAAGGAGAAAAACAGGGCGAATTTGTTAAAATGGTTATAGAGGGGGATTTGCCATGAGAAAATTATTGATTTCTATTTTACTTATATTACTAATAATATTGGCATACTTCACTATATTTGAAGGAATTTCTATAGGAGATTTTGAAATATTAAGTACTAGTGGAATTGTAAAATTAAATGACAATTTAACAACTAAGATAGAAGAAGCAAATAAAAAAATTAAAAGTGACTTACAATCAAAAGAAACTGAATTAAAACAAAATATAGATATTTTACTTGATAATAAGGAAAGCTATTACAATTTAGCAAATGTAAGTACAGAAAGTGAAATAAGCAGAGCAAATACCGAAGAAACATACACATATGAATATTTGAGTATAAAAATTGGTAGATATGCTAGAACAGAAGGCGTTAATTTGACAATGAATGTAAAAACTGGTGATGCAGGAGATGAAGTTACAAAGAATTTGGATTTTACACTAGTAGGACAATATTTTGCAATAATGGACTTTATATCTGCATTAGAAGATGACAGTGAACTTGATTTTAGAATTGAGGATTTTCATATGACACCATCTTCTGAAGACAATTTACAAGCAACATTTAACGTAACAGGAGTTAGAATTAAAATAGAGAATACAACAGTATCAGTTAATGATAATGCACAAGCAGATATACAAAATCAAGAAAATCCAAACAATGTTGCACAATAAAAGAAATGGAGGAAAATATGCTAAAATCAGTAATAAAAGAAATTTTTATAATATTACTATTAAGTATAGCCATATTATTAATATTAGGAATACTGTTTTATGACTATATTCCTATAAATAGAGTTGTACCACAACCAGAAGCTTATAGTACGCCTGATGAAGTAAAAAATGAAATAGATGAAGAAATAACAGAATCAGAAAAAATCGAAGTAACTTATGAAGTTACAGATGCAGATTTAAATATATATAAGCAAACAGGTAGTTATTCAGAAGGAAAGGCAAATCCATTTGCTTTAGAAAGTACAACAGATCCAAATAATACAAATGAAGAAAACAGTGCAAATGGCACTGGAAATAATAACAATAATAATGATAATAATAATTCAGATACAGTAGATAAAAATTCAACAGGAACATTTTTTAATGAGGAAGGAATTAAATAGTAATATATTTAATTCATAAGTAACTTAGGTTATATTTATTTTATATAGATATACACAAAAATTTTAAAGGAGGAGTTTTTTATGTTTAAAAGTGAAAAAGGTATTACTTTAGTTGCTTTAGTTATAACAATAGTTATATTAATAATTTTAGCAACAGTATCTATCTCATTTGCAGTAAATGGAGGACTATTTGATAGAGCACAACAAGGTGCTGATATGTATAAAGAATCAGCAGAAACAGAACAAAGAACTTTAAATCTTATAGATTCATCATTTGCAAATCTAATAGAAAAATACAGTGGAGATTAATTTTTTGAAAAGTTTTAAACGGTTTAAAATTTCTTTAAACTATAATAAAAGAGGTTATTACTTGTCAAATATAATTTAAAATATATAATTATATTTTAAGTATAACCTCTATTTTAAAAATAAGGAGGGCATATGGACTATATATTATATTTACTAATATTTTGCATAGGTGCATTATTTGGTAGCTTTTTTACACTAGCAGTATATAGAATACCTATAGGACAAGATATAACACATACACGTTCATATTGTCCAAAATGCAAACATAAATTAGGTTTTTGGGATATGATTCCTATATTCAGTTATGCTTTTTTAGGTGGAAAATGTAGATATTGTAAAGAAAAAATAAGAATAAGATATTTGCTATTAGAAATATTATCTGGTTTAGTTTTTGTATTATTTGCATTATCTATAAAATTAAGTATATTTTCAATGAATAGCAAGACTGTTATATATTTAATAGTTGGAGCATTGTATTTAGCAACACTATTTATTATTGCAGGAATTGATAAAGAAAGAATAAGAATAGAAAAGCCAGTTCTTTTATTTGGCTTTATTTGTGTTGCAATATATATGATATATCTATATATAATAGAAAATGATCCTAGTATCTATGGATATGTCATTTATTTAATACTATCATGCTTATTATTACTGTTTAGTATTGGATATTTACGAAAAAAAGGTCAAGATAGTTATGCAATAGATATACTAATATTATCAATGCTGATGGTTCTATTTACATATGAAACTGTTTATATTGGTACAGTTATAATTACATTACTTGCTACGTCAATACAATTAATAATATGTAAACTACACAAGAAAAACAGCAAAGTAGTAAAAAAAGTTAAAGTAGAGAATGAGAAAATTCCAATAGGATTTTATATGTGTGTAGCGAATATAATTGTGTTACTTGCGACAAACTTTATGATATTTTATTTATAAATTTAGGTGATATGATGAAAAAAATTATACAAAGAATAAAATTTAAGTTAAAATCAGAAAATGGTTTTACTATGCAAGACTTACTTGCTGGTTGCTTAATATTAACAATTTTTATTGGAACAATTGCAGGACTAATGACGTATGTGTATAAAACAAATATGCAAACAAGACTAATGGCACAAATGACAAGTTATGCGGTAGAGATATTAGAAGATATTGATAAAATTTCATATGAAGATGCTCAAAATACAGATGGTAAATATTATAAAGAAAAATTCTCAATTCCAGCAGGATTTAATATAGACTTACAATTTTCGGACTATGGTGAAAACTTGGAAGATGTTATAAAAATAGTAAATTTAAAGGTAAGTTATAAATTTGATGATGAAACGACAGAATATAAAGTACAAAGACTAAAAATAAAAGAAATGTAATTATTTTAGAAAGGAGTGCTTAAAGTTAAATGCAAATTAAAACTAATCAAAAAGGTATTACCTTAACATCACTTGTTATATATATTTTAGCTCTTTCAATAGTTATGGCAGCAATGACCACAATGAGCACTTACTTTTATGGAAACATTGGAGAAGTACTAGATACTCCTAAATATTTAGGTGAATTTAATAAATTTACAATGTTCTTTGTAGCTGATATAAAAAACTATAGTTCTGCAACAGTAACAGATACAACAATAGAATTTGAAAACGGACCTACATATACATTTAAAGATGGAGCAATATATAGAAATGATTTAAGAATAGCAGAATATATAATGAAATGTACTTTTACAGAAGAAGAACCATACAAGGTTGGAACAATGAGTAAGAACATTATTAATGTTAACATGCAAATTGGAAAGAGTGATAATAGATCTGTAATGCAAGATGTAGATTTTACCTTAAGATATTGGTAATAATCTTTATAAAAATGCAAATAATATAAATATATAAATAACAAATGAAAGGAGAAGTTCTATGGATTCAAAAAAAAGACAACCATTAGGAATAGAGCTAGTAAAAAGAGGGATTGTAACAGAAGAAGATATTGAAAGAGCATTAGACTACCAAAAAGCAGAACCTAAGAAAAAAATAGGAGATATATTAAATATTTTAAGACTTTGTGACCCCTATGTATTAATAAATGCAATGGGAGAAATACTAGATGAAAAAGCAATATACTTAAAAGAATCAGATATAAAAGTAAATATACTTGATTATATTTCTTTAGACATTGCAAAACAATATAAAGCAATACCTTTTGAAGAGTCAAATGGAAAAATAAAAGTTTGTTTTGCAGATACTTCAAATAGAAGAGCTGTTGAAACAGTAAGACTTTTACTTTTGAATAAAGGTCTTATAATGGAAAAATATATTACTTTCGAAACAAATATAGATTTAATACTAAATTCTTTTGCAGGAAGTTCTGAAAGTATAGATGTTAATGCTGATGTTTCTAGTTTTATAGATAGTGTTATAAAAACAGCTATGGAAAAAAGAGCAAGCGATATTCATATAGAGCCAATGCAAGAAAATATGAGAGTAAGATATAGAATTGATGGTGTATTAATTGATGCAGCTAATATAAGTAAGGAAAAACAAGCTCAAATAGTAGGTAGATTAAAGGCAATATCTAATATGCATCAAGAAAAACAAGAATCGCAAGATGGTAGAATTATATTGTACCCAGATTATAACATTCGTGTATCTTCACAAAAAAATATATATGGAGAAAAATTTGTTCTAAGATTGCTTAAGAAAAATGCAGATGTAAAATCAATATTTGATTTAGGATTTCCACAAGATGAAAAATTAGTAAAGGATGCATTTAATAAGAAAAATAGTATAACAGTTATAGCTGCACCAACAGGAGAAGGTAAAACTACTACATTATATAGTATTATAGATTATTTGAATAAACCAGAAATAAATATTACAACAATAGAAGATCCAGTGGAAATAAGAATAAATGGTCTAAACCAAATAGAAGTAGATCCAAAGGTTACATTTGCAGAATCATTAAGGACAGTTTTAAGGCAAGATCCTGATATAATTTTAGTTGGTGAGATAAGAGATCAAGAAACTGCTGAAATAGCTATGCAAGCGGGTCAAACAGGACATTATGTTTTATCTACAATTCATACAATAGATGCAATAGAAGTAATAACAAGACTTAGAAAAATGGGTGTATCAAATTACGATATTTCTAGTACTTTGGCAACTTCAGTATCACAAAGATTGGTAAGAAAAGTATGTCCATATTGTTCAAAAGAAAGAGATTATACAACCCAGGAAAAAGAATATATTGCAAAGATAGGGGAAAAATACAATATCAAATTTGATTTAGAGGGCAAAAAAACTTTTGATACTTTTGGTTGTAAAAAATGTAATAATACTGGATATCTTGGTAGAATTGGTATATTTGAAATCCTAGTAATAAATGATGAACTAAGAACTCTTATAGTGGATAATAAATCTACAATCGATATAAGAAAAGAAGCATTAAAATCTGGTTATGTTCCACTAATTGTTGATGGAATAAACAAGGTAATAAGAGGAATAACAAATATGCAAGAGTTAAATAATAAATTAGCCCTATATTAATATTTTGGAGGTAACCAATGATAGATATTGATAAAGTTTTAGATACAGCAAAGGAAAAAGATGCATCAGATGTTCACTTAATATGTAACTTAAAGCCTATGCTAAGAATTAGAAGAGATTTAATTGAATATGAATGCCCATCACCATTATCAGAAGATGATATGTATGATATATATGATTATTTTGTAAGAGGAAATGTGGATAAGGATAATGTTTTTAAAGAAACTAAAAAACTAGATATGTCGTATGAATTTGAAGATATACGTCTAAGGGTAAATATTTCTTTAGCAGACGAAATACCAATATTCACCCTAAGACTTATAAAAAACGAATTACCAACATATGAAGAATTAGGTGTACCAGATATAGTAAGAAGAATGACATATCAACCACAAGGCTTAATATTAGTTACAGGAAAAACTAACTCGGGTAAAACAACAACTTTAAATGCGTTAATAAATGAAATAAATGAGAATCAGAACAAAAAAATACTAACACTAGAGAGCCCAGTAGAGTATAAACACACAAGTAAAAAATCTGTTATAGTGCAAAAAGAAATTGGTGCAGGAAGAGATTGCTTATGCTATAGTGATGGTGTAAAGAACTGTTTAAGAGAGGACTGTGATATACTAGTAATAGGAGAGATTAGAGATAGAGAAACAATGGAGGCAGCAATAGAAACAGCAGAAGCAGGACATTTAGTTATAGGAACACTTCACACAAAATCTTGTGCAGAGACTATCGATAGAATGGTAAACTTTTATGAAATAAGAGATCAACAAACAGTAAAATACTTAATATCTTCATTATTAAAGCTTGTTATTTCTCAAAGATTATTACCATCAAAATCAGGAAAGTTAGTATTAGTTCCAGAAGTAATGGTTGTAGATAACATTGTTTCTGGTATAATAAGAAAAGAAAAAATAAGTGTATCAGAAATAGAAGATGCTATTCAAAGTAATCTAGAAAAAGGTAGCATAGGTTTAATAAACTCAATTGCTGAGTTATTTGTGGATGATGTTATAACGTTAGATCAAGCAAAGGCACAAATTGAAGAAAAAAATATAGAAACATTAAATAGAACTATAATGCAATTAAAAATAAAGAAAGAAAAAATTAATAAATAGATCAGTAATTAATATTTTGTAGAAAGGAGAAAAAATGCCAGAATATATTTATAGAGCAGTAACGTCAAAAGGACAGATCGTGCGAAATAGAGTAGAGGATGTAAACAAAAACAATCTCGTAAAAAAGCTAAAAAATAATGATTTACTTCCTATAAGCATTATACAAGTTGGTTATAAAAGCAGAAAAGCTAAAGCAAACAGAAGAAATATAATGGATATCGATGATATTATGAAACAAGCTGATTCTGCTAATATAATGCAAGGTAGAGAAAGAACAAAACCTTCATTAAAGGAAAGAGTAAATTTAGCATTATCAAGAGATGAAAAAATAACTACAAGAGATATTGTAATATTTACACAAAACTTTTATTTATTAAAAAAGGCAAACTTCAATAATATACATGCACTAAGTACTATTATTGATAGTACAGAGAATCTTTCGTTAAGAGGAGTTTTACAGGATATTTTAGCTGGAGTTGAATCCGGAGAATACATGTATACAACAATGGAATACTATTCAAATATATTTCCTTATATTTATACGAATATGATAAGAGTTGGAGAATTATCAGGATCGCTAACAAAATCATTAGAACAAGCAGTTAAATATCTTGAGGACGTAGATACAACAGGTAATAGATTAAGAAAAATTATAATACCAAATGTACTACAATTATTGGCAATAATTGCAATTTTAATTTTTGGTGTTGCATATATTATTCCAATGATACAAGATGCTTTCTCAGATGCAGGGACAACAGAAACATTGCCAGAAATAACATTATGGTTTGTTGATTTTTGTAATGGATTTATTAATGTTTGGTATATACCAGTAATTATGATTGCAATAGTCACAGGTCTTGTAGTGCTATATGTAAATACACCAAAAGGAAAATATAATTTTCATTATTTTAAATATAAAATGCCGATTTTCGGAAAATTGATATTTGCAATGGACTTTTCAAGACTTATGAGAGCAATGCTATTAAACCTAGAAAATGGAATGAGAATTCAGGAATCATTAGAAGTTAGTAAGGCGGTTGTTAAAAACTATGTACTACTTTCAATTATTGAAACAGCAATAAACAATATATTAATTGGTGCATCTTGGATAGAACCATTTGAAAATTCTGGACTTTGCTCATCAATGCAAACAGAAATGTTAAAAATAGGTATGCAAACAGACTTACCAGAAATGATGAGGAAAATAGTAGAATATATGGAAATGGATATAAACAACTTAATGCAAAAAGTTATGGCGGTATTACCACAAGTAGTATATTCTATAGTTGGTATATTCTTAATATTCCTAGTTATCGTAATTATAGTTCCATGTATACAATTATATATGGGTACATGGCTATTTGACGCGGTAGATTTGCCAATATAATATTTATAAAAAAAGCAAATAATGTATGTTTTAAATTTTTATTGTCGGCCCCCAACTACGTACAAACTGTATAAATTTTCGCTAACGCTTAATTTTACAGTTTGTAAACTTGTCGGTCCCCACCTTAAGAACTCCAATAAAAATTTTAAACATACATTATTTGCTAAATTTTTTGTAGAAAGGGATGATAAAAAAATGAAAATTGGAATTGATTTAGGTGGAAGCCATATTGGAATTGCTTTAATAAATGATGAGAATGAAATTTTGGAAAAATTTGAAATGGATATTGAAAAAAAAGAAAATATAGAATCAGAAATTTTAGAAATAATAGATTTTTACATAAGCAAGTTTAAACAAAATAACAACATAGAACTAATAGGAATAGCAAGTCCAGGTAATCCAAAAGTTAATGATTTAACTATTTCAAATTTAGTAAATTTAGGCATAGAAAAGTTAGAATTAAAAAGTATTTTGGAAAAGCATAATATACCAATAAAATTAAAAAATGATTCAAAAGCAGCAGGTTTAGCAGAGTTTAAATATGGTTCTCTAAAAGAATACAATGATGCTGTATTTTTATGCTTGGGTACTGGAATTGGTTCTGCTGTATTTCTTAATGGAAAGTTGTTACAAGCAAATAAACATATTGGATTCGAGTTAGGACATATTGTGATAGATAGAAATGGAGAGCAATGTAATTGTGGTAAAAAGGGTTGCTTTGAAACATATTGCGCGATGAAAAGATTTAAAGAGAAAGCTAAAAAGTTACTAAATATAGATAATATAACATCAGAAGAGTTACTAGAAGAAATAAAAAGAAATAAAGATAGCTATGAAATAAAAAAATTAATAGATGAATATATAGATAACCTAATAATAGGACTATCAAATGTAATTGATGTTTTTGAGCCAGAAGCAATCAGTTTTGGAGGTAGCTTTGTATATTTTAAAGATTTATTTTATGAAAAACTTGTGACAGAAATGAAAAAAAGAAAATATACATTTAACAAAGATGATATACCTAAAATATTACTAGCAGAATTAAAGAATGATGCTGGTATGATAGGAGCAATTCTCTAGTCAGATTTGACAAATATAATAAAACATAGTATAATAGTTTACAGTTGTTACCAAAATACGGTAAAGAAGAGATTTATATATAGTTTGAAGAATATAATATTGTAAATTATTAAAGTGAGATTATAAAATTATAGATAATATAGAAATATGCTTATGGTCCGGAAAATATAATAGGCATGTTTTATGTGATAATGGAAAAATAGAAGTGTAAGTAAATCAATTTTATAATGTTTTTGTGCAAAATTAAAAGTAATTTATAATATTATATAAATTACTTTTGTTTTTTATATGTATATTTAGAAAGTTTGAATACATATAAAAAATATGGATAAAATGTAATTGTAAATAAAAGAGATTTTTATATTAGATTGTATATAAATTTATTTTTTAGTGACATAAAACGAAAATATATTTAGAAAAGGAGAGATTTAACTTAAATGGAAAACAATGATACAATGGAGAAAACTGTTTTTATAAAAACAGAAACAAAAAAAAGAAGAATGCCTAGAAGAAATACAAGAAAAGACGAAGGGCAATCTAATTCTAATAAAAAAGAAGTAAGAAACGAGAATGGTTATAATGAAAGAAAACCAAGAAATGAAAACAAACTTAGTGAAAAAGAAGTTAAAATTGAAAACAAACCAAACGCAAATGAAATAAAAGAAAACATATCAAGAAGAATGGAATCAAAGAAAAGGAATAATACACCAAAATTTGAGTTTAAAAAAGATAATTTAAAAATTATACCACTTGGTGGATTAGACGAAATAGGAAAAAACATAACTGTTTTTGAATATGGAAACGAAATAGTTTTAGTGGACTGTGGACTAGAGTTCCCAGAAGATGATATGTTAGGTGTAGACTTAGTAATACCAGATATAACATATTTAGAGAAAAATAAGGAAAAAATAAAAGGTTTAGTGGTAACACACGGACATGAAGACCATATAGGAGCAATTCCTTATGTATTAAAACAAATAAATATACCAATTTATGCAACTAGACTAACAGTAGGACTAATCAAAAACAAATTAGAGGAGCATAAATTACTTGCTTCTACAAAACTAGTTACAGTAGAACAAGGACAAACTATAAACTTTGGAAATATTAAAGTAGAATTTATTAGAAGTAGCCATAGTATACCAGACTCAGTAATGCTTGCAATACACACACCAGTAGGCGTTGTACTACACACAGGAGACTTTAAAGTAGACTTTACACCTATTGATGACAAAATAATGGACCTAGGAAGAATTGCTGAACTTGGAAATAAAGGTGTTTTAGCACTAATGTCAGATAGTACAAACTCTGAAAGAAAAGGTTATACTATGTCAGAAAGAACAATAGGAGATGTATTTGATAGACTATTCCAAAACAACAAAAAAAGAATAGTTGTAGCAACATTTGCATCAAATGTACACAGAGTGCAACAAATTGTTAATTCTGCTGAAAAATATGGTAGAAAAATTGCAGTTTGTGGTAGAAGCATGATAAACATGATAGAAACGGCTAGAGAAATAGGTTACATTGATGCACCAGAAAACATGTTTATAGACATAGATATGATAAAAAATTATACAGATGACCAATTAGTAATAATAACAACAGGAAGCCAAGGAGAAACTATGTCAGCCTTAACAAGAATGGCTGCAGGAGAGCATAAAAAAGTAGTAATCACACCAAATGATATGGTAATAATTTCTGCTACTCCAATTCCAGGAAATGAAAAATTGGTATCAAATGTAATAAACGACTTAATGCAAATTGGTGCAGAAGTTATATATAGTGCATTAGAAAATGTTCACGTATCAGGACACGCTTGCCAAGAAGAGCAAAAACTAATAATTTCACTTGCAAAACCAAAATACTTTATGCCAGTTCATGGTGAATATAGACAATTAAGAGCACATGCAGAAACAGCCAAAGAAATGGGAATACCAGCAGAAAATATATTTATACTAGAAAATGGTAAAACACTAGAACTAAACAAAAAAGAAGCTAAAATAACAACTTCAGTTCCATCAGGAAAAATACTAGTAGACGGTTTAGGAGTTGGAGATGTTGGAAACATAGTATTAAGAGATAGACAACATCTATCACAAGATGGATTGATAGTAATAGTTATGACAATGGATAGTTCTACAGGAGAAATCGTGTCAGGACCAGACGTTGTATCTAGAGGATTTGTATATGTTAGAGAATCTGAAACCCTAATGGATGATGTAAAAAGAGTTATTAAACAAGAAGTAAAAACATTTGAGGAAGAGGGAGTAAGAGATTGGTCAACAATAAAATCAACATTAAAAGATGACCTTAGAGACTATATATTCCAAAGAACTAAACGTAATCCGATGATTTTGCCTATTATTATGGAAGTGTAGAATTTTTGTTGTAGTAGAAGAATATTTTTTCATTTTTTGAATAAAATAAAGATATAATTGTTGACATTTTTTTCTCAAGATGTTACAATTATTATACCAGAAGGCAATATACCTTTGTTCGGTCGATAGCTAGATACTGATTTTAAATAATTAAGCGTATGTTAAGTACGTCAGTCTAGTTGGGAAGAGGCTACTTAAGTAGCCTCTTTTCATTTACTATATAGATTTTATGGTAAAAAAATTTTATAATTTATGAACTCTATTCTTTTTGAAAATTCTAATAGATTATTTGTATTATTTAGGTAAAGTCTACGAACTGTTCCTGCTACTAAGTCAGATGCTTGAATTAGGTAACTTTTTTCAGATTTTTGATAGCAAACATCTACTTCTAAATCAGAATTTACTATTGGTGTATTAAAATAACTATAATTGTAATTAAAAATCCCGTATTTTAATTCTTCAATAATGCCATCTCGTAGATTATAATATCCATTAGTTTTAGTTGTTTGCTCATCAATATTTATTACTAATTTAATTGGTAAATCTGGATTTATTTTCTTTTCTCTAATCATATTCTTTATCACTTGCTTTATTAACAACTTTAGTGAATAATCTAAAAATCTACCTCTAGAAGCAGTATCTGCTTTTATATTTGGATATACTTTATCATTATTTATTATACAACATATTGTGGAATATTTTTTGATATAATTCATAAGTTGCCTATTATGTTTAGCTTTTAACATATTATGTTTTAATTCAGGGCAGGATTTATTACTTCTACAAATCGCAATATTCTGGTTGCAATATTTACATTTTATATTTTGTACGATACTGCGATATTGAGTAATAAATCTATCTTTTTCTTTTTTAGATGTAAAGACTAATCCTGCATAAATAGCAACCTTTTCGGTATCTACTAGTTTTCCAGAATCATCAATGTTTATATACAAAGTCTGCTTCATGATTTAGTTCTCCTTTAACTTATAGTGCAAATATATTTTACTATAAATAATCAATTATGTAAATAGAAAAATAAAAATATTACTATTGTAAATTACTAAAAAATAATATATAATATACAAGAAATTTTTAAGCAACGAACTAAAGGAACAATCCTTTTTGTTCACATAAAAAAGAGAGGGAGATTTATGAATTATAAAGACTTAGCAGATTTAATATTTCCAGACGCAAAGGACATTTCATACTACGAAGAAAAATATCCAGAAAGAAATTTGCCTGAAGGAGCAGTTGTGTCTAGATTTGCACCAAGCCCAACAGGATTTGTGCATATTGGTGGACTATACCAAGCCTTAGTTGCAAAAGAGATGACTAAAAAAACAGGCGGTGTATTTTTCTTAAGAGTAGAAGATACAGACCAAAAAAGAGAAGTAGAAAATGGTGTTACAGGAATAGTAAATTCTTTAAAAGATTTTGATATATTACCAGATGAAGGTATGGTTACAGAAACTGAAGAAAAGGGAAATTATGGACCATATAAACAATCTTTAAGAAAAGAAATATACCAATCTTATGCAAAATATATGTTAGAGCAAGGAAAAGCATATCCATGCTTTTGTACTACAGAGGAGTTAGAAGAAACAAGAAAAAAACAAGAAAGTGCCAAAGTAAGGACAGGATATTATGGCGTATGGGCAAAATGTAGAAACTTAAGTGTAGAAGAGGCAGCAGAAAAAATAAAAAATGGAGAAAATTACATCATTCGTTTTAAATCTCCAGGCAGAGAAGACAGAAAAATAAAACATCACGATTTAATAAAAGGAAATGTAGATTTTCCAGAAAATGACCAAGACATAGTTATAATAAAAGCAGATGGCCTTCCAACATACCATTTTGCGCATGCAGTAGATGACCATTTAATGAGAACAACACTTGTAATACGTAGTGATGAGTGGCTATCATCTGTTCCTTTACATTTACAATTATTCCACGAGCTAGGATTTAAAGCACCTAAGTATGCACATATTTCACCAATAATGAAAAATGATAATGGAAATAAACGTAAACTAAGTAAAAGAAAAGACCCAGAAGCAGCAGTAAGCTATTACAAAGAAGAGGGAATACCAGTAGATGCTGTAAAAGAATATCTTTTGAATATAGCAAACTCTACATTTGAAAATTGGAGAAGAGCAAATCCAGATAAATCTTTAGACGAATTTGATTTTCAATTAAACAAAATGAGTGTAAGTGGTGCTTTATTTGACATGGTTAAATTACTGGATATAGGAAAAACAGTAATATCTAGAATGACAGCTGAAGAAGTATACGAAAACTCATTTAAATGGGCACAAGAATATGATAAAGAATTAGAGAAAGTTTTAGAAGATAAAGATTATGCTCTAAAAGTATTTGGAATAGAAAGAGGAAATAAAAAGCCTAGAAAAGACATATCAAAATGGTCTGACGTAATGTATAATATAGAATATATGTATGATGCTCTTTTCTCTAATAAAGATATGGAATATCCATACCAAGTAATAAATGATAAAGAAGAAATAAATAAAATTTTAAAATTGTACATAGACAAGTATTATAATGAAAAAGACGATAAGCAAGCATGGTTTGACAGAATAAAGGAATTAGCAGGGGAATTAGGCTATGCAAAAGAAGTAAAGGAATACAAAGCAAACCCAGATGCATACAAAGCACATGTTGGAGATGTAAGTACAGTTTTAAGAGTAGCTTTAACAGGAAGAACAAATACTCCAGATATGTACGAAATAATGCAAGTGCTAGGAAAAGAAGTAGTGACAAAACGTTTAGAAAGGGCAATGAGATAATAGGATTTAATAAAATTAGTATGTATGTTTATTTTTAATAGGTAAACATACATATTTTTAATAAAGAGGTAAATGGAGGACTGGTAATGGAATACAATGTAGGAGATGTAGTAAGAACTAAAAAACAACATCCTTGTGGAAGTAAGTTATGGGAAATTACTAGGGTAGGTGTAGACTTTAAATTAAAGTGCCTTGGTTGTGGACATACAATAATGCTGGAAAGACCAAAAGCCCTTAAGATGATAGTAAGAAAAGTGGAAAAAGAAGAGAAAGATACTGAAAATTAAATAGTATATAAAAATAAAGAGAAGTAAAAAAGTACATAAATAAAAGAAACCGGGAGTCCAGTGGACTCCCGGTAGTTTGCGGTAGGACTAGTTACTAAGCGCTTTAGACATGCTTAGGAACAACATCCCCACCAAGGGATCTTGCGTACTCTACGAGCTCGCATCTCATCTGCCAGTCATAGACGTTGCTACCAGTACCGCTTACGAGGACCCGCTTTTTATCAACAACGGAGTTGTTGACAGGGTGCTGTGCCAGAGAAGATTTCATGTGCGCACTAGCGTACTTGAGGAAATCCTCTGCAGCTTCCACACTGGGGAACAAAAATGCGAACGTAGGTTTTTTTGCCATAATGTATGGCCTCCCTTATTATTATTTCAAGTATAAAACCTGATAACATATATTATAGTACAAAAAGCTGGTAAAGTCAATAAATTTACATAAAAAATATACTAAACAAGCAAAGTAGGCTTAAAATTTTTCTTTTCGGCCCCCAACATCGCACAAATTGTATTAACTCACTAACGTTCGTTAAACACTTTGTATGCTTTTTGGTGCCAACCCTAAGCACTCAAAGAAAAATTTTAAGCCTACTTTGCTCGCTATAAGACTTACATAATACAACAAATTAAGAACTAAATAAATTTCTCGATTTCTTCCCAAACTTTCTCACTGTAAATGCGTCTTTCTGCTGAAAATGGTAAAAAGGTAAAATCTTTTAGTGGATTTAGTTCATCTTGCAAAGCTTTAACTTGTGCATCTACCTTAGTTACAGCAATTTTATCTGCCTTATTTGCTATAATTATGCAAGGCTTATTTGCATTTATAACATAATTATACATTAGCCTATCATTTTCTGTTGGAGAATGCCTAATATCAATTAAGAATATTATTAAAGCAATATTTTGGCATTTGCTTAAATACTCCTCTATAAAGCTACCAACACGAACTTGCTCCTCTTTAGACATCTTACTATAGCCGTATCCGGGTAAATCTACAAAATAAAACTTGTTATCCATACTATAAAAATTTATTTGTCTAGTTTTTCCGGGCTCACTACTTGTTCTAGCAAGTTTTTTCCTATTTACCATAGTATTTATAAAAGAAGACTTACCTACATTAGATTTACCAACTAAAACAATTTGAGGTAAACCATCATTTGGATATTGCTTAGGACTAACTGCAGAAATCTTAAATTCTGGATTTTTAATTATCATCTTAAATTTCATTCCTTTCTCGTATTTTGCTTTAAAAGCACACATTGTAATGAAGAATTTCTTTCAATTTAAACTAACTCCTTACTATTGTCCACAAATTTAACTATTATCTTATTATTATAAAGAAAGTTAAGCAAAAGTGTGGACAAAAGGCAGTAGTCCCTCTTGTCCACGCACTCTGCTATTTTTTTGGTACTAATTTTTCTGTTCCACCCATATATGGACGAAGTACTTCTGGTATATTTACACTACCATCTTCATTATAATTGTTCTCTAAGAAAGCAATTAGCATACGTGGTGGAGCAACTACAGTATTGTTTAAAGTATGTGCATAGTAGTTGCCTTTTTCGCCTTTAATTCTAATTCCTAAACGTCTTGCTTGTGCATCTGTTAAGTTAGAGCAACTTCCAACCTCAAAATATTTCTTTTGTCTTGGGCTCCAAGCTTCAACATCACAACTTTTAGCTTTTAAGTCTGCTAGGTCACCACTGCAACATTCAAGTGTTCTAACAGGTATATCCATACTTCTAAATAGTTCTACTGTATATGACCATAACTTGTCATACCATTTCCAACTATCTTCTGGCTCACATACAACTATCATTTCTTGTTTTTCAAATTGATGTATACGGTAAACGCCACGTTCTTCTATACCATGTGCTCCTTTTTCCTTTCTAAAACATGGAGAATAAGAAGTCATAGTATATGGCATATCCTCTTTTTTTAGAATTTGTCCTTTAAATTTTCCTATCATAGAATGCTCACTAGTTCCAATTAAATATAAGTCTTCACCTTCTATTTTATACATCATTGCATCCATTTCTTCAAAACTCATAACACCTGTAACAACATCGCTACGAATCATGAAAGGTGGCACACAATAAGTAAAGCCTTTATTTATCATAAAGTCTCTTGCATAAGATAAAATTGCAGAATGAAGTCTTGCAATATCTCCCATTAGATAGTAAAATCCATTTCCTGCAACTCTACGTGCAGAGTCTAAGTCTAAACCATTAAAACTTTCCATTATGTCTGCATGATATGGAATTTCATAATCTGGAACTACTGGCTCTCCAAATTTTTCTATTTCTACATTTTTGCTATCATCTTCGCCAATAGGAACAGATTCGTGAATCATATTTGGGATTTTCATCATTCTTTCTGTTATTTGGCTAGAATATTCAGCTTCTAATTTTTCATTTTCTTCAAGTTTTTTATTTATTTCTTGAACTTCAGCTTTTATCTTTTCAGCTTCGTCCTTTTTTCCGTTTTTCATTAGGTTACCTATTTCAGAACTTAAAGAATTTCTTTTCATACGTAAATCATCGCCTGCAAGTTTTGCATCTCTGTTCTTCTTGTCAAGCTCTAAAACTTCATCAACCAAAACTAGTTTATGGTTTTGAAATTTTTTCTTGATGTTTTCTTTAACTGCATCTGGATTCTCTCTTAAAAATTTAATGTCTATCATATAAACCTCCAACCTGAGCAATTAAATGCTCAAAATTATTTTCTAAAAATTATAATGTAAGTATTATAGTTAATTATTTTATTTATTATTGTTATACAATCTTTATACTTAAGTATAGTATCATTTTTTTATGGAAAAATCAAGAAAATTTGGTACAAGGGGTAAAATTATTGCTAAATTAGTATATTATGTGTTCTAAATAAGCTAAAATTTTATTTGATTTAGGTTAGAGTGGACTTATAAAAAAAGTATGAAAATATGGAATGGAGAGTACTTTGAGTTAGAAATTCTCGATTGATTTTATGGAAAGAGTTCATCTCTGATGGAAGGGTGCCATAAAATCAATTTAGAATTTCTACGAGAAAGTAGCTGGACCGACATATTTGAAATACTTTTTTTAGAAGTTTACTCTAACCTATTGCAAAAATATAAAATTCAGAACACATAATACACTTAATTTAGCAATAAAGGACGAATAATTTTACAGTAACTGCATATAATGGTAATAATTAGTTTATAAATAATGGAGGTAGCCTATGTCATATCAAGAATATGTAAGAGAAAATAAAATTGAGGACAAGTCGGAAGAAGAGAAAAATTTAGAGCTTATTGTAAGTATAATAAAAACTAAAAATGAATTGGATTCAGCTCAAAAAAATTTTGAATTTGCAGAAGAGGGGCTTATAGATTACTACTCGTATCAAATAAAAGCAAATCAAACAAAATTAGATTACTTAATGAAGAAAGCACAAAAAAAGGGTATAGTTTTAGATATGATAAATGAAATTTATATAAGAAAAAATAAAGCATAGTAATATTTGTCCAAATTTAATCATAAAAATAAGTAAGAGCATTTAAAGAGGTGATTAAATTGGACTTTAATTCAGTTATAACTATTTTAACTTGTATAATCGTTTTATTTATATTAGGAAAAATATTTATATGGCCACTAAAAAGCATATTAAAATTGGTATTTAACTCCGTTCTTGGTGGCGTGTGTATATTTATTATAAATTTAATTGGTGCAAATTTTGGCTTTCATATTGGATTGAATATATTAACATCTGTACTTGTGGGATTATTGGGATTACCAGGGGCACTATTACTTATAATTTTAAAAATAATTTTACGGGTAAATTGTAGTAATTTAAATTTTTTTATGGTATACTATTAACATATTTTAAAGAAAGGAGCCAGAAAATATGCCAAATGTAAAGCAGAGAATGATAGATATTGTTAATTCTGTACCTGATGATTATTTTGATGGCTTAAAGCCAACAGAAATGGTATTTAAACTAATGATGGAATATATAAAAAGATATGGAGAAGATGAAACAACTATTATTCCAGGCACTGATAAGCATTTGAACTATGAAACATTAAAAGAGATGCTTGAAGACAAAAAGCCAAATTAAAAGGAGGTTTATATAAATGGATTTTATGAAAAAAACTTTAAATCAAATTAACACAAAAGAAAATACTCTATATGATATTATATATAATTTAGTATTTTTTGCAAAACTCCAAGAAAGTGAAGATGATATAAAAAATGGTAGGGTATATACATTAGACGAAGTAAAAGCTGAAATGGAGGAGGTATATGAAAGTTATAATAACGCAAAGAGCTAGAAGTGATTTATTAGAATTATTTGACTATAATTCGAAAATATCACTGAGTTATGCAATTAGAATTTTATAAAAAAATTCGTTCATATATTGAGGAGCTACAAGATTTTCCGTATATTGGTAGATACGTTCTTGAAATACCTGATAAACGTTATCGAGAACGAATTTGCGAAAAGTTTAGAATCATTTATTTTATTCTAGAAGAAGAAAATATTATTTATATCAGATATATTTTTAATGTAAGGCAAGATAAGACTAATTTTTTTAAAGTACATAAAAAAGAAATTTTTAATTATTTCAATCAATTATTTAATTAAATTCTTTTATTATAAATCATAAAAATATACATAATTACAAATGTAAAACTTAACAAAGATAAGAGGCTGATTTTTGAGCTTTTTAAGCATATTTTAATCAACCTCTTTTTAAATTATATTAAAATTCAAACTACTCTACTGTAACAGATTTCGCAAGATTACGTGGTTTATCTACATCTAATCCTTTAGCCTTAGCAATATAGTAAGACAAAAGTTGCATTGGTACAACAGAAAGTATTGGTGAAATTAGAGGATTAGTTTTTGGAATATTTATTACGTAATCAAAGTGACTGTTAGGTAATATTTGATTTGTAATAATTAAAGTTTTTGCTCCTCTTGTAACAACTTCTTGAATGTTGCTAATAGATTTTTCAACCAATTTGTCGTCTGTAATAATACCTACAACTGTTACACCATTTTCGATAAGTGCTATTGGGCCGTGCTTTAATTCACCTGCAGCATAAGCTTCTGAATGGATGTAAGATATTTCTTTTAATTTTAAAGATCCCTCTAATGCAACATTATAATCTGTGCCTCTGCCTAAAAAGAACATATCTTTTTCTGTATATACTTTTTCTGCAAAAGCTTTAACTATATCTATGTTGTCTAATATTTGCTCTACTTTAGATGGTAAATCTATCAAGTCAGATTTCAAGCTTTCTATACAAGCTGCATCACAAGTTCCTAATATTTCAGCAAAATGCATTGCGAGAATTGCAAGCAGAACAACTTGTGAAGTATATGCCTTTGTAGATGCAACAGCAATTTCTGGGCCTGCGTGAGTGTAAATAGAATAGTCTGCCTCTCTTGTAATAGAGCTTCCAATAACGTTAGAAATTGCAAGGGTTTTGGCACCTTTAGATTTAGCAAGTTTTAAAGCTGCAATGGTGTCAGCTGTTTCACCAGACTGACTTATATATATACAAAGTGTATTTTCATCAATAAGTGGGTCTCTGTATCTAAATTCTGATGCAATATCTACCACTGTAGGAATTTTGCAAAGTTTTTCTATTAAATTTTTGCCAGCTAATCCAGCGTGCATTGCTGTACCACAAGCAACAATGTATATTTTATTTACTTTGCTCAAATACTCTTTAGAAATATCCATATCATCAAAAGAACATTTTTCTCCTAAACGGAATCTTGAACCGATTGTTTCTCTTATAGCAGATGGTTGCTCAAAAATTTCTTTAAGCATATAATCTTCATATCCATCTTTTCCGGCTGCATTTGCATCCCATTCAATATTTTTAATTGCTTTGTTATGCTCTGTTAGGCTATTATCATAAAATTTAACCTTATCAGCAGTAACTACTGCAAATTCATTATCATCTAATAAATAAAAATCTTTAGTGTACTTTAATATAGCAGGAATATCTGATGCTATATAATTTCCATCTGTACCCTTTCCTATAACAAGTGGACTATCCTTTCTAACCACAATAACCTCATCAGGGCATAGAGGGGAAATAACCTCAACTGCATAGCTTCCTTTTAAATCTTGTACAGCAGATTTTACTGCAGTTAAAACTCTTTCGTGATTATCCTCAATTACAGATTCAGGTCCGTTTGTATAATGATAATGTATTAAGTTAGGAATAACCTCTGTATCTGTTTGAGAGATAAAATTATATCCTTTAGAACTTAAAAAATCTCTTAGTTCAGAATAATTTTCGATAATACCATTATGAACAACTGCAAATGTATTGCTATTATCCATATGAGGGTGAGAATTTTCTTTAGATGGTTTGCCGTGTGTTGCCCATCTAGTATGCGCAATACCCACAGTTCCCTCTAAATCATTTATTCCTTCCAAATTATACAAGTTATTTACTCTACCTTTATCTTTCATAACCTTAATTACATCTTTCTCTATAGTTGCAATTCCGGCAGAGTCATAACCTCTGTACTCCAAACATAAAAGACCATCAATTAGTATAGGTGTAGCTTTTTTGCTACCAACGTATCCTACAATACCACACATAAAAATACCTCCTTAAAGTTAAAAGTGTTCTTGTTTAATATAAATTTATGAACACCTATTTTTAAGAAAGCATTACAAATAAAGACTACTCTATTAGCTTTGTATACTTGCATCACTGCAAGGCTTTAACTAATATTTGTGGTAGTAATCTAGTACCAAGAGACCATCCGCCGAATCTTTCGATAAGCCTCTACCTCGTCAACATAGTGAATTTAATAAATTTTTAGTTAAAACTAAAAGAAATACCCTATGTCCAGGCGCTAAAACAATAACCAAATCTATTTAAACAATTACTATATTTATATAATTCTGGTTAAAAAATGATAACTCCTCTCTTTATAAATTTTTATTATTTGTAAAGCTATTCTTAAAGTTATAGATAGTATATTACTATATTTTTGAAAATGTGTCAACTCAGAGAAAAAAGATTATGTAAATTTACCAAATTATACTTGATTTTTTTATAAAATGATGATAGAATAGTAGCGTTAAAAAAATAGCGTTGCTATTTTTTAATCCTTACTTATGACTAGTTCATAGGTTATATATCCATGAGGAGGTGTAAAAGAATGAATAAATACGAAAGTGTTATCATTGTTAATCCTAATGTTGAAGAAAATGCTCTAAAGGAGTTAATAGAAAGATTCCAAACATTAATTAACACTGATGGAAAAGTAGAACAAGTTAATGAATTAGGAAAGAAAAAATTAGCTTATGAAATTAACAAAAACAAAGAAGGATACTATGTAGTATATGACTTTGAAGCTAATCCAAAACTAATTGCAGAGCTTGAAAGAAACTATAGAATCACTGATGAAATAATCAAATTCATAGTTGTTAAAAAATAGTAATAAAATTACTATAACCCATTCGGGGGCCTTAAGAAAGGTAAAAGGTGTAAAATATGAACAAAGTAATTTTAATGGGAAGATTAACTAGAGATCCAGAAGTTAGATATACACAAACAAGTAACACACTTGTAGCTTCTTTTAGTTTAGCAGTTAATAGAAGATTTGTAAGACAAGGAGAAGAAAGACAAGCAGATTTTATAAATATTGTTGCTTGGGGAAAGCTTGGAGAGTTTTGTAGCAAATACTTCAAAAAAGGTCAACAAGTAGGTATAATAGGAAGAATTCAAACTAGAACTTGGGATGATGACCAAGGACAAAAGCATTATGTAACAGAGGTTGTTGCAGAAGAAGCATATTTTGCAGATAGCAAAAGAGATGCAGACGTATCATCTGCAAATTTTGATGCTACATTTGGAGCAATGCCAAATGCTGGTGGAAATTCAGATTTTGAAATATCTTCAGGAGACGATTTACCATTTTAATGTGTAAGAAAAAAATAGAGTATAGAAAGTTTAGACGAAGGGGGTAGAGTTAAATGGCAGACAACAAAAAGAATAGAAGAAATAATAGAAACAATAATACTGATAGTGATTACAATCCAAAATTCAGAAAAATGAGAAAGAAAGTATGTCCTTTATGTGCAGATAAAGATTTAGTATTAGATTATAAAAATGCTGATCAAATAAGAAAATTTGTTAATGATAAAGGCAAAATACTTCCAAGAAGAGCAACAGGAGCTTGTGCAAAACATCAAAGAGATATAACACTAGCAGTAAAAAGAGCAAGACAAATAGCAGTATTACCATATACAGCTGAATAATAAAAAAGGAAGTTATTAATTTAATAATTAAAAGAAATATAAGTGTAAAGATTATAATAAATAATTTTATAATTAATTACACTTATATTTTTTGTAAAAAAATCTTAGTCCATATCATATAAATATTGAAAAATAATACAAAAAATGGTATTATTGTATTGTATGATTTAAGAAAAAAGGAGATAATCTATGCCAAATAAAAATGAGAAAACAAAGTCAGAGAAGGAAAAAAAGAAAACTAAGCTAGACAAGAAAAACAATAAAACAAAAAATGAAAAGGGAAATAATAAAACAAAGTCAGAGGAAGAATTAAAAATAGAACTAGATGCAAAGTATTCAAAATATATAAAATACGTTGCAATAGCAATTGTAGTATTGGTTTTAATTACTGTAATTGCAGTATTGAATATAAATAGAAATAAAAATATAAACAAAGATGATGGTATTACAAAAATAGTTACATCATTTTATCCAATGTATATAATAGCAGAAAATTTGGTGGATGGAGCAAGCAATGTTGAACTTACAAATATGGCAGATGTAAACGTGGGATGCTTGCACGACTATACTTTAAAAACAGAGGATATAAAAAAAGTAGAGAATGCCGATATTTTTATCTCTAATGGATTAGGAATGGAAAGTTTTATAAGTAAACTAATTGAAGCAAATCAAGATATGGATGTAATCGATTCTAGTGCAAAAATAGAAAATCCAATTTTGGATGAAGACGAAACTAATCCTCATATTTGGACAAGTATAGATAATTACCTTAAACAAGTACAAACAGTAGCAATAGAGTTAAAAAGGCTTGATCCAGGAAACGAAGCTATATATGAAGCTAATAGAAGGGCATATATTGCAAAACTTAATAGATTAAAAAATGAATTTAAAAACCAATTAGAATACTTAAAAGACGATAGGGCTATATGCTTAAACGAAGCATTTGAATATATGGGGAGAGATATAGGACTTCAGCTTACAAGTATTCAAACTGACCACGAAGAAAGTACAATGTCTGCAGAAACTTTAAGAAATATAATAGATATGGCAAATACTCAAGATATAAAAATAATTATAATTGACAAAAACGATAATAGGGCAAATGCTGAAACAATAGCAAATGAAACTAATGCAGAAATATATGCATTAAATTCTGGATTAACAGGAAGCTTAGATAAGGATGCATATATAAATGCTATGAAAGAGAATATAGAAATATTAAAAGGTGTTAATTAAAAGCGCGGAGGTGCATATGGAAAAAGCTTGTGGATTACACTGTACAAAAATAAATAATATTGGAGTTAAAATTGGAAAAGATGTAATACTAAAAAATGTTAATATTCATATTCATTGTGGAGAATTAACTGTTATTATAGGAAGAAATGGGGCAGGAAAAAGTACATTACTTAAAGCTATTTTAGGTGAAATAGAGCACACAGGAAATATTGTGTTTGTAGACCAAAAAGATAATGTTACTAAGAAAATAAAAATAGGTTATGTTCCACAAAGTATCAATGTAGAAAGACATATGCCTACAACTGTTTATGACCTTTTTGCTTCATGCATTACACATATTCCAGTATTCTTAAGAAAAGATAAGAAAATATATGATGAAATAAAAGAACATTTAAAAATATTTGGCGCAGATGAGTTAATAGATAAAAGTATTGGAGATTTATCAGGTGGAGAATTGCAAAGAGTGCTTATAGCAATAGCTACAAAGCCTACTCCAAATTTACTTATATTGGATGAGCCAGTATCAGGTATTGACAGAAACGGAATAAAAGAATTTTATAAAATAATAAGTAAATTAAAATCAGAATACGATATGTCAATAATATTAGTATCACATGATTTAGACCTAGCAAAAAAATACGCAGATAAAGTAATTTTGTTAGACAAAGAAGTTATAAAAGAGGGGACACCAGACGATGTTTTTAAAAGCCTTGAGTTTAAAAATAGGTTTGGAGAATTGTCTTAAATAAATATAGATATATATTTTTTATTTATAGTAAAATAATTAAGTAGAAATGAGGAAGAAATGGAAGTAATAGATAGTATATTAGAAGTAATATTACCATTTGATTTTATAAATTATGAATTTATGAAAAATGCTTTACTTGCTATAATTTTAATATCACCAATATTTGCAATATTGGGAACAATGATAGTAAATAATAAAATGGCATTTTTCTCTGATGCTCTTGGGCATTCAGCATTAACAGGAATTGCTATTCGGAAGCCTACTAGGCATAAGTAATTTAAACATTGGTATGATAATATTTGCAATAGGATTTGCACTTTTACTAAACTATGTAAAGAATAAAACAACTTATGGTGCAGACACAATAATTAGTGTATTTTCATCAATTGCAATAGCAATAGGACTGGCAATTTTAGCACAAACAGGTAACTTTAATGGATATTCTAGTTATCTAGTTGGAGATATATTAAGCATTACAGATACAGAAATAATATACGTATTTTTAATTGCAATTGTAGTATTAGTATTTTGGTACTTCACATTCAACAAATTACATTTAATAAGCATAAATACTACATTGGCTAAAAGTAAAGGAGTAAAAACAAAAAAAATAGACAACATATTCGTAGTACTAATAGCTATAGTAGTAATGATTTCAATAAGATGGATTGGTATACTACTTATTAACTCATTACTTATTTTGCCAGCTGCATCAAGCAGAAACATTGCAAAAAATATGAGATGGTACCATTTATATGCAATAATATTTTCACTATTCTCAGGAGTAGCAGGTTTAATATTATCATATTATTACAATATACCAACAGGACCTATGATAGTAATATTATCAGGAGCGATTTACTTTATTACACTAGGAATTAAGGGCAGGGTAAAAGGAAAATAATGTCATGTTTGGGGACAGGTCTAAAAAGGACAGAGTTGTCTCAAACAGACCTGTCCCCCAAAGTGCCAAATGGCACTTTTGTGACAGGCACCAAGGTGCCAAAGGAGGATTTTTATGGAAAAGAAAAGAATTTTAACAGGAGATAGACCAACAGGAAGATTGCATATTGGGCATTATTTTGGTTCGTTAAAGACTAGAGTAGAGATGCAAAATTCAGGTGAATATGACCCATATATTTTAATTGCTGATGTGCAAGCTTTAACAGATAATTTTAATAATCCTGAAAAGGTAAGAAAGAATGTAAAAGAGGTTATGCTAGATTATTTGTCTGTGGGAATTGACCCAGAAAAAACTACTATATATATTCAATCTATGATACCAGAAGTAGCAGAACTTACAGTATATTATTCTAATCTAGTAACAATAGCTAGGCTTGAGAGAAACCCTACTGTGAAGACTGAAATTGCACAGAAGAGAGAACTTTTTGGAGAGAGTGTTACTTATGGATTTTTAGGTTATCCTGTAAGCCAAGCAGCAGATATAACTGCTTTTGAGGGTAAAATAGTGCCAGTTGGAGAAGACCAGCTTCCACTAATTGAGCAATGCAGAGAAATTGTAAGAAAGTTTAATAGTATATATGGAGAGGTTTTAACAGAGCCAGAGGCTGTTTTATCAAGTGCTAAGAGGATTAAAGGCCTAGATGGAAACGAAAAAATGGGGAAGTCTTTAGGAAATGCCATTTATCTTTCTGATTCGCCAGAGGAAATAACTAAAAAGGTTATGAGTGCTATTACAGATCCAAACAGAATTAGAAAGGATGATAAAGGCAATCCAGACATTTGTATGGTCGCATATTACCACAATTTATTTACTAGCAAAGAAGATTGCAAAAAAGTATGTGAAGAGTGCAAAGCTGGTAAAAGAGGTTGTGTAGCTTGTAAAAAGGAGCTTGCAAATAATATAATAGAATTTTTAAAACCAATGAGAGAAAAGAGAAAATATTATGAAGAAAGACCAGAACTTGTAGATGAATTGTTGATAAAAGGTACTGAAAAAGCAAGAAAAACTGCAAAAGAAACAATGAAAAAAGTAAAAAAAGCAATGAAACTAGATTATTTTGACGAAATGTAAAAAAATAATAGAATATAGGATCGCTGTTTTATATTCTAAATAATAAATATAAAGGAGAATACAATGTTTACAGACTATGTAAAAATAATTGCAAAAGCAGGAAATGGTGGAAATGGAGCTATTTCGTTTAGAAGAGAAAAATATGTTGCTGCCGGTGGACCAGATGGAGGAGATGGTGGTAAAGGTGGAGACATATATTTTGAAGTGGATCCAGATTCTAATACACTAATAGATTTTAGATATAACAAAAAATTTAAAGCCGAAAATGGAAAAAATGGTGAAGGTGCACACAAATTTGGTAAAAGTGGAGAAGATTTATATATAAAAGTTCCAATAGGTACAATCGTAAGAGATGCTAAAACTAATAGAGTACTCGCTGACCTTTCACATGAGGGGCAAAAGGAGTTAATTTTAGCAGGTGGAAGAGGAGGAAAAGGAAATTCTCATTTTGCTACTTCAACTAGGCAGGCACCAAGATTTGCACAAGATGGTGAAAAAGGAGAAGAGAAAGAACTTATTCTAGAATTAAAACTACTAGCAGATGTAGGTTTAATAGGTTTCCCAAATGTAGGAAAATCAACTTTTCTTTCAATGACAACATCGGCTACTCCAAAGATTGCAGATTATCATTTTACTACATTAGAGCCAAACCTAGGCGTAGTAAAAACAGAATATGGCGATAGCTTTGTAATAGCAGATATTCCTGGAATAATAGAAGGAGCAAGTGAGGGAACAGGACTAGGCTTACAATTTTTAAGACATATAGAAAGAACAAGATTGTTACTTCATGTAATTGACGTATCTGGCTCAGAAGGAAGAACTCCTGTACAAGATTTTAATACAATCAATGAAGAACTAAAAAAATATAGTGAAAAATTAAGCCAAAGAAAGCAAATAATTGTTGCAAATAAAGTAGACATATTACAAGATGAAAGTCTATATAAAGAACTTGAAAAGACTGCTAAAGAGCATAATATGGAAATATTTAAAATATCAGCAGCAACAGGTGAAGGTATACCAGAACTACTAAAACATGTATCAGATGTATTGAAAACTTTACCAAAAGAAGATTTAATAGAAACAGAAAATGAAAAAGTATATACATTAGACAATAAAGATGATGGATATACAATAGAAAAAGAAGACGGCAAATTTGTAATCAAAGGCGAAGCTGTAGAAAGAATTATGAGAAGAGTAAATATTGAAGATAATGAATCTCTATACTACTTCCAAAAAAGTTTAGACAATTTAGGTGTAAATGAAAAATTAAAAAAGATGGGAATACAAGAAGGCGACATTGTAAAGATAGATGATTACGAATTAGAGTGGGAAGATTAAAGGTAACAATTTACTGCTTTATTTTGGCAAAGGATGTATATTTTAATTTTTTATTTCCGGCCCCCAACTGCGTACAAACTGTAAAAACTTCACTTGCGTTTCGTTTAACAGTTTGTAAACTTGTCGGTCCCCACCTTAAGCACTCCAATAAAAAATTAAAATATACATCCTTTGCTTATTCTTAAATCAGTAAATTGCTACAAGCAAGTGGAAAAAAATAAAAAAATCAAAAATTTGTTTGACAATTTTTTGTTTGTATGATACTATATTGTAAAATCGAATTTGGAGGGATGAATAGATGGAGGATGAGATTAAGCACAAAAAGTATAATACAAAACCAAAACCTAAAGAAAAAAGTAAAACAAAAAAGAGAAAGCCAAGAACTCAAGGACTAACTACAAGACAGAAACAAATTTTAAGATATATTACAAAAGAAATTGAAAAAAATGGATATGCACCATCAGTAAGAGAAATAGGAAAGGCAGTAGGTCTAAGCTCAACTGCTACAGTACACTCATACTTAAAACAACTAGAAGCAATGAAATATATTAAGAAAGAGAATCAAAAAGGTAGAACTCTAAGAGTTCTAAAGAAAGAAGATGACTTCTACGATACAGCTAGAGTAGGTAAAGAAAGCGATAATCTAAAAGCTTTTTACAACAGAAAAGAAATGGTTGATGTTCCAATCGTAGGAAAAATTACTGCTGGAGCTCCAATTCTTGCTGTAGAGAACATAACAGATACAGTGCCTGTTCCTGTTGATTTTGCAGGAAATAGCCAATGCTTTATGTTGCTAGTAAGTGGAGAAAGTATGATTGAAGCAGGTATATTAGATGGAGATCTTATTCTAGTAAGAAGACAAAATGTAGCAGAAAATGGACAAATAGTAGTAGCTTTAATTGATGATGAAGCTACAGTTAAAACTTTCTACAAAGAAAAAGGTCATATAAGATTACAACCAGAAAATAGCACAATGGATCCAATAATAGTTCCAGATTGTCAAATACTTGGAAAAGTAATAGGTGTATTTAGAAAAATGTAAATAATATTATGAAGAAGGGAATGAAATAGAATGAGTTATGATGATTTTTGGTTTATAGACACAAGAGTACAAACAAGAAACTTAAGAAGATGGCTCATTTGGTTTATATTATTATTTGCATTTGTAACTGTTGGAACCTATTTGGCAGTAAAAACAATGTATACAGATATTACTGAATATAGTATACGTGCTGGTAATCCAAGTATTACAGTTACTGAGGCTAAAGCAACTAATGTAAATGGATATATAAAAGGAGAAGTAAAAAACGAAAGTGATAGCGAAGTAAATGGCGGATATTTATGCTTCGTACTATTGGATGAAAATTACGAAATAAAAGGAACTGAATATATTGAAATAGGAAATTTATCAGCAGGTGAGACAAAAACGTATGAACTAAAATTTAAAAGAGATTATATAAAGCATTTTTATTTATTAACAATACCAGAAAAAGTGCTATGAAATAATTTGAAAAATTACTAAAAAATGTATAAAATTACTACCTTTAAATATAATATAAATATTAAAGGTAGTTTTTTTATATAAAATAAAAAAAGTAATTGCTATTTTAAATTAAATGTAATATAATTGTAACGCAAATGTAATAAAAATGAAATACAGCCGAAACATTAGAAAGGAAAGATTTAAGTATGTTTAAGTTGGGACAAGACATAGGCATAGATTTAGGAACTGCAACTGTAATCGCGTATGTAAAGGGAAAGGGAATAGTATTAAGAGAACCTTCTGTTGTTGCAGTAGATAATAATACAGGAGAGGTTCTAGCTGTAGGAAAAGAAGCTAGAAGAATGCTTGGTAGAACTCCAGGAAATATAGTGGCAACAAGGCCATTAAGAGATGGAGTAATTTCAAATTATACAGTTACAGAAAAAATGCTTAAATATTTTATAAATAAAATATGTGGTAAATTTGTATTTTCTCCAAGAATTATGATATGTATACCATCACAAGTTACAGAAGTAGAAAAAAAGGCTGTTATAGATGCAGCTTCACAAGCAGGAGCAAGAAAAGTATTCTTAATTGAAGAGCCAATTGCAGCAGCAATAGGCGCCGGAATAGATATATCTAAACCATGTGGAAATATGGTAGTAGATATTGGTGGAGGTACAACAGACATAGCTGTTATTTCTTTAGGAGGCTCTGTAGTTAGTGAGTCTTTAAAAGTTGCAGGAGATAAATTTGATGAGGCAATAGTAAAATATATAAAAAGGAAACACAACATAATGATAGGCGAAAGAACTGCAGAAGATTTAAAGATAAATATAGGTTGTGTATATCCAAAAATACAAGATACAGAAATGGAAATAAGAGGAAGAGACTTAATTACAGGACTACCTAAAAACATAACTATTCATTCTAGTGAAATGTTAGAGGCACTTATAGAGCCAGCTATGATGATAGTAGATAGTGTTCATTCTGTATTAGAAAAAACACCACCAGAACTTGCAGCAGATATAAGTGATAGAGGAATATATATGACTGGTGGAGGATGCTTAATAGATGGGTTAGATAAGCTATTACAAGTAAAAACAGGAATAAATGTTATGATTGCCCAAGAAGCAATATCATGTGTTGCTTTAGGAACAGGAAAAGCTTTGGACAATTTAGATACATTAGATAGAGGAAAGAAATAAAAGCGAGAGAGCATCTCGCTTTTTTTGGTACAATGAGTCAAAAATACCATAAACACTTGCATAATTTCTTAATAAATTATATAATAAATATAGTTTTTTGTGTAAAGGTGAAGTAGATGAATAAAACAAAGAGAAAAATTTTTGAAACATCAATGAAACTATTTGCAGATAAAGGTTATGATGCAACTAGTATAGAAGAAATAACAGCAACAGTAGGCGTGGCAAAGGGAACGTTATACTATCATTTCTCAAGCAAAGAAGAAATTTTTAATTTCTTAGTTGATGAGGGAATGAAGCTTTTGAAAAATAGCATTAGTATAAAAACTGCAAAAATAAACAACTCGTTAGACAAAATAAGAGCAATAGTTTTAATACAAATAAAAATACTATTCAAATACGAAAACTTTATAACAATAATATTAAGCCAAATTTGGGGAAATGACGAGAGAAGTAAATTATGCAAAAAATATGTGTTTGAATATATACATATGATAGAAGAAATAGTAAAAAAAGGAATACAAAAGCATGAAATAGTAGATAGAGATTCAGACATTATAGCTTCTGGAATATTTGGATTTACTTGTTCAAGTTATATTTATAAAATGAGACATAACAAGGTGGATGTACAAAAAATTTTTGAAGAAGTAGACAATTCTTTTCTTAAGAAGCTACGTGCATAAAAGTAATAGAACTTTTAGAAGTTTTATTTTAGTTTTATAGGAGCAAAATGCTCAAATGGAGGTTTATATATGAGAATACTAAAAGATTTTAAAGTTCCAAATTTCAAATTCCCAAAATTTCATTTGAAGGAACTTGACGAAATCGATGAAGTAAAAGTTGATTATGATAAAGTAAAAAAGGCAGAAGAAAATCAGAAGAAAAAAAGAACTAAAAATTATGAAGGAACATCATTTAATACAGTAAAAGAAATTTTTATTAACTCATCTAAAGAGTATGCAGATAGAACTTTTTTATTAGAAAAATTTAATCCAAAGGGAGATTGGACAGAAATTACATATAATCAATTCAAAAATGAAGTAATAGGACTTGGAACAGCGTTAACAAGAAAGCTAAATTTAAAAGATACGAGAATTGTTATAATAGGAGAAAATACACATCATTGGTATGTATCATATATGACAATGCTATGTGGTGCAGGAATTGCAGTTCCAGTTGATAAAGAGTTACCAGAAAATGAAATAGAAAATGTTATAAAAAGAGCAAAAGCATCAGCTGTAATATTTTCTACTAAGAAAGCAGATGTTATTAAAAAAGTATCAGAAAATTTGCCAGATGTAAAATACTTTATACAAATGAATTCTGACCAAGAAATAGATGGAAGATTTGTAGGTTTAGATTATTTAATAGAAGAGGGAAAAGCATTAGTAAATGGTGGAGACAATAGCTTTATGAGCATAGAAATAGACCCAGATGAGTTCAAAGTTTTAATATTTACATCAGGAACTACTTCAAATGCAAAAGGCGTTATGCTATGCAATAGAAATTTAGCGCAAAACGTAAATGCAGCAACAGCTTATGTAAAACTTACACCAGACGATAGACTAATGTCAATATTACCATTACACCATACTTATGAATCATCAATAGGATTTCTATTACCATTTGGAATTGGTGCTTCTATAAGTGTATGCCAAGGTTTAAAACATATAGTATCAGACTTACAAGAAACAAAACCAACAGCACTATTAACTGTACCATTACTTGTTGAAAGCTTATACAGAAAAATAAATGCTAACATTAAAAAGAGCAAAAAAGATGGTTTAGTAAATTCAATGATTCACGTAACAAATGCGCTAAAAGTAGTTGGGGTAGATATAAAGAGAAAAGTATTTAATGAAATTTACGAGAACTTAGGTGGAAGATTAAGAATAATAGTTTCTGCAGCAGCACCAATAGATGCAAAAATAGGAAAATGGGTAGAAGATATTGGAATTCTTTTCTTACAAGGATATGGCTTAACAGAAACAGCACCAATAGCTGCATTAACACCAGACTTTGAACCAAAAGTTGGTTCTGCAGGAAAAGCTGTAGTAGGAGCAAAATTAAGAATAGACCATCCAAATGAAAATGGAGAAGGAGAAGTTTTAATTTGTAGTAAGACTTTAATGCTTGGATATTATGAGGACGAAGAGGCTACAAAAGAAGCAATCTTTGAAGAAAATGGAGAAAGATGGTTCCACTCTGGAGATATTGGTTATATGGACAATGAAGGATTTCTATATATAACAGGTAGAAGCAAAAACGTTATAGTAACACAAAATGGAAAAAATATATATCCAGAAGAAATAGAACTAATGCTTTCAAAACATCCAGAAATAAAAGAATGTATGGTTTATGGTAAAGAAGTAGAAGGCGAAAAAGAATTAATTATTACTGCTAAAGTTATTCCAAACTATGAAGTAATAGAAGAAAATTATGGAAAAGATTTAAGCGAAGAAGAAATATATAAAATAATTTGGGATAAAGTTAAAGAAGTAAATAAAGAACTAACTTCATACAAGGCTATTAAAAAATTAGAAATAAAACATGATGATTTTGTAAAAACAACTACAATGAAAATAAAAAGATATGAAGAAATAAAAAAAGATAAGTAAAAGTTGAAAATACATAATAAAAAAAGACAAATTATTACAAAAAAATACTTGACTTAAAATAAAACTTGTAATACAATGTTAATGTAAAGTAAGAGGCAATCCTATATATAAAAATTACTTACGGAAATAAGCATTACATAGGATAAAGGAGGTTAGGTTTACAATGTCTAGATCTGGCATAGTAAACGTGAGAATGGTAATCACGGAAGAGAAAATTTTATCAAATATTGATAAAGTACAAAAATTAATAAATCCAAATAGTAAAAAGCAAATCATCCAATTAGAAGATGATGCGTATTTTAAAGATTTAATAGAATCAATAAAAACCTATTTAATAGAATATCCAAAGAAAAAGAACTTCCCAATAAGTGTATATAAGGCAGCCTATGGGTTAGTTGAGTATGCAACAAATCAATTCGAAGAAAATACTAAAAAAATAGAAGATTTAATAAGACAAAGAGAAAAAAATATTTCATTAGCAGCTAGTTTAAAAGATGCTTTAGATGCAGTAGAAAATAAATCAGAAGATTGGAAAGAAACAATAAAACAAATATCAAATGACTTTTCAGAGGATATAATTGAAACTTTAGGAGTTATAGGAAGAGCAAAAGGTTCTACATCTCAAAATTATCAAGATGCAGTAAAACTAATAAATGCAAGAATTGGCAATTTAGAGACAAACTTACATATTGAAATAGATATGGAAAGAATAGAAGATAGATCAAAAGCCTTAAGTTACATAGGTATAGAAGTTGCAGATGCATTAAAGCTAATACCTACACCTGAAGAACCAATAGAAACTGTAACTCAAGAAAATGTTGAAGAAGTTCAAGCACCAATATTGCCAGAAGCAGTAGAAGAAAACAAGGATTACATGGAACAAACTAGAGTAGAAGTAAAACCTTCATTGTGGCAACGTATTAAAAATAGTAAATTTGTAAAAGCAATAAAATATATAATGAAAATTAAAGTAGTTATAGAAATTCCAAATGCTTTACCAGAGGGCAGAGGAGAAGAATAATATTATATTTGTTTATAAAAATAAAAGATGGAAATTAAAACTTTCCGTCTTTTATTTTTTTATTTAGCATTTATGTTTTAATCGTAATCTACAAATAAAAGTCTAATTGACCATAATCCTGATATACCAACTAATATATATATAATTCTACTTAGAATAGACATTGCTCCAAATATGGCATCTACTAAATTAAAGTTAAAAATTCCAATTAATCCCCAGTTAATAGCACCAATTACAACTAAAACAAGAGCTATTTTATCAATAATTTTCATAAAAACCTCCACTTAAGCAGATTTTGCTCTGTAAAATTTTAAGACTATTATTAGTGTATACAAAAAATAAAAAAATATTCGAAAAATTTTTTAAAAAATACAATTTTAAAAATTGTAAAATTATGTAAATTGTGATATAATATAGTTTGATAGCAATAGCTATTAGTACAAAAACTACTTGTGAATTCAAGGAGGAACAAAAAATGGGACGGAAAATTTTATTTTTTGCAACAATGATTGGGGCAATCATTGGCATGGCATTTTGCCTGTATCTGTTCTACTACAATGGAAGTATATTAGCTTTGGTGGTGGCAGGACTCATTTTTATCCTGATGTGCTTTGTAGCATATAGGGCAGATGAGAATGAAAACCATGAATGGTGCGCAAAAGATTTTATTGAAAAGCACCGGGTAAAATAAACGTTCCATAAGTTAGCGCCGTGGTTTACGCCACGGCGTTTAACGTTAAAAAATAAGGAAAAAATATCTAATAATGTAAAAAATTACCACATTCGAAAACACAAACAAGTGTTTACATTTTAAAAACAAAATAGTATAATATGATTATGAGTAAATACAAAAAGGATAGTGGTAAAAATGCAAAGAATATATTTATGTATTGATTTAAAAACATTTTATGCATCTGTTGAATGTGTAGAAAGAAAATTAGACCCATTTAACACTAATTTGGTAGTTGCAGATCCAAGTAGAGGAAAGGGCGCAATATGTTTAGCAGTAAGTCCAAAAATGAAAATGCTTGGAGTAAGAAATAGATGCAGAATATATGAAATACCACAAAATATACAATACATTGTAGCTCTTCCTCGAATGAAAAAATATATAGAATATTCTGCTAATATATATGCAATTTACTTAAAATACTTTTCAAAAGAAGATATTCACGTATACTCGATAGATGAGGCCTTTATGGATGCTACAAACTATTTGAAAATGTATAAATTAACACCAATAGAGCTTGCTAAAACCATAATAAAAGACGTATTTAAAAATTATGGGATAACGGCTACTGCTGGAATTGGAACTAATATGTATCTAGCAAAAGTTGCGTTAGACATTACTGCAAAGCATAGTGCTACTAATATAGGATATTTAGATGAAGAAAAATATAAAAAAGAATTATGGCATCACAAGCCACTTACAGACTTTTGGCAAATTGGACACGGAATAGAAAGAAGACTAAACAAATTGCGATTATATGATATGTATGATGTGGCCAATGCAGAACCAAAGAAATTATATAAAGAATTTGGAGTTAATGCAGAATATTTAATAGACCATTCGTGGGGCAGAGAAAGTTGTACTATTGAAGATATAAAAAAATACAAGCCACAAGCAAGATGCATTAGCAATAGTCAAGTGTTGTTTGAAGATTATTCTTTTGAAAAAGCAAGATTAGTTTTAAAAGAAATGGTGGAATTAGGTAGTTTACGCCTAATTGACGAGAATTTATCTACAGATACAGTAAAACTATATATAGGATATTCTAAAGATGTTATTCCTGCAACAGGAGGCACAGAAAGAACTAATAATTATACAAATGTATATTCTGATTTAGTAAGTGCCTTTTTAAGGCTCTATGATAGAACTACAAATAGAAACATTGGAATAAGACGAATAGGTATTAGTTTTGCAAATGTAAGGGAAGATGATTATGTGCAACTAAATCTATTTAAAGACCAAAAAAAGATAGATAAAGAAAGAAAATTAGAATTAGTAATAAATAGAATAAAAAGTGAAATGGGAAAAAATAAAATTTTAAGAGGAATGGATTTACAAGAAGGTGCAACAACATTAGTTAGAAATACACTTATTGGTGGACACAATAGTGGAGAGTAAAATAAAAGATAATTCTTTAGCGGGCTATTTAAATTAGAATTATACAAAAAGAAAAACAAAAAGAGAATGAATTTTGTAAGGGGGCTATAAAATGGCAAGTAGAGTAAGTAGAGCAAAACAGTTTTTACCTTTTGATGCCTTAGCAGGCTTTAGAGAAGCTTTAAAAGAGAAAGAAACAGAATACGAAGATAAAAAAGAACTTACAGAAGATAGTTATGAAGAACTAGAGAACAGTTTAAATAGGCTAGAAAAGGGAAGAATGGCTAAGATTAAGTTTTATAAAAATAAGAAATATATAGAAAAAATAGGAATTGTAACTAATATAGATTATACAAAGAAGAGGATTCAAATAGATGGTGAAGAAAATATAAGTGTGTGGGATATTGTGGAGATTGATACACCCACACACTAAGAACAAGTTTTAACAATAAGTGCAAAAAAATAAAACAAGTTAAAACTTGTTTTATTGGTGGGCAGGGATGGATTCGAACCATCGTACTCAAATGAGAACAGATTTACAGTCTGCCGCCTTTAGCCACTCGGCCACCTACCCAAAATATAAATTTACTAAATAGAAAAATCTATTTAATAAAAATGGTGCGCCCTCAAGGATTCGAACCTTGGACCTACCGGTTATGAGCCGGTTGCTCTAACCAACTGAGCTAAGGGCGCATCTCAAACGCAATTAAAAGTATAATGCATTTTTTGTTATATGTCAATAGATTTTAGAAAAAAAATTAAAAATTTAATGATTTTCACAAAAAATTCACAATTAAAATTAGCAATAAGTATTGACTTTTGCTAAAAATGGATATAATATATATAAAGTTTAGCACTCCAAAAGAACAAGTGCTAAAAGAAGGTGTAAAAGTGGATAATAGAAAAAAGAAAATATTACAAGCAATAATAGAAGAATATATAAATACAGCAGAGCCAGTAAGTTCAGGAAGTATTGCTAAAAGATATGGGTTAGATTTCAGTAGTGCTACTATAAGAAATGAAATGGCAGAACTTGAAAGAGTAGGTTACATAGAAAAAACTCATACTTCAAGTGGTAGGGTTCCTTCTGCTAAAGGGTATAGGCTATATGTAGATGAATTATTAAACGATAAAAATATTAGTTTAGCAGAAATAAAATATATTCAATCTAAGTTGATGGATAAAGTAAACGAAATGGAGGATTTAACCAAAATCGCTACAAGTACCATTTCAGAAGTAACACATTACACAACAGTTGCAATAGGTCCAAAAACGCAATTACAAAATATACAAGAAATAAAATTTGTGCTTTTGGGAACTAGAATGCTAATGGCAGTTATATTAACAGATTCAGGAATAATAAAAGAAACAATTATTAAATTTGATGAAGATATTACAAATGAACAAGTAGAAACTCTAAATTTTATCTTCAATAACAAATTAAAAGGAAAGCCTTTAGATGAAATAGACAAACCATTAGAAGAATATATTTTTTCACACATGAATTATAGCTTAAATGTAATAAAGCCAATAATGGAGCAATTAAATAAGGCTATAAACGAAGAAGAAGAAATATATTTAGAGGGAGCAAATAAAGCATTTGATTTGCCAGAATTTAAAAGTTTAGAAGTGGCTAAGAATTTTATAAATGTATTAGACCAAAAAGAAATAGTAGCAGATTTATTAAATACTGGATTCGCAAATGATATAAACGTATATATTGGAAATGAAAACGAAAATGAAAAGCTTAAAGATTTTAGTATAGTTACTTTTAAACATAGATATAAAAACAAGGATTTAGGTACTATAGGAATTATAGGACCAACGAGAATGGATTATTCAAAAGTTATTTCAGTAATGAAATATATTAGCAAAAAGCTTAATGGAGAATGACGCAAGGCAAGTAATTTGTAAAATAGTTAATAAAACGGAGGTAGAAGATAATGGAAAAAGATGAAAAAGAGGTTCAAGATACAGAAAAAAAGGAAAATAATAAAAAAGCCGATGAAATTATCGAGTTAAAAAAGCAAATAGAAAGTCAAAAAGTACAAATAGACGAGACTGAAGACAGATTGAAAAGGGTAGCAGCCGAGTTTGATAACTATAAAAAAAGAAACACAAAGGAAAGAGATGGATTGTACAATTCTCTTATAGCAGACATTGTTTCAAACTTCTTACCAATATTAGATAACCTAGAGAAAGCAGTAGAAGCTGAGACAAAAGATGAGGAATACAAAAAAGGAATAGAACTTGTATTAAAACAATTTAAAGATGTACTATCAGCAAGAGGTGTAACAGAGATAGAAACTGTAGGAAAAACTTTTGATCCAGAGTTACATGAGGCAGTAAGTAGTGTACAAGATGCTTCTAAGGGAGAAAAAGAAATAGTACAAGAGTATAGAAAGGGTTATATGATAGGTAATAAGGTAATACGTCATTCTATGGTTATTGTAGCAAATTAGTTTTTAATTTTATATAAGTAAAATGGGGCGAGATGTTGCTTATATATTTTATATAGAATTTATTTAAAATTTAAATATATAATTCGCCAAAACGTTATCTTAAAGAAAGGAAGATTTATTATGGGAAAAATTATAGGTATTGATTTAGGTACAACAAATTCATGTGTTGCAGTTATGGAAGGTGGAGAACCAGTTGTAATTCCTAACGCAGAAGGAAATAGAACTACACCATCTGTAGTTGCATTCTCAAAAAATGGAGAAAGATTAGTAGGACAAATTGCAAAACGTCAAGCTGTTACTAATCCAGATAACACAGTTATATCTATAAAAAGAAAAATGGGAACAAATGAAAAAGTTAATATAGATGGAGAAAGTTTTACTCCACAAGAGATTTCAGCTATGATTTTACAAAAATTAAAAGCAGATGCAGAAAATTATTTAGGACAAAAAGTAACACAAGCAGTTATTACAGTTCCAGCATATTTTAGCGATAGCCAAAGACAAGCTACAAAAGACGCTGGTAAAATAGCAGGTCTTGAAGTTTTAAGAATTATAAACGAGCCAACAGCAGCAGCATTAGCATTTGGTATGGATAAAGAAGATCAAGACCAAAAAATAATGATATATGACTTAGGTGGAGGTACATTTGATGTATCTATACTAGATATTGGTGATGGTGTATTCGAAGTTTTAGCTACAAATGGTAATACACATTTAGGTGGAGATGACTTCGACCAAAGAATTATAGATTACCTAGTATCTGAATTCAAAAAATCAAATGGAATTGATTTGACACAAGATAAAATGGCAATGCAACGTTTAAAAGAGGCTGCAGAAAAAGCTAAAATTGAGCTTTCTGGTATGCAACAAACACAAATTAACTTGCCATTTATTACAGCAGATGCAAACGGACCAAAACACTTAGATGTTACATTAACAAGAGCAAAGTTTGAAGAATTGATTGGTGATTTAATTGATGCTACTAGAGTTCCAGTAGAAAACGCTTTAAAAGATGCAAAAATTACAGCAGCAGATTTACACAAAGTATTATTAGTTGGTGGTTCTACAAGAGTTCCAGCTGTTCAAGAAATGGTTAAGAAAATTACTGGAAAAGAGCCAGATAAAGGAATAAACCCAGATGAATGCGTTGCTATAGGTGCAGCTATTCAAGGTGGTGTTCTTTCAGGAGATGTTAAAGACTTAGTATTACTTGATGTAACACCATTATCACTTGGTATTGAAACATTAGGTGGAGTATTTACAAAACTAATTGAAAGAAATACTACAATACCAACTAAAAAATCACAAGTATTCTCTACAGCAGCAGATGGTCAAACAAGTGTTGAAATACACGTACTTCAAGGTGAAAGAGAAATGGCTGCTTACAACAAAACTTTAGGAAGATTCCAATTAACAGGAATTCCAGCAGCACCAAGAGGAGTACCACAAATTGAAGTTACATTTGATATAGATGCAAACGGTATAGTTCACGTATCTGCAAAAGACTTAGCAACAGGAAATAGTCAACAAGTTGCAATTACAGCAAGTACAAACTTAACAGATGAAGATATTGATAGAGCTGTAAAAGATGCAGAAGCACACGCTCAAGAAGATAAGAAGAGAAAAGAAGAAATTGAAGTTAGAAATAATGCAGAAAGCTTAATATATAACTGCCAAAAAACAATTACTGATTTAGGAGACAAAATAAGTGGTGAAGAAAAAGCTAAAGCAGAAACAGAAATAGAAAATGTTAAAAAAGCATTAGAAGGAACAGACATTGAAGCAATAAAATCTGCAACAGAAAAGTTAACACAAGTATTTTACTCAATTTCAGAAAAAGTATATTCACAAGCTCAAAATGCAGCAAATAATGCAAATGCAAACGGAACTGCAGGAGCAAATGCAGAAAACAATAGTGAGCCACATACAGATGCAAACGGAAATGTTTATGATGCAGATTATAAGGTTGACGAGGACGACAAGAAATAGGATTCCAAGATAATTGTGTTTAGAGGTTGGAAAAAACTCCAACCTCAAACATTATGATAATAAGACTTTTTGAAGGAGAGAAGTATATGGCAAATAAGGATTATTATGAAATATTGGGAGTAGATAAAAACGTAAGCGATGAGGAACTAAAAAAGGCATATAGAAAGCTTGCTAAAAAATATCACCCAGATGCTAATCCAGACAATAAAAAAGAAGCAGAGGCAAAGTTTAAAGAAGTAAATGAGGCTTATGAAGTATTATCTAATCCTGAAAAAAGAAAAATGTATGATCAATTTGGAACAGCAGATCCAAGCCAAGGATTTGGAGGAGGAGCTGGTGGTCCTTTTGGTGGAGGAAATGGTTATTATTCATATTCCTCTTCAGGAGGATTTGACGGATTTGGTGATTTTGGCGACTTAGGAGATATCTTCTCTTCATTTTTCAGTGGTGGCTTTGGTGGAAGAAGTAATACTAGACATAATAACGGACCAAAACAGGGAGCTGATTTAAGAGCAAATTTGGATATTACATTTGAAGAATCTTTTTTAGGAACAGAAAAGCAGATAAATTTAACAAGAAATGAAACTTGCCCAACTTGTCATGGAGAAGGAGCAAGACCTGGAACTAAAAAGCAAACGTGTTCAATGTGCCATGGAACTGGTCAAATAAAGCAAACACAAACAACAATATTTGGACAGATGCAAACTGTAAGACCATGTACAAATTGTAATGGAACAGGTGAAATTATTCCAGATCCTTGCGTAGAGTGTAAGGGAAAAGGAATTGTTAGAAAGCAAGTGCGTGTTTCTGTAAAGATTCCAGCAGGTATTGATGAGAATCAAACAATTGTATTAAGATGCGAAGGAGAGCCAGGAGAAAAAGGTGGTGCCAAGGGAGACCTTTATATAACTATACATATAAAAAGACATAGCATCTTTACAAGAAAAGGTCAAGATGTGCTTTGTGAAGTACCAATAACATTTACACAAGCTACATTGGGAGCAGATTTGGAAATACCTATGGTTGATGGCTCAAAGGAAATATATAGAATTCCAGACGGAACTCAGCCAGGAACAAAGTTTACAATTCGAGGAAAAGGATTTAAGAATATAAATAATGGCTCACAAGGAAACTTTGTATTTACTGTACTTGTTCAAGTTCCAAAGAAACTTACTAAAGAGCAAAGAGATTTAATGGTAGAACTTGCAAAAACTATGAATGAACAACCACCTGTTAAAAAGAGAGGATTATTTGGATAATAAGAAAGTAGAAGAGCAAACAAAACTGTCTGCTCTTTTTTGCTTGATATAAATATAGTTTAGTAATTCAATAAAAGATTGAAAAATTGTAAATAAATGTCGAATTATAACATAATATATATTAGGTAGTATTACTTAATACTACTTAGGAGGTAAGAGACTATGTCACAAAATAAATGTTGCAAAAAAGAGAAATGTTGTGTAGATTTAATAATATGCATTTTAACATCTTTACTAGCATTTACAATTGGATTACTAATTGGAGCATTAACTGCAATAATTGTTATATTAAATTTAGGAGCACTAATAGGTATAATTGCTATTTTAGCAGTATTACTAATATTAAGAATTATAAATTTAATATGTAGTAAAGATAAGCAAAAAGATACTTGTTGTTGCTATAATGATTATGATAAATATTGCTAGGTTATAAGAAAAGTGGCTTTGCCTTTTATAGCGCGTTTCGATTTGCAAATACGCACGGCCAAAGGAAGTTTAATCTTGTTACTCTGGAAAAATTCTATGCAATAAAAAAAGAAGGCTTTACATTTGTTGTAAAGTCTTCTTTTGGTAAAATTTGAAATACTTTATTATAATCCTAATATTCTTTTCGCTCTAGAAACATCTTCTGTAGTAGCATTAGGAACATCTTCAAGTTCATAGTTACAACCTAAATTTTCCCACTTAAATCTACCTAAATCGTGATATGCAAGTATTTCTACTTTTTTTACATTTCTTAGAGTAGCTAGAAAATCTTTAAGTTTAAGTAAATCTTCTTCGTGGTCAGTAATTCCAGGAACCAAAACTTGCCTTATCCATACATCTTTATTTATATCACTTAAATATTTTGCAAATTTAAGTTCAAGTTTATTTGAAACTCCCACTAAATCCTTGCATATATCATCATTTATGCATTTAATATCAAGCAAAAATAAATCTGCTAAATCAATAATTTTTTTCATCTTATCAGTAAGAGGAAAATTACCTGAAGTATCGATTGTTGTATGAATTCCTAATTTTTTTAACTTAGGCAATAATTCAAGTAAAAAATCCTGTTGTAAAAGTGGTTCACCTCCCGAAAGAGTAACCCCACCGTTAGATACTGTAAAATAATTTTTGTACCTCGAAATTTTTGCAATTAGTTCATCTGAGGTATATTCTAAACCTGCATTTACAGCCCAAGTATCTCTATTGTGGCAGTATTTGCAACGAAGTCCACATCCTTGAAAAAATACCACAAACCTAATGCCTGGTCCATCTACTGCACCGAAAGACTCAAAAGAATGAATCCTTGCTTTTACTTGATTATTTGAGTTTTGTTCAACCATAAATTCCTCCAAGAACTAAATTCTTTCATGAATAGTTCTATTTATAACATCTAATTGTTGTTCTCTTGTTAATTTAATAAAGTTAACAGCATATCCAGAAACACGAATTGTAAGTTGTGGGTAATTTTCTGGATGATTCATGGCGTCTATAAGTAATTCTCTATTAAATACGTTTACATTTATATGATGTCCAGTTTGTTTAAAGTATCCATCAAGCATACTTACTAAGTTATTAACTTTAGTTTCTTCGTCTTTACCTAAAGCAGCTGGTGTTATTGAGAAGGTAAATGAAATACCATCTTCTGAATATTCATAAGGAAGTTTTGCAATAGTATTCATTACAGCTAAAGCTCCGTTAGAATCTCTTCCATGTAGAGGGTTTGCTCCTGGTCCAAATGGTTCTCCAGCTCTACGTCCATCAGGTGTATTACCTGTGTTTTTACCATATACAACATTTGATGTGATTGTTAGTATTGATAATGTGTGTTTTGAATGTCTATATGTGTGATGTTTTTGTAATTTTCTTAAGAATGATTTTACAACATCTACAGCTATTTGGTCTACACGGTCATCATCATTTCCGTATTTAGGGAAATCACCTTCAACTTGGTAATCAACAGCAAGACCTGTTTCATCTCTTATAACTTTTACTTTAGCATATTTTATTGCAGAAAGTGAATCAGCTACTACTGATAAACCAGCGATACCACATGCCATAGTTCTTAATATGTCTTCGTCTCTATCGTGTAAAGCCATTTCTAATGCTTCATAAGAGTATTTATCATGCATATAATGAATTGCATTTAATGCTTTAATGTATATTTTTGCAACATAATCCATCATTACATCAAATTTTTCCATAACTTCATCATAGTCTAAGTATTCAGAAGTAATTGGTTGATATTTTGGAGCAACTTGTTTTCCAGAGTTTTCATCTCTACCACCATTGATAGCATAAAGTAGAGTTTTTGCAAGATTTGCTCTAGCTCCAAAGAATTGCATTTGTTTACCTATTTTCATTGCAGATACACAACAAGCTATTCCATAGTCATCACCTAAAGTAATTCTCATTAAATCATCATTTTCATATTGAATTGATGAAGTTCTAATAGATATATCTGCACAGTAATCTTTGAATCCTTTTGGTAAATTATTTGACCACAATACAGTTAAGTTTGGTTCTGGAGCTGGTCCTAAGTTATCTAAAGTATGAAGTACTCTGAAAGAGTTCTTAGTAACTAATGTTCTACCATCAACACCCATACCACCAATGCTTTCTGTTACCCAAACTGGGTCTCCACTAAATAATTCGTTGTATTCTGGTGCACGTAAGAATCTTACTAATCTTAATTTTATAATAAATTGATCCATCAATTCTTGTGCTTGCTCCTCTGTTAATTTACCATTTTGTAAATCTCTTTCTATGAAAATATCTAAGAAAGTAGAAGTTCTTCCTAAACTCATTGCTGCACCGTTTTGATCTTTTACAGCACCTAAATATCCAAAGTATAACCATTGAATAGCTTCTTTAGCATTTGATGCTGGAACTGATATATCAAATCCATATTTTGCTGCCATTGCCTTTAAATCATTTAACGCCTTGATTTGGTCACCAATTTCTTCACGATTTCTAATAATTTCCTCTGTAAATTCATCAGTATCTAAAATTTCAAGTTCAACTTTTTTCTCTGCGATTAAAGCGTCTACACCATATAGTGCAACTCTTCTGTAATCACCAATAATTCTTCCACGTCCATATCCATCTGGAAGACCAGTTAATAGGTGAGAGCTTCTAGCAGCTCTTATGTCTGGAGTATAAACCTCAAATACACCATCATTGTGTGTTTTCCTTAAATTATGATAAATATATTCTGTTTCTGGATCTACCTTAAATCCATAAGCTTCAGCTGATTTCTCAACTATTCTGATACCACCATTTGGCATAATTGCTCTTTTTAAAGGGCTATCGGTTTGAAGACCTACTATTTCTTCTAAATCTTTATCTATATATCCTGCATCATAAGCATTTATAGAAGAAGGTGTTTTGCAATCTGCATCTAAAACTCCACCATTTTCTCTTTCTTTTTTATAAAGATCTAGTACCTTGTTCCATAATTTTTTTGTCTTATCTGTGGCACCTTTTAAGAATTTACTATCGCCTTCATAAGGTGTGTAGTTAGCTTGGATAAACCCTCTAACATCTATTTCTTTTGTCCATTCTCCGGCTTTATTAAAGCCTTCCCATTGCTTAAAATCCATAATAAAACCTCCATATTCTAACAATAATTTATATTATTATTGTGTTTCTTATATAATAATACTGCATATATAAGCATATCATAAAAACGACATAATATCAACAAAAAAGTAAAAAAATATTACTTATAATAATGTTATTATAGGTAATATTTTTTTTATTATTCTAAAGAAAATCTAATCGTGTAAAATTAATCTTCATTTATAATTTTAGCAATTTTATAAATTAGTTTTTGTTTTTCTGGAGTAGTATTTTTCAATATATCATCAAATTCAGAAACTAAATAAGTGTCAGAATTATTTGATGAACCGTTAAGAATACTTCCTTCAGTAATACCTAGAATATCACAAATTTGGCTTAGTCTTTTTAGACTAATATGTGAACTTCCTCTTTCTATTCTACTTAAAAATGCGATAGAAACATCTAATTTTTCAGCTAGTTTCTCCTGTGTTAAATTATTGTCAATTCTCGCCTTTTTCAATCTTTCACCAATTATGTTATAATCTAGCGCCATTTATATCACCTCTTCCTAAATCTGAAATGAATATAGCATGTATACGAAACAATTTACAGAAACGACGAAGTAAAATTATACATACCAAACATATACTTTTAGTATGTACCAATAAATAAAATATTATGTATGAATAGACAAATTTACTTGTAAATGCTATACTAAATAAGGGTGAAAACATGGAAAATGAAGTAAAAAAACTTTTAAAAACAAAAATTGTTGGGAAAAATATAATTTTTTTTGATGAAATAGATTCTACACAAATACAGGCAAAAAATTTAGCAGAAAAAAATATAGAAAATGGTACAATGGTATTAACAAATAATCAGCTAAATGGATTAGGAACACACGGTAGAAAATGGTATTCCGAAAAAAGCAACAACATTTCTTTTACCTTAGTATTATATCCAAAATGTAGTATTCAAAAATTAAATCATCTAACTAAAGATATTGCAAAATATGTGGTAGAAGCAATAGATAAAATTTCTAAAATAAAAACAGATATTAAAGAGCCAAATGATATTATGCTAAATAGTAAAAAAATAGGGGGAATATTAACTCAAATAATTACAAATGGTGAAAATATAAAATATTTACTTATAGGAATAGGAATAAATGTGAATAGTGAAGACTTTCCAGAAGAATTAGAACAAATTGCTACATCATTAAAGAAAGAAACGGGAATGGAATTTTCTAGAGAAAATATTATAGCAGAGTTTTGCAATGTATTTGAAGAGTATTGCTTAAAAGAAAAGGTTATTTAAGCAGTATAAGATGATAAAAATGATTAACTCAAAATGGTAAAAATTAACTATAAAGTCGAAAAATGTCGATGACTTTTTCTTGCATATATCGAAAAATTGTGATAAAATTTCAACCATAAAAATATAGAATGGAGGTGAAAAATATGGAAGATAAAATAATGGAAATACTTCAAGATAACTTTAAATTTATGAGACAGCAATTTGATCAAATCAATGAGAGATTTGCAAAGCAGGATGCGAAGTTTGCAGAACAAGACGAAATGTTTAAGAGACAGGAAGAGAGATTTGCAAAACAGGATGCCAGATTCGCAAAGCAGGATGCTAGGTTTGCAAAGCAAGACGCTAGATTTGATAAGCAAGATGCTAGATTTGATAAACAAGATCAAAAATTCGATTTGATTCAAGAGGAGTTAAGACAAATTAAAGAAAAACTTGTTGAACACGATAAAAAATTTGAAGAAATTGATAGGAAATTTAATAAGGTGGATGAGAGATTTAATAAAGTAGATGAACAATTTGGTAGAGTAGATGAAACTCTTAGTGTAATCCATGATTGTGTAGCTAACAAAATTCCAGCATTATTTGATGGATATCAATCTAATTATCAACTTTATCAAAATCTTCAAAAAAAGACAGAAAAAATAGAAGAACAAGTTAGTTTAAATTCTGTAAGAATTTCTATCTTAGGAGATAAAGCCAAATATAATCATAATATTTAAAAAAAAGTGGTTTCATCCAAATGAAACCACTTTTTTTTAATAATTTTCAGCATTTACTTCAAAATAGCTTTGAGCATGTTTACATACTGGGCAGATTTTAGGAGCTTCTAAACCAACATGGATATGTCCACAATTTCTACATTTCCAAACTACTATGCTACCTTTTTTAAATACTTCACCTTCATTAACATTTTCTAATAATTTTTTATATCTTTCTTCATGGTGTTTTTCAACTTCTGCAATACCTCTAAAAGTTGCAGCTATCTCTAAGAATCCTTCTTCTTCAGCTTCTTTAGCAAATTTTGGATACATTTCAGACCACTCATAATTTTCTCCTGCAGCAGCATCTGCTAAGTTTGATTTTGTATCTCCAATTCCTTCTAGATATTTGAAATGTAATTTTGCATGTTCTTTTTCATTTTCAGCTGTCTCTAAGAATATTGCAGCTATTTGCTCATATCCTTCTTTTTTTGCAACACTTGCAAAATATGTATATTTATTTCTAGCTTCTGATTCTCCAGAAAATGCAGCTCTTAAATTTGCTTCTGTTTTTGATCCTTTTAATTCCATAATTATACCTCCTAAATAATATTTAATTCAGCTAATATAATATTATAAAAGAGAAAAAAAGTCAAGCAAAAGAAAATGATTGTTTACGTTATCAATTACATAATAAGTAACATATAATAAAATAGATAATAATATCAGGAGGATTATATGGGACTTACTAGACAAACAAAAAAAGAGGTTAATACTTCAAATGGTAAGGTAATGGAAATATCTCGGAAAGTATGATTACACCGTAGCAATAGCAGGAAATCCAAATGTGGGAAAATCAACAATATTTAATAATCTTACAGGAATGAAGCAACATACAGGAAATTGGCCACGGAAAAACAGTGGCAAGTGCAGTAGGAGTATGCAAATATAAAGACAAAGAGTTTCTATTAGTGGATATACCAGGTACATATTCAATAATGTCAAACTCCGAAGAAGAAGAAATTGCAAGAGACTATATATGTTTTGGAAATCCGAAGGTTACTGTAGTAATATTAGATGCTACATCTCTAGAAAAAAACTTGAACTTAGTATATCAAATAATGGAAATAACAGACAACATTATAGTATGTGTTAACTTACTAGACGAAGCAAAGAAAAAAGGAATAAGTATAGACTTTGCAGAATTAGAAAAAAGATTAGGAGTGCCAGTAGTTGGAGTTATAGCAAGAAAAAAGAAAACATTAAATAAATTAACAGAAATAATAGACAAAGTGTGTAATGGAGAGATAAAGCCAGAGCCTAATAAGATAAAATATCCACCGTACATTGAAAATAGTGTGGAAAAACTGGAAGAAAAAGTGAATAAAATGTTGACAAAAGAAAAGCAGAAACTATCTAGATGGATATGTTTAAAACTAATTGATGGAGACCAAAAGATTTTAAGAAGCATAGAAAAAAACTTAAAAATAAATTTAATAGATAATGAAGATTTAATAAAAGAAAAAGCAGAAACTAGTGACATATTAAATTTTAATGGAGTAAATAAAAACGAAGTAAAAGACAAAATGATATCAAGCATAATATTTAGAGCAGAAAATATATATGAAGATACAGTGAGTGTAACAAATGAAAAATACAACCTAAAAGACAGGAAAATAGATAAAATATTAACATCAAAAGTATTTGGAATACCATTGATGCTAACATTTTTGGGTATAATATTATGGATAACAATAAAAGGAGCAAATTACCCATCAGAGTTACTATTTAAAGTATTTAATTGGTTGCAAGAAAAATTAGTGTATATTTTTGAAATTTTACAAGCGCCAAGCTGGATTAAAGGAATAGTAATTGATGGAATATATAAAACCTTAACTTGGATTGTAGCAGTAATGCTACCACCAATGGCAATATTTTTTCCATTATTTACACTCTTAGAAGATTTAGGCCTTTTGCCACGTATTGCATTTAACCTAGATAAATTTTTCAAAAAAGCAGGGAGTTCTCGGAAAGCAAGCACTTACTATGTGTATGGGATTTGGTTGTAATAGTTGTGGTGTAACAGGCTGTAGAATAATAGATTCACCAAGAGAAAAACTAATATCAATTCTTACAAATGCATTTGTACCGTGTAATGGAAGATTTCCATTTTTAATAACAATATCAAGTATATTTATTGGAGGAATATTTACAAAGGCCAACTCATCAGTAGTATCTACAATTACGGTTCTACTCATTGTAGTACTTGGAATTTTAATGACACTACTAATCTCAAAAGTCCTAAGCAAAACATTATTAAAAGGAGAAAGTACCTCATTTGTACTAGAACTTCCACCATATAGAAAACCACAAATAGGTCAAATATTAGTTAGGTCAATACTAGATAGGACATTATTTGTGTTAGGAAGAGCAATAGCAATAGCAGCGCCTGCAGGACTTATAATATGGCTATTGGCAAACATAAATATAGGAGATATAAGCATATTAAACTATATAGCAAACTTCTTTGACCCATTTGCAAGACTTATGGGGTTAGATGGATATATTTTAACAGCATTTATTTTAGGAATACCAGCAAATGAAATTGTTTTACCTATAATACTTATGTGTTATATGGGAAAAGGTAGCTTAGTAAATTTAGAAAACATGTATGAAATAGAACACATACTATTGCAAAATGGCTGGACCATTTTAACTGCAATAAATGTAATGATATTTACACTTTTGCATTTTCCGTGCACTACAACATTGCTTACTATAAAAAAAGAAACAGGAAGCATAAAATGGACTATAATTGCATTTTTATTACCTACAATATGTGGTGTGGTACTATGTATGGCAACAAATTTGGTTTGGCACCTAGTTATTTGAAAGAATAGCAAAATATATGCAAACAACAGAGCTAGTAGGCTTTTCATTTTTATTTATATTTTCGACACCCAACTGCATAACAGTCTGTAGCAAAAAACACATTGATTTCTGCTTGTTTCTACCTTCAAGAAAAAACAAGTTTTTTCTTGAAGAGTATTTTTTTCACAGACTGTAATTTGCTGGTCTCCAATATAAATAAAAATGAAAAGCCTACTAGCTCTGTTATAAACCAGTAATGCGCCTCAATTACTAATTTTTAATTTCTACTAAAATTTTGTCTGCATCTTCTTTTCTAATAGCAAGAATAATATTCCTAACTTCGTAAGCCATTGGGTCACCAGACACACTCTCCATTATAGGAGTTATTTCGGTATTAGGTATTAGACCTAAATCTAACAAACGCCTTTTAATATTACTTTTACAATTTATTTCTTTTATAACACCAATAGAATTAAGTTTTAAGTTAGATAAAGGAATAGTTTGCATGTAAATCATCTCACTTTCATTTCGTTTTATATGAGTATAATATGATGAGTTTTTTTATTTGTTTAAGAAGTAGTACGAATTTTTTATTTATGCTTTTGCTCCACAATATCGTTATTAAATAATGGCTTTGTAGAAATTTAGGTTCTAAACCTAGGTAATATGTATATTTAGAGAATTTTTGTAGTGACGCGTAAGCGACCAAACGAGCTTCTTTGAAGCGAGTGCGATTTGGAGCACCTTTCCTGAGATAAAAAGAAAAACTTATTTTTCTTTTTATCATAAGAGAGGTGCGACACCAAGGAACAAAAAAATTTGATAAATATACATATACCTAGGCTTTTTATCATGTTATAAAACTATTATCTAATAACTCAATATATTCCAAACTCTTGACAAACTCAAAAACTATAATATAATGAGCCTAAAATAAAAGAAAAGTGAAAGGATGATATACAAATGGAAAGAAAAAGAGGATTTGAAATAGCAAAAGGTTGGGAAGATAAAGGAATAAACTTACCTATTAGAAAAACAAAATTTTCTGCAGGTTATGATGTAGAAGCAGCAGAAGATACAGTAGTACCAAGTTTCAAAAAAGGTATGGCCCCTACACTTGTAAAAACAGGAATAAAAGCATATATGCAAGACGATGAAGTACTAATGTTATATAATAGAAGTTCTAATCCAAAGAAAAAAGGCTTGATTTTATCAAATAGTGTTGGAGTTATAGATAAAGACTATTATGGAAATCCAGATAATGATGGACATATTATGTTTGCATTTTATAATATAAAAGATGAAGATACAGTTATAAAAAAAGGAGATGCAATAGGACAAGCTATATTCCAAAAATATTTAATAACAGATGATGACAATGCAGAGGGAGAAAGAAAAGGTGGATTTGGATCAACTAGCAAATAATGTTCTAAATATTAAATATACTAAATAAAAATTTAAACAATAAGTAAAATGCTAAATTAAAATGAAAAACGATACATCGCTTGAAATCAAAGCAACACAGAACATAGTCTACATAATTAAAACGAAAACAAACAAAAAAAATGAAAAAAAATTTAAACTTTTGAAACCCGTCAATTTCAAGCAATTCAGCTACAAATTACATAAAAACTAATGGTAAAAGTTTTGACTTTTGCCATTTTTTGTAGTATAATAGAAATGTAGTTGAAAAAGAGAAACAAAACCCTTTCTTTAACTTCATATATAGAAAATTTACTTTAGAAAGGAGGACCTATATGTTTAACATAGGTGACAAAATAGTATATCCAATGCACGGAGCAGGAACAATAGATGCAATTGAGGAGAAGAACATATTAGGAGAAAAACAAAATTATTATATTATCAAAATGCCAGGAGAAGTAAAGGTAATGGTACCAACAGACAAAGCAGAAGAAGTTGGTGTTAGAAGTGTAATAGGCAAAGAAGAAGCTGCAAAAGTAATGTCTGTATTAGGACAAAATGAAACAGAAATGTCTCAAAACTGGAACAAAAGGTATAGAGACAATATGGACAAGATGAAAAGTGGAGATATATATGAAGTGGCAGACGTAGTTAGAAATTTAAGCTTTAAACAAAAAGAAAAAGGACTATCTACAGGAGAAAAGAAAATGCTTAATAATGCTAAACAAATATTAGTGAGTGAATTAGTACTTGCAGAGCATGCATCACAAGAAGAGGTAGAACAATTAGTAGAAAATAAAATAAATATATCTTTTGATGAATATAAATTACCACAAGAACATATAGACATAAATCAAGATATAGTAAGTAAATTTATACCATTTAATGGAACAGGAACAAGCGAAAATTTATAAAATTTACAGAAAAAAGGTCGTATCGAAAAGGTACGACTTTGTTGTTGGCTTTGACCAAGAAATTTTGAGTATAAAAAGCAATTTTATATAGGTAGGTAAAAACTGTAAAATCATAAGAAGGAATTAAAGACTTTATGTCGAATAAAATAAGTATATGATAGAAAGGTTAGAAAAAATTGGTAAGGTATAGTGAAGAATTAATAGAAGAAATAAGAAGTAGTAACGATATAGTTGATGTAATATCTCAATACGTAATATTAAAAAGAAGTGGAAGAAACTTTTTTGGACTATGTCCATTTCATAAAGAAAAGTCACCTTCTTTTTCTGTGTCACCAGACAAGCAAATTTTTCATTGCTTTGGTTGTGGTGTTGGAGGTAATGTTATACATTTTGTTAGCAAAATAGAAAACTTGGATTTTAGAGAAACTTTAGAACTATTAGCTAATAGAGCGAATATTACACTTCCTACATTAGACAATAGTTATCAAGATAATAAAAAAGCTATACTAAAATCAAAAGTTTATGAAATAAATGAAATTGCTGCTAAATTTTATCATGAAAATTTATATAAACCAACTTCAAAACCAGCACAAGAATATATTAAAAAAAGAAAATTAGACAACAGAACATTAAAATCATTTTTAATTGGTTATTCTGGTAATTTTGATGAGCTATATAATCTATTAAAACAAAAAGGCTTTACAGAAGAGCAAATATTAGCATCAAGCCTAGTAAATAAAACAGATAATGGCAAATTTATTGATAGATTCAGAAAAAGACTTATGATACCAATCCAAGATACATCAGGAAAGTTTATTGCATTTGGTGGAAGAGTATTGGATGATAGTAAGCCTAAATATATAAATTCGCCAGAAAACATAGTGTATAGTAAAGGAAGAAATTTATTTGGTCTAAATGTAGCTAAAAAAGGTGATACAAAAAAACTAATAATAGTAGAAGGATATATGGATGCAATATCTCTTTATCAAAGAGGTATTACAAATGTAGTGGCTTCACTTGGAACAGCACTTACAGAACAGCAAGGAAGGCTCCTTAGAAAAAATAGTGAGCAAGTAATAATAGGGTATGATGCTGATGGTGCAGGACAAGCAGCAACTTTAAGGGGACTCGAAATACTCCAAAACATGGGATGTGATATTCGTGTACTTCAAATATATGGGGCAAAAGATCCTGATGAATTTGTAATAAAATATGGACCAGAAAGATTTCAAAAATGTGTGGATTCAGCTATATCACTTGTTGAATTTAAAGTAAAAATTTTAAAGCAAAATTTAAATATTGAAAATGTAAATGACAAAATAAAATTTTTAAATGAAATTGCTAAGATATTATCAAAAGTAGACAACAGCATGGAAAAAGAAATTTATATAGACAAAATTTCAAAAGAATATGGAATATCTAAAGAAGCTATATATGGAGAGGTAAATAAACTAGTATATAAAAAAGATAACGATAAAAAAGTTTTGGAAAGCACGCCAATAAAAAATCTATTAAGAAAAGAAAACACAGAAAAAGTTGACGAATTTATAATAAAAAGAGAAAAAATGGTTATATATATATTAGTTAACTATCCACAAGAAAGCTATGAAAAAGTAAAAGACACAATATTGGTAGATAATATAAAAGCAGAAATAAATAAAAAAATAATTTCTAAAATTTATGAGCTATATGCCCAAGGAAAAACAAGCAATATTTTAGATAGCTTTGACGATGAAGAAACAATAAACTATCTATCAGGAATAATGGCTGAAGACTTTGGAATTTCAGACATAAATAAATGTATAGAAGATTTACTTACTACATATAATAAAGAAAAATTAGTAAATAAAAGAAATGAAATAATAAAAAAATTAGAAAATACAGATAATATGACTAAGGAAGAAATACATGAACTTGAAGAAAAATTAAATGACGTAATACTAAAGTTAGCTAAGGTTAAATAGAAGAAAGGAAGGAGTTATAAAAATGAAAAATTCAGAAAATGACGCAGTAAAAGAAGTAGAGAAAAAAGCAAAAGACATAAAAGTAATAGTTAATAATGAAAAGCAAGAAAAAAACAATAAAACAGAACAAGATAAAAAAGAAATTGACAAACCAGTAAAAGTAGAAACAAAGACTAAAAAGGATTCTGACAAAGTTGAAAATAAGCCTACTAAAGAAGCAGAAAAAAAAGAGAGCGATTCAACAATTAACAATGATAAAGTTCAAAAAATTATAGAAAAAGCAAAAGAAAGTGGAAAAATTACTTATGGAGAATTAGCAACTGAACTAGACGATACTGATCCGGAAGAAATAGATAAAGTATTTGATGCTTTTGAAGATTTAGGTGTAGACCTAAATGATGATATAGAAGAGCCAGACATAGAAGATTTAGAAAATGTAGAAGAAATAAAATTAGAAGATATGGACGTATCTAACATAGAAGGTGTTAGTGTAGACGATCCAGTTAGAATGTATTTAAGAGAAATAGGAAAAATACCACTTTTAAGCTATGAAGAAGAGGCAGAATTAGCACAAAGAATATTAAAAGGAGACGAGGAAGCAAAACAAAAATTAGCTGAATCAAATTTAAGACTAGTTGTAAGTATAGCTAAAAAGTATGTTGGTAGAGGAATGCTTTTCTTAGACTTAATCCAAGAAGGAAATATGGGACTAATAAAAGCAGTAGAAAAATTTGACTATAACAAAGGCTTCAAATTTAGTACGTATGCAACTTGGTGGATAAGACAAGCCATCACAAGAGCTATAGCAGACCAAGCAAGAACCATAAGAATACCAGTACACATGGTTGAAACAATAAATAAACTAATTCGTACATCAAGACAATTATTACAACAAAACGGACGTGAACCAACTCCAGAAGAAATCGCAAAAGAGATGGAAATTAGTGTAGAAAAAGTAATGGAAATACAAAAAATAGCACAAGACCCAGTATCTTTGGAAACACCAATAGGAGAAGAGGACGATAGCCATCTAGGAGACTTTATACAAGACGAAGATAGTCCAGCACCACAAGATTCTGCAGCACATACACTTTTAAGAGAACAACTAGAAGAAGTAATGGATACACTAACACCAAGAGAGGCAATGGTATTAAAACTAAGATTTGGTCTAGAAGATGGAAAAGCAAGAACACTTGAAGAGGTTGGAAAACAATTTGATGTTACAAGAGAAAGAATAAGACAAATAGAAGCAAAGGCATTAAGAAAACTAAGACATCCTAGTAGAAGTAAGAAATTAAGAGATTATATGGGTTAAGGCTTGATTTTTCTGTAAAATTATGTTAATATAGAAATAGAGTTTTAAAATTAGGGTAAAACAGTAGTTTTACTAAATCGAGGTGAATATAATGGACAGAGAAGTAAAGCTTAGTTTTTGGCAAATACTAGTATCTCCATTTGTAAGTATAAAAAATATGGTAACAAGTGAAAATGATATAGAAGATGTAGAATTAAGTGTAGATTCTACAGATGCAACAGAAAAAGTATTAGCAGAGAGTTCAAGAACCATAGATAGCAAAGTAGATGCTTATGGAAATTCTGGTAAAGCACAAAGAAGAAAGACATTAGAGGCTGTAAAAGTAAAGAAAAATGATTTAGCTAAACCACAACAAGTAGAGAAAGTGGAAAGAGAGCAAGACCAAAGAGAAGACGATTATATTAAATAAATTTTATAGGGGCTGTAAATTATAACAGCCTTTATTTTTTTCATAACCTAACTATAGCAAAGTATAAAATCACATTTTTGTGTAAATAATAATATAATATTATTGACATTGCAAATACAATGTATTACAATATTACCGTAAGATAATATATGAATATAATTGGAGGTGGAAAAATGGCTAAGACTGATACTTTAAATATTAGAATTGAACCTGAATTAAAAAAAGAAGTAGAAAAAACTTTAAATGATTTGGGAATGAATATTGCTGATGCAGTAACAGTGTTTTTAAAACAAGTAGTAATGACTAATAGTATTCCATTTATGATAAAAAAACCAACATTTAATAAAGAAACAATTGAAGCAATAAAAGAGGCTGATGCAATAATGGAAAAACCTGAAGACTATAAAAGCTATGATAATGTTTATGACATGATTGAGGAGATAGACAATGAAAACTAATAAGTACGAAATAAAGATAACAAGTCAATTTAAAAAAGATTTAAAAATTATACAAAAAGAAAACTAGATATTAAGTTACTAGATGAAGTTATACAAATGTTAGCAAATGACATTCCTTTACCATCAAAATATAGAAATCATTTATTAGAACCAAAAGAAATACGGATTATGGGAATGCCATATTAAACCCGATTGGTTACTTGAGTATAAGAAAAATAATGCAAATTTAATCTTGGTATTAACTCGTACAGGTTCACATTCTGATTTGTTTGAATAAAATAGTGACATTATACTTGACAAATGCAATAAAAACCTGTATAATTTAATTCGTGCTGAAAAAATAGCATATCAAATAAAAATGGCGAGATAGCTCAGTTGGCTAGAGCAACTGGTTCATACCCAGTGGGTCGAGAGTTCGAATCTCCCTCTCGCTACCAAGAAAGGCAAGCTTTTAAAAGCTTGCTTATTTTTGTACCGATATAGTCGCTTACATTTCTGCATTGAATAAATCATAAAAAAACATTTTACTCCCTCGAACCCCTCGAACTTTCACTTCTACTTGAAGTACCACACATCTTATCATACTCTTTACACTTTATCTTATATTCTACTTGTTGCGTCAAATATTTGTAGTACATATATGCCTGTTCATACTGCATTATTGGGTTAAACATTGGATTATCTCCCATGCCACCATCAAAGTTATTATCATAATTATATGGAGGCATACCATAAAAATTGTTCATATTCTCTCTATCCATAAATAAATCAACTCCTTATAAAATATATTCAATTAGTTTTCTTTTATGAGTTTATATACATTATTAAATACTTTAAATATAAAAATTACTAAAATAATAGCAATAACAAATATACCAAAGTCGTAGAAAAACGAGTAAATTCCATTAAATGCATTATTTAAATTCGATGAGCCATCTAGTAAAGAACTAGTTTGAACAATATCTAAGTTTAAAAAAGGCAAAAACTTTAAAGCTAGAAAAGTATATATGCCAGCTATAATTCCTTGTAAGAATTTTCCAACTAAGTATTTTTTCATAGATAAGTCTGTTTTGGACACAATACTATAAACTTGTAATAATACAGAAAAACCACCAAACCCTAGTAAAAATGCACTTAAAACTATATTTTGAGAAATAAGCTTTGTTGGTATATTTGCAACTAAATTAACTCCATTGGTTAATTCTAATATGCCAGAAAGCAATGGCTTTGCAAATTCTAAATCAATATTAAGAAAATTTAAGATAGGATATAGCAAAGTGCTTAAATTATTTAAAATATTGGTTTGATTTAGAATTGAAATAATTACAGAAAATATAACTACAAATCCACCTATCAATAAAATAGTAGAGATGCTACTATTTATACTAGTTGTTAAGACCTCTCCTAGATTTTTTAAAGTAATATTTTGACTATTTTCAGTAGTATTGCATCTGCTTTTCAAATTACTAGAATGACTGAAGTTTTTGAGTAAGTTAGTTCTTGTATCATAAGAATTATAAAATTTATTTCTCTTAGAAAATCTTGCTAAAATTATTCCAACAGTTATACATGCAAGAATGTGAGTACCAAGAAGCAATAAACCAGTTTTTGTATCGCCAAACAAAGCAATACCTACACTACTTAAAATAAAAAGTGGTCCAGAATTATTAGTAAAAGCAAGTAATCTTTCTCCTTCATCTTGTGTGACTAATCCTTTTTCTCTAAAATCTGCTACTATTTTAGCACCAACAGGATATCCACTAATAAGCCCCATAACAAAAGCAAAGCCACCAATTCCAGGCACATTAAAAAGTGGCCTCATAAATTTGTCTAATAATTTACCAATAACGCTAACAACCTTAGTGTGCGAAAGTAAATTGGTAATTACAAAAAAAGGAAAAAGAGAAGGAACAACGCAAGTTGCCCATAGTGTTAGTCCATTTTTGGTAGCTATAAGGTTAGAACTAGAAAATACAACTAAACAAATTGTAAATAGGACTAAGATAAATGGCAAAATATTTCGCCTAAAGGAAAGAAAAATAAATTTCATGTAATCACCTATTAAAATGTATGCAGTGTTGAAATTAGATATGAAGCTTTTTATTTATAGAATTAGGAAAAAGTATGTATTTTTTATTTATATTGGAGTCCTTAAGGTGGGGACCGACAAGTTTACAAACTGTTAAACGAAACGTAAGTAGCGTTTATACAGTTTGTACGCTGTTGGGGGGCGTAAATAAAAAATACATACTTTTTCCAATATAAAAAAAAGCATAGCTTAGCAAAAAATGTGCATAATATTACAAATAGTTTTATTTGAGAGGAATTGATAAATAATGAAAGATTTTATTCCAGATGCAATATATTATGAGGAAAAGGCAAAGGAATATGAACTTGGAAAAGAATTGCTTGAAAAATATAAAGACGTGCCACAGTTTGTAATAGAAAATCATAACAATATTGAAGAAATGAGGAAAAAGGAAAATAAAGAATTTCCGAAGATGAAGAGAAATTTAATTATAGGAATACGAAAAACGCACAAGTTTGTGCCAAACAATAAAATATCAAATTATTTAGTACCATATACTTCGTCTGGTTGCATTGCGATGTGTTTGTACTGCTATTTGGTTTGTAACTATAATAAATGTGCATATCTTCGAATTTTTGTAAATAGGGAAGAGATGTTAAATAAAATTATTAAGGTAGCAAATGAGAGCGAAGAAGAGTTGGTATTTGAAATAGGGAGCAATAGTGATTTAATACTTGAGAATAGTATTACTAATAATCTAAGATGGACAATAGAAAATTTTAGAAAAGCAGAAAAGGGTTATATAACATTTCCTACTAAATTCGATATGGTAGAGGATATACTTGATGTAGAAGGCAAAGAAAGAGTAATTATTAGAATGAGTGTTAATCCCAAGGAAATTATTCAAAAAGTTGAGATGGGGACCTCAAGTTTAGAGAATAGAGTAAAGGCAATAAATAAATTGGCAGATGCTGGATATAAAGTAGGAATACTAATAGCTCCAGTTATTTTTGTAGAAAACTGGCAAGAACTATATAAGGAGTTAGTTATATATTTAAAAGATAATTTAAGTGATAAAGTAAAACAAAGTACATTTTTCGAAGTGATTTTTATGACATATAGCTATGTTCATAGAAAAATAAATGAAGAGGCATTTCCAAGTGCAATTGATTTATATAATAAAGATTTGATGACAGGAAGAGGTAATGGTAAGTACACCTACAAGCAAGAACAAAGGAAGATAGGCGAGCAATATATAGGAAAATTATTAAATGAATATTTTCCAGAAAATAAAATTGTGTATTTTAGCTAAAAAAAATTAATGTACAACTAAAAAGCTAGTTAAAACTAGTATTAAAAGAAATATAAAAAATAATTAAAAAAATTATAAATAATGATTGAATTATAAAAACTTGTGGTATAATTTTTAAGTAGTAATAAAATGAGTAATTTAGTAGATAAAATAGATGCACAAATGATTGAAATGAATCCAAGAAAAGGAGAGGATTAAAATGTACGAAAGAGAGTGTACAAGCAGTGTTGAAGAGTTTTTAAAAGAGAAAAATTTTAAGAGAAGAGGTTTAAGCTCATCAGATGTAAAAAATAATTTAAGTAAGTACGGAAAGAATGTAATGAAACAAAAAAAGCCGAAGCAATGGTACAATTATTTATTAGAGAGCTTATTTAGCACATTTAACTTAATATTATTAGGAATTGTTTTTGTATTGTTTTACACAGATGTAATTTTAACTACTCCACCAAGTTATGCTAATATTATAGTAATTCTTGTGCTGATTTTAGCAAGTACATTATTGGAATTTTTTGAAGTATATAGGTCAAATAAAGCAGCAGAAAAATTAAAAAATTTAGTTTCTGTTAAAACTACAGTATTACGAAATGGAAAAGTAATAAAAATTCCATCAGAGGATATTACAGTTGGAGATGTAGTTATTTTATCGGCAGGGGACTTAATTCCAGCAGATTTAAGAATAATTGAGTCAAAAGATTTATATGTTGTTCAATCCTCTTTAACAGGGGAAAGTGACTCTGTAAAAAAGGTTGCAGAATCTGAACAAAAAGGTAAAATAGAGGATATAACTGATTTAGACACAATTTGCTTTATGGGAACTAATGTTATGAGTGGCTCAGCAAGAGGCGTGGTTATAAGCATAGGAGATAGTACTTACTTTGGAAAGGTTGCAGACAATATTACAGACGAAAAGCCAAAAACAGCTTTTCAAAAAGGTATTGAGAGTGTAAGTAAATTGCTTATTAAATTTATGCTAGTTCTTATACCGATAACCTTCATAGTAAATGCTGCAAAACATGGAACAATTACAGCATTTACCTTTGCAGTGGCAATTGCAATAGGTATAACACCATTGCTTTTACCTGTAATACTATCATCAAGTTTAGCAAAAGGTGCAACAAGAATGTCTAAAAAGAAGACAATTGTAAAGAGACTAGACAGCATTCAAAGTTTTGGAGCAATGAATATTTTGTGTACCGATAAAACAGGAACTTTAACAGAGGATAAAATTGTACTAGAAAAATATTTAGACATAAAAGGAGAGGAAGACACAAGAGTATTAAAACATGCTTTTCTAAATGCATATTTTCAAACAGGTTTAAAAGGAAATATAGATGAAGCAGTTATAGCTAGAACTGCTAAAACAGAATTAAAAGGAATAGAAGAAAAATATGAGAAAATAGATGAAATACCATTTGATTTCTCAAGAAGAAGATTATCTGTAGTAGTATCGGACGGAAAGAAAAAGCAACTCATAACTAAAGGGGCTGTAGAAGAAATTTTAAGTATATGTACTATGGTAGATTACAAAGGAGAAGTTTCTGAGATTACAAGAGATATAAAGCAAAATATTTTAAGTATGACTAAGGATTTAAATAAACAAGGACTTAGAGTTGTAGCAGTTGCACAAAAAAATGACATAGCAGATGTAAAAAGTTTTTCTGTTAAAGACGAGTCAAAAATGGTTTTGATAGGCTTTATAGGCTTCTTAGACCCACCAAAGGAAAGTGCAAAAAATGAAATTGCAAGACTAAATAGAGATGGAATTAGGGTTATAGTTCTTACAGGAGATAACGAATATGTAACCAAAGCAATATGTGATAAAGTGGGAATAAATACTGATAAAATAGTATTAGGAAGCAAAATTGATAAACTATCAGATACTGCATTAAGAAGACTACTAAAAAAGACTAATGTATATGCTAAATTGTCACCTATACAAAAAGCAAGAATAGTAAGAATTTTAAAAGAAGCAGGAAATGTTGTAGGCTATATGGGTGATGGTATAAATGATGCACCATCAATGCATAATGCAGAAGTAGGAATATCTGTGGATACAGCAGTAGACATTACAAAGGAAACTGCAGATATAATATTGCTAGAAAAAGACCTAGGAGTACTTACAGATGGCGTGATAGAAGGAAGAAAGACATTTGGAAATTTACAAAAGTATATAAAAATGGCTGTAAGCTTTAACTTTGGAGAAGTACTATCAGTTCTAATTGCAAGCATTTTGCTACCATTTTTCCCAATAACACCTATACAATTATTAGTACAAAGTTTAATATACGATTTAGGTCAACTGTCAATACCTTATGATAATGTGGATAGAGAATATTTAGACAAACCTCGAGTATGGAGTATGAAAAGTATAAAAAGATTTATGCTATGGATGGGGCCAGCAAGTTCTGTATTTGACTTAATGGTATTCTCAATATTATGGTTTGGATTTGGATTAAGACTTCCAGATGCAGCGCTATTCCAGTCAATATGGTTCTCGTATGGAGTTGTGTCAAACCTAATAGGATTACACGTAATAAGAACAGCAAAAACACCATTTATAGAAAGCCACAGTTCAAAAGCTGTATATGCTACATCAATTGGTTTAAGTATAGTTGCAATTTTAATACCATTTACTTTTATAGGAAAATATATAGGACTAGTTCCAATACCACTAAAATATTTTTCAATTATTTTACTAGTGCCTGTACTATACTGTTTATTAGCTTCTATTGTAAAAAGACAATATATTAAAAAGTACAAAGAATGGTTATAAGAAAAGCGTGGACAAAGGGGACTACTGCCTTTTGTCCACGTTTATATTATATTAGAAATAATAAAAATTGATAGTTTAATTTTGTGGACAAAAAGGAGTGTCCCCTTTGTCCACGCTCTCTAAAGCTAATTTAATCATATCGTTTAAAGAACGTTCTCTCTCTTCTGGGGTACTAACTTGGTTTTTATAATGAGAATCTACAACAGTTAGAAGACAAGCAGCTTTCTTATTAAAATACTTAGCCATATAAAATAATGCAAAAGCTTCCATCTCACAAGCTATAATATTTAAATCTTTAGGAAATCTAGCTATAAAGCTATCAATATCATCTAAATAACCATCAAAACAATCATTACATAAAGTGTTACCTTTAATATATGGAATATTTATTTTGCTTGCAGTTTCTTCTAATTTAGAATTAAGTTCTTTATTTGACTCAACAATATGGCACTCTTTTTCGCTCCACTCATAAGCAAAATTTCCCTCTGTGTAGCTCTTATCTACTAATATAGTATCAAATAAATTTAAATTTTCGTTATAAGCACCACAAGAACCTATTCTAATAATATTCTCTACATCATAAAATTTAAAAAGTTCATACGAATAAATTCCCATACTTGGCATACCCATACCAGAAGAAAATACAGTAACAGGTTTTCCTTTATATGCTCCTGTGTAAGCCAACATATTTCTTACGCTGTTAACCAATCTTGCATTTTCTAAAAAATTTTCGGCAATATATTTTGCCCTTAATGGATCGCCTGGCATAAGAACAGTTTTTTCGATATCTTCTTTTCTTGCGTTACAATGAATTGACATAAGTTTCCTCCTAATTATTTATACCAGCTAGGAATTACAAATAATGATACATCCAATACTTGTAAAAATAGGAATAGTAAAAATGTTATTACTATTGAAATTATACCTAAAATTAAGCCGGCTTTTCCTAATTTATCACCTTTTTTCATAGCAATAAATCCAAATACAATTGCTAGAACTGCAGATAATATAGAAATAATAATAAAGCATAAAGATATAATAGATATTATTCCAAATATTAGTGAAGCAATTCCATAGCCTACACTTGAGTTAGTTTTTTCTTGAATTTTTTGTTCGTTTGATTCCATTATTATTCCCCCTTTCCAAGGATATTATGCCATTTTTAATAAAATATGTCAAGTTGATTAAATCTTTAAAAACATAGAACTTAAAATATACTTTTAAAACAAAAATCCTAATAACTAGTTGAAAATTCAATAATTTTGCAATATAATAAAAACTAAAATGTTGAAAGGAGATTATGATTATTAAATAATCATATAGAAAAAATGCAAAATTTAAAAGTAATATTTGAAGATAATCATATAATTGTAGTTGAAAAGCCAGTTAATATACCATCACAGGGGGATAAAACAGGCGATATAGATATGCTTACCATTATAAAAGAATATTTAAAGGAAAAATACAATAAACCAGGCAATGTGTATTTAGGCTTGGTACATAGACTGGATAGACCAGTTGGTGGAGTAATGGTATTTGCCAAAACTTCAAAAGCTGCAGGAAGACTAAGCGAGCAAGTACGAGAAAAGGTGTTTCAAAAAACGTATTTAGTAATTGCAAATGGAAAAATGGATAAAACAAAAGGAGTATTAGAAGATTACTTGTTAAAAAACGAAAAAAACAACATGAGCAAAGTGGTAAAAGAGGGCACAAAAAATTCTAAGTTTGCATCTTTGGACTATGAAGTTTTAAAATATAACGAAGAGATAGACTTATCACTATTAAAGATAAATTTACATACAGGAAGACATCATCAAATAAGAGTACAACTTTCTAGTAGAAATCATAGCATATATGGAGATCAAAAATATGGTGGAAGAGGACATGGAAAGCAAATCGCCCTTTGGGCATATGAATTAAAGATACAACACCCTATAACTAAGGAAGAGATGATATTTAAATCAATTCCTGAACCTATAGGCAGTTGGAAAATTTTAGAGGGTGTGGAATTATAGTAATAGTATGTATTTTTTATTAGTGCAGGAGTTCTTAAGGTGGGGACCGACAAGTTTACAAACTGTTGAACGAAGTTTTACAGTTTGTACGATGTTGGGGGAACGTAAGCAATAATAAAAAATACATACTATTATTTTGTATTTATGTAAATTTTACGAAAGCACAAAAATCTTATTTGAAAACATAAAATAAACTTTTTGTAAAATAGCAGCCACTATTCGTATATAAAACGAAAAAAGTGTCGGAAAAAGTATTATTATTATCTTAGTTCAAATGAGGTGAGCAAATTGATAGAAAAATTTTGCAATTATATACTTAGTAAAATGAAGAAAAAAATGCCCGAGATTACAGATGAACAAGGAGAAGCAATACTATACGGACTGCAACTATTGATAGGCGAAGCACCAAAAATGATATTGCTTTTTGGAATTAGTTTTATATTAGGATTTGGACTAGAAATGTTATTCGCATATTTTGCTTTAATACCATATAAAACAGTATCAGGTGGCTTTCACTTACATACACATTTAGGGTGTATTATAGGCAGTACAGTTTTCTACTATGGAAATGTGATTCTAAGCAAATTATTAGTGTTAGATAGCATAGAGAAATATGTTTTAGTTGCATTAAGCTTCGTATTTGGAATGTTAATGATAAGCATGTATGCACCAGCAGACACAGAAAACGTACCTATTATAAGTAAAAAAGAAAGAAGACAGAAGAAAATATTATCATATATAACATTGACTTTAACACTTGGAGTGTCATTAATAATTCAAAATCAAGTGTATTCAAACATATTAATTATAGGAAGTATTATTCAATCATTATCAATAACTAGAATAGCCTATAAACTAACAAACAATAAATATGGTCATGAAATTTATGAAAAGCAATTGGAAAGTTAAGTATAAAAAATAATAATAAAGATAATATAAACATTTGCCGGCAATGTTTTATTATATAAATTAAAAAACAGGGGAGGAATCTATATGTTAAAAACTTTAGCAAAATTAGCAGAAAAATATGCAAAGTCAACTAATACAGCTTGCTTGGTAATGGGAATGTTCCATCAACCAAAAATGCCTGCATCACTAATAAAAAAGGATTAGTTAAAAATATAAAAGCAAATAGGATAACAACTATTTTCCATATAATAAAATATAAAAATCGACAAACTAAAAATAGCCTCTTTATAGAGACTATTTTTAGTGCCAAAACTTATTTAAATATTTCAAATTGTTGTGTAAAGAACTCCTCATTTTTAGTAGTAAATAAATTTAAGTTGTTATTATGCATTAATATTTGCCTTATTTTCCATAATCCAAGTCCACTATGGTTTTCTTTGCTACTTACACCTTTCTGGTAGATAGTTTCTGTATTTACATCCTTGTTGTTATAAGTGTTTTGAATAATTACTGCTATCATATTATTTGACATTTCTTTTCTAAAAGTAACATTTATAATTTTCTTTTCACATTCTACTGTCGCTTCAATTGCATTATCTAATAAGATGCCAAGTATTCTAGTAAAATCGTAAATTTTCATGCGTTCTTCAATTTCATTCAAATCTAAAAATACATCTAAGTTAATTTGAATATTTTTATGGTCAGCCTCATAATACTTGGTTGCGAGTAAATGATAAATTGCGGGATGATTTATAACTGTAGGGGATAGTGCATACAAGTTATTTGTTTTATGACACTCTTCTAAAAGTTGATTGTAATATTTTTTAAGTCCTTCAATATCTTCATTTACTACATAACCACCAATACTGTTTACCATATTATCAAAATCATGCTTGAAAGATCTAACTTGGTCATGCAAAATTGTTAATGAGTGAATAGTATTATTGGCATTTTCTAAATCTATTTTTGTAGATTCAAGTTTAGAAACATTAATCATACTATAAAGACTTACTGCAAAATATGCAATTAAACCTATAATACTTATTAAAGTAATAAAAGTTGGCATAGAAACACTATAAAATCTAAGCAAGTAAAATTGCATTGCTAGAACAATTACAATTAATAAAGCATTAATAATTAATAAAATTTTTGTCTTTATATTCATATTATCGAATATTTGTATATTTAATTTAAAAATATGAATTAGCTTTGTTAATAAGAACATAATTAGATATATGCTTAATACTACAATTAATCTGTAAATCGGAATAGTCATAATCATTTCAGAAGTAATATTGAAAAATTGTAGAAAAATATTAGCAAATATAAATTCAAGAATAGAAGTAACTATTAAAGTAATAGCTTCTGCTAATATACTTTTTAATATTGTAGTTTTAAATACAAAGTAAACCATTAATGGCCAAAGAATAATATTGGCAAAAACTGAGTAAGAAGTAGGAACAACAAAGGTAATAATTGTTGCCATAGTTCCATATAGACCTACATATATAAGTCTTTGCTTATTTGTATTACTTATGCTTAAAATTGTAGTAAACAAAAGCATACCGATGTAAACATCTAGATAATTTAAAGGGATAGAAATTATCTTAAATAATAACTCATTTGGCACAGTCAATGCTGACCATATTGTTTGTAAAGTATTCATTTTTTAAAACCTCCATAAAATCATTTTTATACTTTGGACCGATATAGCATTTATCATTATTAGTAAAAGAAATTTCATTCTCTGATAAATCTATATCAGTTATTTTCGAAACATTTACTATATAAGACTTATGGCATCTGACAAAATTATTAGGTAACATTCCAGATATCTTATTAAACGAGCTATATGTTTCATAATCCCTTGTATCTGTGTGAAATATTACCTTCATACCTTCCTTTTTTATAAACCTTATACTATTTTCCTTTATTACTGTTTTGTCATTATCCAGTCTTATATATCTTGCAGTACTTCCGTAAATATCGGAGTAAAGTCGTAAAATAGTTTCTTCAAATCGTTCCTTTGTCAAAGGCTTTTGTAGGAAATCGAAAGTTTTATATTTATAAGCAACCATGCCAAATTCAAAATGTCCTGTTACAAAAATAATATAAATATTTTTATCAATTGCTCTAATTTGCTCCGCAATTTGTAACCCAGAGGTAGACGACTTTAAGTCTATGTCCAAAAGTAGTACATCTGTTGGGTTATCTTTTAAGTAATTTAATAAATCATTTGGATTATTTGTGGTATAAGATATTTGAGCTTTTAAATTATGAGAAATAATTATAGAATTTAACATTTTAGATAATTTGTCAATGGCGCCGTAATTGTCATCACATAAAACAAAACTTAACATCTAAATCCTCCATACAATAAAATATAAATCGAAAAAAATTCCAAAAAAAGGAAAAACAACCATATTTTTCCAATTCCTTAAATAATATAATCTAAAAATTTAAGCTTGTCAATATAAATTTTTTAGAAAAATAAATTTATTTGTCGAATTTTTTAAAATAAATATAGATTTTAAAAGGTGTCTACTTTTTAAGTCATGCGTAACTATCTTTTTTCATCGTTAGGAATAATTAAGAAATATTAGAATAAATTTAGTTTAAGAGGTGTATTGTATGAAAATAAATATAAATAAAATGACAACTTTTTTAATTTGTTGTTTAGTAATAATTTTTACAGTATCTGTAATAAACGTGAATGGAGATACTGTACAAACAAGTTCTACGGGAGTTATAAGTAGCAAAAAAATAGAATGGGGTATAAAACGAGCAGACAATCATGCACAACCAGACTTAGGGGCAGAGAATAAAAGGATAATTGATGAATATAATGGAATTTGTATGGGAAATGGTGAAAAACCATACATATATTTAACCTTTGATTGTGGCTACGAAGCAGGTTACACAGAAAAAATATTGGAAGTATTAAAACAAAATGATGTGAAGGCGACCTTTTTTATAACAGGTCATTATTTAAACTCACAACCTGATTTAGTAAAAAGAATGATTGATGAAGGACATATCATAGGAAATCATACAGCAGACCATATATGTATGCCAGAATCAACAGAAGAGCAAATCAAAGAAGATGTAATGGAACTTCATACTGCTTTGTATGATAAATTTGGTTATGAAATGAAATATTTAAGACCACCAAAGGGAGAATATAGTGAAAAAAGTATAGCATATACAAATACATTAGGATATACAACAGTAATGTGGTCATTTGCTTATGATGATTGGGATGAAAACAAACAAGGCAGGGAAGAGTATGGAAAACAGAAAATACTAGATAATGTGCATAATGGTGAAGTAATGCTATTGCATAGCACCTCAAAAGATAATAGCAATATTTTAGATTATTGTATTAAAGAAATAAAGAATATGGGGTATCAGTTTAAGACATTAGATGAATTTGAAAAATAATCCCATCCCCAATTGCAAAGAAGAGAGGATAAGTGATTGTATGAGAAAAAAGTCAAGAAAATTTGATGAGATTTTTGAGATTCCAGTTGAACTTAGTACTAATGAGCCTAAACTTACAATAACTGGATTTGAGAGGCTACTTATTGAAAATTATAAAGGAATACTAGAGTATCAAGATTATTTTGTTAGAGTAAATACACATATTGGGATAATAAATATAAATGGTTTTAATTTGAATTTAGAAGAAATGACATCGGATGACTTATTAGTAACTGGAAAAATAGAAGGAATTGACTTTGAAGAAATATGTGACGATGATAAAACAAAATGAGCGAAAGCTTGTTAATAAGCGTTCATCTTAAGGAATATTAAGAGAAACAAGAGGAGGAAAAGCCTTGAAATCAAATAAGCTTTTAGAGTATGTATCAGGATATGTAAATATTGTAATTGAAGGATACTATATAGAACAGTTTATAAATATTTGCAATAATAAGCAGATTGATTTATGGAATATAAAAAAGGAAAATTCTATAAAAGTGTTTGCAAGTATTTATATAAAAGATTTTAAAAAGCTAAAACAAATTTGCAAAAAAACAAAATGCAAAATAAAAATTCAAAGTAAAAAGGGCTTACCATTTGTTGTAAAAAAATATAAAAAAAGAAAGTTCTTTTTCATCTTTCTTCTATTAATAATATTGACTATAATTATTTTATCAAATTTTATTTGGAATATAGAAATTGAAGGAGATATAGATATTCCAAAAGAAGAGATTTTAGAACTTGCCAAAAGTGAAGGATTGGAGATTGGAAAACGCAAAGGTGCAGTAGATACTAAAGCCGTTATAAATAAAATTAGATTAGAAAGAGATGATATTTCATGGGTGGGCATAGAAATAGATGGTACAAATGCAACAATTAAGCTCGTAAAAGCAGATGAAAAACCAGAAATTATAAATGATGATGAATATTGCAATATAGTAGCAGATAAAAATGCAATGATTTTAAAAGTAAGCGCTCAAAACGGTACTCCCCTAGTAAAGGAGGGGGATATTGTAACAAATGGAGATATTATAGTTGCAGGGTGGATGGAAGGAAAATATACTGGAAAGCAATATGTCCACGCACAGGCCGAAGTTCAGGCGAAAGTTTGGTATACAACCACAGAAAAAGTTTATTTGAAAGAAACGGAAAAAGTAGAGACAGGGCAGACTGAAAATAGCTATTCCGTAAAGATAAATAATTTTCAAATAAATTTGCCGAAAAGTCTTCCAAAATTTCAAAAATATGATACAATAGAGGAGAATAAAAAATTAAAACTATTTTCAAACTTTTATTTACCATTTGAACTTGTAAAATATACATATAAAGAATATGAAGAAAGGTCAATTATACATAGCTTTGAAGAGGCAAAACAAATTGGCATAGATAGGGCAAAAGAAAGCCTACAAGAAAAAATAGATGGTAAAGAAATTTTAGATAAACAAGTAAAAGTAAGAACAGAAACAGATTACATAGAAGTAGAAATTACATATGAAGTAAAAGAAAATATTGGTATAAAAGAAAAAATAGTTTTTTAAAAACAAAATTACAATCTAAGAAACACTAATGAAGAGAAAGGAAGGATAAAATGGAAGAAAGAAGTTTAAGAATTTATGATTCAGAAAAGACATTTTTCTCTAAAATTACAAATACAATAAACAAATTATTTATACCAACAAAAATTGGAATTAATGGTATGTTGATATCAATAAAGAGGAATAACATACTAAAGGTTTATGATAATTTGCAAATAGCAAAAGATCAAGAAAAAAAGGAAGTTTTATCTAAAAAATTAGATGATACTTATGCCTTATATTTAGAGGCAATAGATAAATATATAATGGATTCAATATATAAAAAAGTAAGAAATGATGTTGCAACAGAATTTGAAAAGGAAGCATTATCACAATATTATGTTGTAACACATTTAAAAGAAAGTAATTACACAGAATATAAATATAGAAAACAACTTTATTTAATTGGATTGGATTATCAAAATGTTTTAACAGAAAAAGAAAAATTAGTAGATAGATATAAAAGATTTTATTGCACAGAAACAGAATCTTTATATAAAGGACTATTAAAACATTATTCGATAAGATTAGCAGACAATATTACAGATGCAGAAAAGCAAGAGGTATATAATAAAATTTTCAAAGTATTAGAAGAATATATATCTAATATCCTACCAATTAAATTCGAAATAGAGAAAAACGAAACATATAAAGATATTTTAGATGAATTTGATAACTTTGATAGATTTTCAGTAGGAAAATTAGACCAGAACGATGTAATAGAAAAGAATTTGATTCTTTTAGGATTAAGTAGAAAACTATTTACGCATAGTCTTCCACTTGTAGTTGCAGAACAATGTTATATAAAACTTTTAAAAGATGCAAGAAGCTTAATAGTAGATACTAAGGTATTGCGTAAACAAGAAAAAGCATATTCACTTTTAATAAGAATAATAGAAGAATATAATGTTAAATTATTAAGTACAAAAATATATTGGGAAAAACCAGCGCAAAGAGAAGAATACAAAAAATTCTGGGATAAGTATAAAAAGGTTGAAGAACTTAAAGATAAAGATTATGACGAATATGTAAAACAAAAAGAAATACTATTTATAAAGAGCGATTTAGAAAAAGTTTCTACAAATGAAAATAAATACTTTAAAATAATAGCATTTTATAAACACAAACTAGTAGAACTAGGTGTTATGAGAAACTTACGTAACTCATACGTATCAGAGGGAAAATATACTAAAATTGCAAAAGAGAAGAGACTAGAAAAAGTAAAACAAGAAGCAGTATAAAAGTAAAAGGAATTTGGTATGAAAGAGAATTGCGAAATAATATATAAAAACTTAGAAAAGAAACAAAAATATGAAAGTACAATTAAACAGGTCGTAGATACGTGTTTTAAGAAGGAAAAACTAGATAAAACCAACTTATATATGAGTGTGACTTTAACGAATCCAGAGGAAATTGAAAAACTAAATAGGCAATATAGGAACATAGATAGACCAACTGATGTGCTTTCTTTTCCTATGTTTGAAAAAGATGAACTAGATAATTTTATAAAAGAAAACTTTAAAAATAATGATGTGAATGAAGAAGGAGATATTCTAGGAGACATAGTTATCTCTATTCCAAGAGTATATGAACAAGCAGAAGAATATGGACATAGCTTTGAAAGAGAACTCGCATACATGGTAGTGCATGGCTTCTATCACTTGATGGGATATGACCACATTGAAGAAAATGACAAGAAAGTAATGAGGGCAAAAGAGGAAGAAGTTTTAAACGAACTTGGAATAAAAAGAGAGACAAGTCAAAAAAAAAGTGAAGAAGAATTAGAAAAAATAGAAGAGCAAGAAAAAAAAGAAGAAAAGAAAACTACTAATAGCAATTTTTTAGATGCTTGGAAAAATGCAATAGATGGAATTATATATGCAACAACAACACAAAGAAACATAAAAATACAACTTGTTCTTGCAATTTTAGTTGTAATTGTTAGTTTGTTTTTTGATTTAAATAGAGCTGAATTTTTATGTTTCTTATTCACTATAATATTAATACTATTTGCAGAAATGGTTAATACAGCAATAGAAACTGTAGTTGATTTGTATGTAGATGTTTATCATCCTAAGGCAAAAATTGCAAAAGATGTTGCTGCAGGGGGAGTAGTAATTACTGCAATAAATGCTATAATTGTAGCTTACTTTTTATTTTTTGACAAAATTAGTGACATAGGTTTAAACTTTATTAATAATGTAATAAATTCACCAGTGCATTTAGCGTTTTCGGTACTTGTTGTGGTCGTTATTGCTATTTTATCACTTATTGCAATGGCAAGAACTAATAAGCATAAAGGGCTAAACCATAAATTTATACCAAGTGGATTTACAACCCTAGCATTTGCTGCAAATACAATTATATGGATTGTTACACAAAGTTCAAGAAATATAGTTAATACAATAATTATTACATTATCATTAGTGCTTGCTATACTAGTATCTGCAAGTAGAATTGAGGCAAAGGCACATAAGCTTTCAGAAGTAATTTTTAGTGCATGTATAGGTATTATTTTAGTCCTAATTTTATATGGAATAGCTTTGGGAATTACGACTATGCAAATGTAGACTAATATAGAAAATTAAGGTTAAAAATAAGGAGTGAACAAGAGTGAAGGGAACAAAGATATTTGTTGTTATACTTATTATTTTAATACTAATTGCAGGAGGTTTGCTTGTACTAAAAATGTTTAATAATAATGATGTGCAGGAAGCAAACACAAATTCTACAAATGAAGAAATTGAAGAAGAGCCTATAGCTATAAAGGAGCCAAAAACACTATCTGGCGACTCTAGGCCAATAGCAGTAATGATAGATAATAATATAAATGCAATGCCACAGGCAGGTCTTTTAGAAGCAGATATAATATATGAAATTATTGTTGAGGGTGGAGAATCTAGATTGATGTTAATCCTTCAAGATAAAGATTTAGATAAAATAGGACCAATACGTAGTGCAAGACATTATTTCCTAGACTATGCATTGGAAAATGACGCAATATATGTACATTATGGTTGGAGCCCACAAGCACAATCAGATATTGCTTCACTTGGAGTAAACAATATAAATGGAATTTATGAAAGTTCAACAGATTTTTGGAGAGTAAGTGATAAGTATGCACCTCATAATGCAGTAACAAGTACAGATGCTATATTAGAAATAGCCAATAGAGAAGGATACAGAACTTGGAAAAATAAGGATAATGTATTAAATTATGTCGTAGATGAAGTAGAACTAGAAGATGGAGAAACAGTAAATACTATAACAATACCATATTCAGCAGGAAATGTTGTAAAATATGAATATGATGAAGATTTAAAAGAATATGTACGTTATTCTAGAGGAGAAAAACAAGTAGACTGGGATACAGGAAAAACTGTAACAACAAAAAATATAATTATAGAAAAAGCAAGAAATTCAACATTAGATGACGGTTCTGGTAAAGGTAGACAAACATTAGATAATATAAAAGAACTTGATGGATACTATATTACAAATGGTAAGGCAATAGAAATTACTTGTGACAAAACATCAAGAAGTGGTCAAACAGTTTATAGAGATTTAGAAGGAAATGAAATAAATGTAAATGATGGAAAAACATTTATACAAATTTGCCCAATAGATGCCGATATTACAATTGAAGAATAAATATAAAAACGAGAGTTGAAATAGGCTATTAGCTTATATCAACTCTTGTTTTTTTGCTATTGAGGAAGTTCTAAGTATTGTTCCACCAAGTTATGGTTTCGATCATAAACTTGGTGTAATGTTATATCGATTACACTACCAACTTCGACTTGGCTGTAAAGATTCATAGAATCTATAGTGGTAGTTAAATCTCCATAACTGATGGTTACACGATAGGACTCAGGGGCAATAATCTGAGGTACTAAGCGAGTACCCCCTAGTGTCCAATGCTGTTTACGAATTTGTTCCAAGTCCGTATGCTCTTTGGAAAGCACAGTACCTTGAACTTGGGTGTATTCGTTAGTGTATTGCGCTGTGTTTGAATATTCTTGGTTATTACTTATCAGATAATAAGCATATCCAGCGGCAATAAGAAAAAGTACAATAAACAAACTAAACGCTAACCGTTTCACCATTTTCATACAATACAATCTCCTTTCAGCTAGATTGATTTTATCCCACAATTAGTAGGATAGTATGAAATATAAATTTATACTACGATATTATTATAGCACGGTAAACATAATGTGTCAAATTAAAAAAATGTCGAAAATTCATTGTACAAAATCAATCTATTTGATATAATACAAACATATAATTAAGAGAGTACAATTCACTTGTATGTAGGAATTGTATAGCCTTATAAGAAAGGAAGTAGTGCAAAATGTGTGAATGTGTGGAAAACAAAATTAGAGAAGAAGTAAAAGAAATTATGAGTCCATATAAGCAAGAAAAGGACAATCTTATACAAATTTTAAATGATGTACAAGAAAAATATGGTTATATACCAAAAGTTGCTCAAATGGAAATATCAAAATATTTAGGAATTCCAATGGCAGAAATATATGGTGTAATAACTTTTTATGCAAGATTTACATTAGAACCTAAAGGAAAATATAATATTTCGGTTTGTTTAGGAACAGCATGCTTTGTAAAGGGTTCACAATCAATATTAGATAGATTAAAAGAAAGATTAAATTTAGAAGAGGGTAAAACAAGTGCAGATGGAAAATACTCTATAGATACAACAAGATGTGTAGGAGCCTGTGGAATTGCACCAGTATTTACAGTAAATGATGAGGTTTATGGTCATGCTACAGTTAAAAAGCTTGATGAGGTTTTAGACGAACTTGAAAAATAATCAGCATCTTGCGTTGTTGAAATTTAACAAAAAATCCTCATCGTACACAAAGTACGATTCTGGTGTTTTTGTTAAATTTCGCCTAGCAATATACTAATTATTTTTCAAGTTAAGTGTTATAAAAAGATTTAAATACTAGTAAATCAAAAGGAGGTCTTAAATGAAGACTATAGAAGAATTAAATAAAATTAGATCGGAAAAAAGAATTGAATTGGATTTAAGAAGAAACACAAATGCAGATACAAGAGAAAAACACATCTTGGTTTGCAATGGAACTGGATGTACTTCTTCAAAATCACCACAAATATTAGAAAATTTTAAAAGATTAGTTGAAGAAAATAATTTAACCAATGTACGTGTTATAAAAACAGGATGCTTTGGACTTTGTGCAAAAGGACCTATTGTTATAATACGTCCAGAAGATACCTTTTATGCAATGGTAAAACCAGAAGATTGTGAAGAAATTATAAAATCACACATAATGGAAGGTAAAGTAGTAGAAAGGCTATTGTGCAAAGATATAGATGGAAAAAAGGTTATGAAATTAGATGACCTAAACTTTTATAAAAAGCAAAAAAGAATTGCACTAAAAAATTGTGGTGTTATCAATCCAGAAGAAATAGATGAATACATAGCTTTTGATGGATATAGAGCTTTAGCTAGAGTGTTAATAGAAATGTCACCAGATGAAGTAATAGAAATAGTAGATAAATCAGGACTTAGAGGAAGAGGTGGAGCCGGCTTCCCAACAGGTAAAAAATGGAGAGCTACAAGAGATGCGAAAGGAGATACAAAATATGTAGTCTGCAATGCAGATGAGGGAGACCCTGGTGCATTTATGGATAGAAGCATACTAGAAGGAGACCCACATGCTGTACTAGAGGCAATGGAAATAGCTGGATATGCAGTGGGTGCAGAAAAAGGATATATATACGTAAGAGCTGAATATCCAATAGCAGTACAAAGACTAAAAATAGCAATAAATCAAGCACGAGAATATGGAATACTTGGAAAAAACATATTTGGTACTAACTTCAATTTCGATATAGAAATAAGACTAGGAGCAGGAGCTTTCGTTTGTGGAGAGGAAACAGCACTTTTAGAGTCAATAGAGGGACGTAGAGGTCAACCAAGGGTAAAACCACCATATCCAGCGCAATCTGGTTTGTGGGGATGTCCAACCTTAATAAATAATGTAGAAACATATTCAAATATAGCTCAAATTATTCTAAAAGGTGCAGAATGGTATTCATCAATAGGTACAGCAAATTCAAAAGGAACAAAAGTATTTGCTCTAGGTGGAAATGTAAATAATGTAGGGCTAGTTGAAGTTCCAATGGGAACAACCTTAAGAGAAATAGTATTTGACATTGGTGGAGGAATACCAAATGGTAGAGAATTTAAAGCAGCACAAACAGGAGGACCATCAGGAGGCTGTATACCAAAAGAGCACTTAGACACACCAATAGATTATGAATCATTAAAAGAAATAGGTTCAATGATGGGCTCAGGTGGACTAATTGTAATGGATGACACAAAATGTATGGTATGCTTAGCAAAATTCTATTTACAATTTACAGTAAGCGAAAGTTGTGGAAAATGTACACCATGTAGAATAGGAACCAAAAGAATGCTAGAAATACTAGAAAAATTAACTAGTGGTGAAGGTGACGAATACGACATATACAGGCTAGAAAAATTAGCAGTAAATATAAAAAAGGCTAGTATATGTGGATTAGGACAAAGTGCACCAAATCCAGTAATAAGCACTTTAAAATACTTTAGAGAAGAGTTTAGACAACATGCTATAGAAAAAGAATGCAAGGCAATGGAATGTAAGGCATTATCTAGAATAGAAATAGACCCAGAAAAATGCAAAGCTTGTGGATTATGCCAAAGAAATTGTCCAGTAAATGCAATAGAAGGAGAAGGAAGAGAAATAAGGCATATAAATCAGGAAAAATGTATTAAGTGTACGACGTGTATTAGGTCTTGTCCATTCCATGCAATAGGGTAGAAGCAATGAAAAGCTTCGAATTACGTTGTTAAATTTCAAAATATAATCCTCAGCGTACACCAAGTACGCTTCCGGTGTTATTTTGAAATTTGCCTAGTACTTCTTGCTTTTGCTTGCTTCTAGGAAATTTCAATGTTAGCTTTGTAATTAGAGTTGTCGAAATTAAAAATTAAAAGCCTAAAAAATTGGAGTGATATAAATGAAATACTTTAAAAAGTTAGTAGGAGATAAAATATATCTTTCTCCTAGAAATATAGAAGATGCAGAAATATATGCAAAATGGATAAATGATTTTGACGTAACTGACTATACTGGATATAGTTCAAAGATTATGGATTTAGAAGGAGAAAAAGAATACTTAAGTTCTACAGCTAAGAAAACCAATAATATATCATTTGCTATAGTAAAACAAGAAAATGATGAGCTTATTGGAACAGCAGGCTTCGATAAATTAGATTATATAAATAGAGTGGGCACTATAGGAATAATGATAGGAGAGCAAGAAAATAGAGAAAAGGGCTATGGAACAGAAACAATAAATTTGTTATTGGATTTTGGATTTAATTATTTAAATTTGAACAATATAAACTTGTATGTAATGGAATTTAACCCAAGAGCAATAGCATGTTATAAAAAATGTGGTTTCAAAGAAATGGGAAGAAGAAGAAAAACTGCATTTGTTAATGGAAAATATTATGATAAATTGTATATGGACATTTTAAGAGAAGAGTTCGATGAGAGAGGAAAAACATATATAAGGAATAAAAATATATAATAAACCTGTCCCTAAAAGTGCCAAATGGCACTTCGGTGACAGGCACCAAGGTGCCAAAAAGGAGGAAAGTGATGGTTAATTTAAAAATTGATGATAAAAATGTTGTAGTGCCAGAGGGTACAACTATATTAGATGCAGCAAAACAAGCAGGTATAGATATTCCAACTTTATGCTTTTTAAAAGATATAAATGAGGTTGGAGATTGTAGAATGTGCATTGTAGAGGTAGAAGGAAGAAGAGGTTTTGCAACATCTTGTATTCAAACTGTAGAAGAGGGAATGGTGGTACATACTCATACACCAAATGTACTAGAAGCAAGACACGCAATCTTGGACTTAATTATATCGAACCACTCAAAAGATTGCTTAACTTGTACACGTTCTGGAAATTGCGAGCTTCAAGATTTAGCTATAAAATTTAATGTACTAGACATAGAGTTTAAGGGAGAAAGAACCGAGCATAAAATTGATGATAAATCTCCTTCAATAGTAAGAGATTTTAACAAATGTATCTTGTGTAGAAGATGTGTTGCTACTTGTAAAAATGTGCAAAATATAGGTGCAATAGATTGCATAGAAAGAGGTTTTGAATCTTGTATTTCTACAACTTATGACCATAGTTTAAATGATGTAAATTGTACATTTTGTGGACAATGTATTGAGTCTTGTCCAACAGGTGCTTTGCATGAAAAAGAAAATATAAATGATGTATGGGCAAAACTTAAAGATCCAGATACCTTCGTGGTTGTACAAACTGCACCATCAATTAGAGTGGCACTAGGTGAAGAGTTTGGTATGGAAATAGGCTCAAATGTTACAGGCAAGATGGTATCTGCATTAAAAAGACTTGGCTTTGATAAAGTATTTGATACAAATACAGGTGCTGATTTCACAATTATGGAAGAAGCAACAGAGTTTGTAAAAAGATTTAAAGAGAACGATAATTTACCAATGACCACTTCATGTTGCCCTGGTTGGGTACGATTTGCAGAGATGGAATATCCAGAAAATTTGGCTCATTTATCAAGCTGTAAATCACCACACCAAATGTTTGGCGCAATTATAAAATCATATTATGCAGAGAAAAATAATATTGACCCTAAAAAAATATATGTAGTTTCTGTAATGCCATGTATTGCTAAAAAATATGAAAGACAAAGAGAAGAAATGAAAGTAAATGGCTTATGGGATGTTGATGCAGTAATAACTACACGTGAACTTGCTAGAATGATAAAACAAGCAAATATTGAATTTGATAAACTAGAAGATGAATCATTTGACAACCCTATGGGAGAAGCAACTGGAGCTGGAGCAATATTTGGCGTAACAGGTGGAGTTATGGAGGCAGCGCTTCGTACTGCGTATGAGTTAATTACAGGAGAAGAACTTAAAAAATTAGAATTTGAAGATGTAAGAGGAGCAAAAGGAATAAAGAAAGCTACAGTACAAATAGGAGATAAAGAAATTAAAGTCGCAGTTGCGCACGGATTAGGTAATGCAAGAAAAATAATGGAAGAAATTAAAAATGGAACAGCAGATTATAGCTTTGTAGAGGTTATGGCTTGCCCAGGAGGATGCATAATGGGTGGTGGTCAACCAATAAAAAGTTCTAAAGTAAGAATGACTACTGATGTAAGAGCAAAACGTGCTGCCTCAATGTATTCAATAGATGAAAGAAGCACAATAAGAAAATCACACGAAAACCCTATATTAAAACAAATCTATAAAGAATATATAGGAGAACCAGGAGAACATAAAGCACACGAACTATTACATACGCATTACACACCAATGGAAGAATATAGAATATAATGGCACAAAGGGGACAGGTCTGAATGAGACAAAAATGTCCCAAAATGACCTGTCCCTAAAAGTGCCAAAAGGAGTGAAAAAATGTTTAAATCGGGTTTTGTTTCCATACTTGGTAGAACCAATGTAGGAAAATCTAGTATAATAAATAGCTTAGTAGGAGAAAAAGTGGCAGCCATTGCCAATAAACCACAAACAACAAGAACAGTTATAAGAGCAATAGTAAATAGACCAAATTCTCAAATAATCTTTATAGACACACCGGGAATTCATAAGCCAAAATCTAAGTTAGGCGATATTATGGTAGAAAATGCTTTTGAAGTGGCAAAAGATGTAGATGTAGTTGTATTTGTAATAGAAGCAACTTCGGAAGAAATTGGCAAAGGAGATAGACTAATTCTAGATAAAATTAAAGAGGCAAAAAAGAAAACAATACTAGTAATAAATAAAGTGGATTTAGTAAATAAAGAACGAGTTGCAAAATTGATTGATTTATATAAAGATGAATATGATTTTGCAAGCATAATTCCTGTTTCAACTGTAAAGAACACTAACTTAGAAGTTATATTAGATGAAATAGAAAAGAACTTAAAAGAAGGTCCAGCATACTATAATATAGAAGAGTATACAGACCAGACAACAAGAGACCTAGTAGAAGAGACTATTAGAGAAAAAGCATTAAAACTTTTAAATGATGAAGTACCTCATGGAATTTTAGTTGAGGTAGATAAAATGAAGAGAAGAAAAACAATGGAAAACGAACCAATATATAATATAGATGCTACAATATATTGCTTAAGGGAATCTCATAAGGGCATTATCATTGGAAAGAATGGAAGTATGCTAAAAAAAATAGGCACTTATGCAAGAGAAGATTTAGAAAAAATGTTAGGTATAAAGATAAATTTAAAGTTATGGGTTAAGGTTAGAGAGGATTGGATTAATAATGACAAGTTTATTAAAAACTTTAAATTGCAAAAATAAACATCGCATTACGTTGTTAAAATTTAGATAAAAAATCCTCGACGTACTATATGTACGCCTCCGGTTTTTTACTAAATTTTGCCTAGTACTGCTCGTTTATTTTTGCAATTATACAAAGGAAATAAACTTCGCAAAAATGCATAAAAATTAAAAAAATGCAAATGATAAAATAAAGAAATGTATAAAAAACAACTTACATTATCTTTATGATTGGAGATGGTTTAGCATGATAAAACAAATAGCTTGGAATACTTTTAAAAATACAGGAGATATTAACACTTTTTTAGAGTTAGTAGAAGTCAAAAATATAGAAAATAACATAAAAAACAATTTAGAAGGAAATATAGAAAAAAACATGATAGAGGCGGAAAAGCAGAATGGGAATATTGAAGTTAAAGGGAATAGTAATAGCGGAACACAATATGAGCGACTATGATAAAATGGTTACAATATTAACTCCAAATCGGTAAAATTGGGTGTGCTGCCAAAGGAGCAAGACGTCCTAAAAGTAGTCTCATGGCAGCAACTCAATATTTATGTTTTGGAGAATATTTAATATACCAAGGAGTTAGTTCATATAATATAAATTCATGTGAAGTAATAGAAGTTTTTTATAATTTAAGAATGGATGTAGAAAAATTGCAATATGCAGCACACATTACTAGAATAATAAATGATGTTACAGATGAGAATCAAAATACATATAAAATTCTACAACTACTTTTAAATACTTTGTATGTACTTTCGGAAACGGATAAAAATATGGACTTAGTTATGGCAATTTTTAAAATAAAGTTAATGTGCTTACTAGGTTTTACACCAATAATAGACAAATGTTCAAACTGTAAAGAAAATAATGTTGTGCTAAATCATTTTAGTTTTAGAGATAATGGGTTTAAATGCGAAAATTGTAGCAGACAGGATAAAGGAGCAGTAGAAATATCAGAAGCGACGGTAAATGCAATAAAATACATTGTACTTGCCCCACCAAAAAAGCTATTTTCATTTAACTTATCTGAAAATGGAATTAAAGAATTAGAACTAATTGGAAAAATATATTTAAATGAGAAATTAGATAAAGAGTATAAATTTGAGAAGATGTTTTAGTACATGTGTAATACACAATTAAATTAAAACACAAGAGAATATGGAAAAACTATATTTTTTTGTGCTTTTTTATGAGTTTAAATAATACTAAAACCTTACTCTCGCAAGAAAAAACAAGATTTGACATAATATTCAAACTATGATATACTTAATCAGTCAAAGAACGATGTTTTCTAAAGGAGAAGAAGATATATGAAAGACACAATAAAGTTTGGTATAGGTTTTGTTACAGGAAGACCAAACGTATGTAAGATAATAAACAATACTTATGAAAGGTTAATAAATCAGTTCAAAGATTTTGATAGAAAAGTTGAAATAACAGCATATATTTTATTTGATTTAGGTTACCAATATACAACAAGAATAGATTTCTATGGGATAATACCAAACGTTTACAAAGACTTAACTATAAGATATATTACACCAGAAGATATAGAAGAAGAAAAGAAAAAACTAATAGGAAGAGAAGATTTTTCTAAAGCAGATGTTGATTTGTTTTTTGGTCATGGACATGCAAAAGGTAGAAATTCTTTAATGTACTATGCATTAAAAGATAAGATAGATTACTTATTATTTTGGGATGATGATGAATATCCAGTAGCTTGTATAAAAGATGAAAATGAAAGTGAGATAACTTGGAAAGAGCAAGACAATATAGCAATGCATTTAAAATATATAGAAAATGCAGATATAACAATAGGTTATCATTGTGGATATATTTCACCAATACCATATGTAGAATTAGATGAAGATGTTGATGAAAGAAAATTTAAATGTTATATAGAAGCACTAGGAAATGACATAATATCTTGGGACTCAATAAAAGAAAAGTTTGTAAAGAACAATGGAATTACATATGCAGATCCAAAAATTGCAAAAGGTATAGGAGAATTCGAAATAAAGGCTGAAGGTGCTGGAAAATGGGTTTCTGGTTCAACACTATGTTTAAATTTAAACAATATATCTAAAATACCAGCCTTTTATAATCCAGAAGGAGCAAGAGGTGAAGATACATTCTTTTCTACTAGATTATTAGAATCAAAAGTTATAAAAGTTCCAGTATATCACTTTCATGATGGATTTTTGAAATATACAAACATAGTAAGGAGAATTTATCCAAAGACTTTAAGAAAAATTAAATCATCGGAAGAACAAATAGAAGAGAGATTTTTTAAGGCTTCTAGAGGATGGATTAGATATAAACCTTTGCTTGAATATATAACAAACAAAGAAAATTACGTAGAAAATATAGCAGAAACACGAAAAAAGCTAGAGGAAGGAATAACAGAGGTTAATAAATTATTTGATAATTCAGATTTTAGCATCCTTCTAAATGATTTAGATGAATATAATAAAAATGTAAAAAAACACTATAACGAGTATATTAGAACAAACGAAATCTGGGATAAGTTAAAGGAAATTTAGAATATGAAAAAAATATTGTTTTATTTATGTGGAATATATAATGGCGGAACAGAGATAGAAACTCTTAATTTAATGAAAAATTTGAACAAAGAGAAGTATGAACTTTTGTATTATTATCATGATAAGCAGAATTCATATAATACAATGGTACAAGAGTATAACAAATACGCAAATTATGTAGATATTAGTAATGATGTTAAAGTAGATACAGTCTTATACTGTACTCATGCACTAGATGATATTGAGTTAATAAAAAATATATCATATAAACATTCATATTTCTGGTTTCACTATTTTTGGGAAGATCAAGAAAGATTCCTTGATATAGGATTAAAAAGAAACTATATTGACAAAGTAATTACCGTTAGTGAATATGCTCAGAAAAAAATACAAGCTATGCCTTGTTTAAAAAATAGAGAAAACGATGTAGGTATTATATCTAACATTTTAGATGAAAACGAGATTATAGAAAAATCGAAACAAAACATACCTTTAGAACGAGTAGATGGATTAAATCTAGTAACAGTAGCTAGATTTGCACCAATAAAAGGGTACCACAGAGTTAAACAAATGATAGATATTTTAATACAGGAAAATATTAACTTTAAATGGTATATTGTTGGAAAAGGAAATGGCGAGAAAGAGCATAACGAAGTAGTAGAAATGCTTAAAGGATATGAAAAAAATGTAGAACTTGTAGGACATAAAAGCAATCCATTCCCATATATGAAGAATGCAGATTATTTAGTATTAATGAGTGATAGAGAAACATCTGGCTTAGTAATAACAGAAGCTAAAATTATAGGAACACCATGTATTGTGTCAAATTTTGAAGCATCTTATGAGCAAATAACAGATGGAGAGAATGGATTTATAATAGATAAAAACAATATAAATGAATTTAAAGAAAGATTACCAGAGGTTTTACAAGCAAAGGAAAAAATGAGGGAAAAGCTAAAGAACTTTAAATATTGTAAAAAAGATATTTTAGAAAAGTGGGAAGAAATATTGTAGACCAAAAGGAGGCTTTTATGAAAGTTGTATTTATTTCTAATTTTTTGACACATCATCAAGTACCATTTTGTTTAGAAATGCAAAAAAGATTGGGTGATAATTTTAAATTTATTTCAACTGTAAAGATATTTGATTGGAGATTAAAATTAGGTTTTAAAGATTTAGACAATGAATATGACTTTGTTGTAAAAGCATATGAAAGCGAAGAGAGTAAAGAATTAGCAAAAAAACTTACTCTAGAAAGTGATGTTGCAATAATAGGCTCAACAACAGATGAATTACTAGAAGAGAGATTAAAACAGGATAAACTAACATTTAGGTATAGAGCTAGAGTATTTATATTTCCAGATGGATTTTTTAAAACAGTATTTAACAAAGAAAGGTTAAAGTTATTTTATGATAGACATATTAAATTTAGAAAAAACAAGAATTTGTATATGTTATGTGCAAATGCTTATGGGGCAAAAGATTTTAATTTTTTAGGATTATATAAAAACAAATTATACAAATGGGGATATTTTCTTGAAACAAATAAATATGATATTGATAAAATAATAGAGAAAAAAGAGGAAAATAAGAGAATAGAACTAATATGGGTTGCCCGATTTATAAAGTGGAAGCACCCAGAAGTAGTTGTTAAGTTAGCTAAAAGATTAAAAAAGCAAAAATATAATTTTCATATAAAAATGTTAGGTACAGGAAAATTAGAAGAGAAAATTAGAAAAAAAGTAAAAAAATTAAACTTAGATGATGTAGTTGAGATTGTTGGAATTTAGAGTTTTTAAACAAATATAATATTAGATTTGTAGAACACAGATATTATGAAGATGTACTATTTATATATAAAGGAGTAATGAAATCAGAAAAATATTTGATAGCAGATTTCCCAGTTCATCACTATATAAGTGGAAGAAAAAATAGTATGACAACAACACTAAATTTAAAAAATATATATGATACAGTAGATAATATTAGAGATATGCTTGAAATAAAGAAAAAGGAAGATACAGTAGAAATAAATATGAGAATACAAAGAGAAATAGATATGTGTAAGAAAAGGTTAGAAGATATATATCATTCAATGTAATTTCAATATACAAAACGAGAGGAAAGGGCAAAATGTATATAATAATAGGTTTAGGAAATCCAGAACCAGAATACTCTAACACAAGGCATAATATGGGCTTTGATGTTATTAACAAACTGGCTAAAGAAAATGATATAAGCTTAAATAGAACAAAATTTAATGCAATATATGGTACTGGAATTATAGAAGGGGAAAAAGTAATTTTAATTAAACCCCAAACATTTATGAATAACAGTGGGGAATCTGCAAGGGAGTTTGTTAATTTCTATAAAGAACCACTAGAAAATATTATAGTAATTTATGATGATATGGACACAGATGTAGGAACAATTAGAATAAGGGCAAAAGGTGGACCAGGTTCACATAATGGAATGAAATCAATGGTTAATTGCTTGAATTCTGAAAATTTTTCACGTATAAGAGTTGGAATAGGAAGACCAAGTGGAGAGTATGACAGAATTGACTATGTAATTGGTCAAATAGATGAAGAAGAAAAGAAAGTTCTTGAGCAAGGACAGGACGAAGCTGTTCAAGCAATAAAATTTTGGATAAAAAATGGAATTGATAATACTATGAATAAGTATAATTTAAAGAGTTAATCCAGAAAGGAAATGTATGCAGGAATTATTAGTAAATACTAGTAACGATGGAACAAAAATATTGTTAGTAGAAAACGGAATTTTAATAGAAAAATATGAAGAAAAACCAGACAAAGAAAAAATAGAAGGAAACATATATCTAGGAATAGTAGAAAATGTATTACCAGGAATGCAGTCTGCCTTTGTTAATATTGGACAAGAAAAAAATACATTTATACACATACGAGATATTATTCCAAAAGTAAGTGATGAAACTGGAAACAAAAATGAAAAATTTTCTAAATATAATATAAAAGATTATTTAAAGCAAGGTATGCCAATTTTAGTGCAAGTACGAAAAGATAGCACTAGCATTAAAGGAGCTAGAATTTCTACACATTTAAGTTTGCCTGGCAGGTTTGTAGTGTTAATGCCAAGTCAAAATTTTATAACAATATCACAAAAAATTGATAAAGAAGAAGAAAGAGAAAGATTAAAGAATATAGTAAAGAAAAATCTTCCAGATGGTTATGGAGCAATTGTTAGAACATCGGCAGTTGGAAAAAGTGAAGAGGAAATTGCAAAGGATTTAGCTAAAATAGTAAACCAATATAAAGAAATAGAAAGGCAATATAATAAAGAAAAAGAGAATAAAAACATACAACCAAAACTAATATATAAAAGCGAAAGTATATTAGAAAGAATGCTAACAGACTTAATAGACCGAGGATTAAATAGAATTTGTGTAGATGATGAAAAAGTATATGTTGAAATATTTAACAGGCTAAAAGTAGAAAATAAAAAAATAGAGTTAATAGCAAGAAAAGACATACTAAACATGTATGATTTAGAAAAGCAACTTGAACAATTAAAAAACAGAAAAATATGGCTTAAATGTGGAGGCTTTATCACAATTGACAAAACTGAAGCTTTAACTGCAATAGATGTAAATTCTGGAAAATACACAGGAAAGCAAGATTTAGAGCATACCACGTTTACAGTAAACAAAGAGGCTACAATTGAAATAGCAAAGCAACTAAGGTTAAGAGATATTGGTGGAATAATTATTATAGACTATATAGATATGCAAGAAAAAGAAAACGAAGAAAAAACAATAGAATTACTTAAAGAAAATTTAAAAAAGGACAGGTCTAAAACACAAATTGTAGGTTTTTCGAAGCTAAATTTACTAGAAATGACACGTAAACATATGTGGAGTAGTGATTAACAAACAATCAAGTGATTGGCGAAATATCCACCAATCACTTGATTGTTTTATGCTTCTCCTAAAATTACTTTCAATTCTTCTTGCCTTTTTACTTTTTGAGTAGTAGTCTTAATTAAAGGAGTATCTGTCAAAATAATTTCTCTAATATATTTATATGCTGGCATTTTGTGATTAACATTTTCTTTTATATCATCCCAAACTTTTTTGTGCAAATCTTCTTTAGAAATGTTAGGAAACATTTCATTTACTACATCTTTGTTATATACAATCTTAGCACAAATCTTATAATCTCCATCTTCTAAAGGACGTCCAAACACCATACTTTCAGATACGTAAGGTAATTTATTTATCAAGATTTCTATTTCTTCAGGGAAGATATTCTTGCCGTTTTTAAGAACTATTACATCTTTCTTTCTACCAGTAATAAACAAAAATCCATCCTTATCAAAATATCCTAAATCACCAGTATAAAACCAGTCATCTTTTAAGACCTCATTTGTTGCTTCTGGATTGTCCACGTATCCAAGCATTACGGTAGGAGCTTGTACAGCTACCTCACCAATTCCATCTTTATCAGGATTTGCAATTTTTACATTTATTCCTGGAAGAGGGAAACCAACAGAGCCACATCTTTTACATTTATCATTTTCTCCAGCAACAACAGGAGAAGTTTCGGTTAACCCATATCCTTGCAATAAGTTAATACCTAAATCTAAAAATCCTTGAATTGCATCTTTGCTCATAGCTGCACCACCAGCTATCAATATTCTAAGCTTTCCACCTAAATTGTCTAGTATTTGTTTAAATACCTTTCTACGTATATCAATGCCTATTTTTAGCAAACCATTACTTATTTTGGACATTGTAGCTACAAGCTTTGCTTTACCTTGCTCTTCAATTCCTTTTTTAATTTTTTTATACATAATTTCAAGCATTAAAGGTACACATACAAAACCTGTTACTTTAAACTCTGCTAAATTTTTTTGCACATATTTTAGTCCATCACAAAATGCAACTGTAATGCCAGAAAATGTTCCATACAAGAATGTACAAGTAGATTCAAAAGTGTGGTGTAATGGTAAAAACGATAAAAATGTATCTTCTTTTCTAATATCAGTCATTTGAGCTAAGGCATAAATATCCTCGCAAATGTTAGATTGTGAAAGAGCAACTGCTTTTGAAATTGATGTAGTGCCAGATGTGAAAAGCATAATAGACATTTTTTTATTATCAATTACAACATTATCATATTTAGTATCTCCATTAACCAATAGAGAGTGACCTTTTTGGATTAAGCTAGAATATGTAGTAAATCCATCTATATTGTCCATACATATAAATTGGGACAAATTAGATTTTTTCTCTTTAGCTAGTTTAGAAAAAACTTCAACATATTTTTTATCAAAAATAACTGCTTCTGCTTCACTTCTAATAATTAAGTCTTCAATCTCATTATCTGGTAAGGCTCTATCAAGAGGCACAACAACCATATCTGATGTTGTTATAGCTAAGTAACTAACACACCATTCATATCTGTTAGGCGAAATTATAGCTACTTTCTTTTTAGAAAGTCCAGTATTTATTAAAGCCGTGCCAAGTGACTTTATATCACTTGCAAATTGAGAATAAGTAATTTTTATATGGTCTTTTGAACTAGGATTTTCTTTGTATTCAAAAGCTATTTCGTCAGAATATTTTTCAGAATATCTTTTAACCAATTCTCTAAAATTATTTATTTTATCGGCATCATACAATTTTCTTTTATACTTCATAACTTTTTCCTTTCATAAAATTATCTTGGTATATTTTATAACACATACAAAAAATATTCAAGGAAAAAATTGGAAAAAAACAAAAATAGAAAAAATTTCCAAAAACTATTGCAATTACTTAAAAAGTAATGTATAATAGTAATGGCATAAAGAGAAGAAGAGTGGAAGCAAATTCCACTCTTCTGTACGTATAAAAGGAAAAAGGAGAGACTATGGCAAATATAGAAGAAAAGATAGAAAATCTAGTAAAACAAAAAATAGAAGATTTGGGCTATGAACTTTATGATGTACAATATGTTAAAGAAGGCCAAAACTACATTCTACGCATATTTATAGAAAAGCCAAATGGCAGTATAGACCTAAATGACTGCGAAAAAGTAAATGATGGTATAAATGATTTACTAGATAATGCAAACTATATAAAAGACCAATATTTCTTAGAAGTTTCTTCTACAGGAGTAGAGAAAATACTAAGAAAAGATAAGCACTTAAAGGATAATATAGGAAAAGAAGTACAAATAAGTCTATTTAAGCAAATAGATATCTTAGGAAAAAAGCAAAAGGAAATTATAGGTATATTAAAAGAATTTGACGAAAATAATATTATGTTACAATTAGACAAAGAAGAAATATCAATAAACAGAAAAGATATTTCTCAAATAAAAACCGTATTTGACTGGAACAGTTTAAATTAAAGGGAGGAATTAAGAAAAATGAAGAAAGTATCTAAAACAAATAACCAAGCAATAGATAGTAGCGAACTAATAATAGCAATGGATGAACTAGAAAAAGAAAAAGGTATAAAAAAGGATTACTTACTAGAAGCAATAGAAACAGCATTAGTTACAGCATATAAAAGAAATTTTGATTCAGCAGAAAATGTTAGAATAACAATGGACAAGGAAACTGGAGAAATACATGTGTATGCAGAAAAAGATGTTGTAGAAAAGCCAGAAGATGTAGAAAATGACAAATTACAAATAAGTTTAGAAGATGCAAAAAGAATAAATAGTAAATTAGAAGTTGGAGATAAGGCAGAGATTGAGCAAGTTCCTAAAAACTTTGGAAGAATTGCAGCACAAACAGCAAAACAAGTAATAGTACAAAAAATAAGAGAAGCTTCAAGAAACTTTTTATTTGACGAATTTAATGAAAGAAAAGGTGAAATTGTTTCTGGTATAGTTCAAAAAGCAGATGGTGGAACTGTTGTTTTAGATTTAGGAAAACTTGAAGGTATTATGCCGGTAAAAGAACAAATACCAACAGAAAAATATAAAGTAAATGATAAAATTCGTGCTTATATAGTAGATGTAGAAAGAGGTACAAAAGGAGCACCACAAGTTATAGTATCGAGAGCACATAATGATTTTGTAAGAAAGTTATTCGAATTAGAAATACCAGAAATATATGAAGGACTAATTGAAATAAAAGGAGTTTCAAGAGATCCAGGAAATAGATGTAAGGTAGCAGTATATTCATCAAATGAAAACATAGATCCAGTTGGTTCTTGTGTTGGACAAAAAGGAATACGTATTCAAAACATTATAAATGAGCTAAATGGAGAAAAAATAGATGTTATAGAATGGTCTGAAGACCCTGCAACATATATATCTGCAGCATTATTACCAGCTGAGGTTATGGCAGTAGATGTAAAACCAGAAGAAAAATTTGCACAAGTAATTGTTAGAGATGACCAATTATCATTAGCAATAGGAAAAGCTGGACAAAATGCAAGACTAGTAGCAAGACTTACAAACTGGAAAATAGACATTAAGAGCGAATCACAATTTAGAGAGATGCTAGCTAAGTTAAATGAAAATGTAGAAACAGAAGAGGTAGAAGAAGTTCAAGAAGATTCTAATGAAGAATAATATGGGGCAAGCTGAATAAAATAGAAAAGAGGGATTTTATTGAAAACTTTACCACAAAGAACATGTATAGGTTGTAATTCTCGGAAAAGATAAAAAAGATTTAATACGAATAGTAAAAAATAAAGAGGGAATTATTAGTATAGATAAAACGGGAAAAGCAAATGGCAGAGGTGCATATATTTGTAATGATATAGCTTGTTTAGAAAAAGCGATTAAGACAAAAAGACTAGAAAAAGCATTTGGAACAAAAATATCAGAAGAAATTTATGAAAGCTTAAGAGGTGTAATTGTTGATAAATAGTAAAATTTGTGGATTATTGGGCTTAGCTAGAAGAGCAGGAAAGTTAAGCTTTGGAACAGAAGCATGTAAGCAAGATATAGAGAGTAACAAGGTTAAACTAATAATTATTGCAACAGATGCAGCAGAAAGGACAAAAATGAATTTTAAAAACATTTGTAATGAAAAGAAAGTGCCAATCTTTGAAATTTTAAATATAGAAGAAATGAGTAATGCTATAGGACAGTCTAATAAAGCTGTTATAGGTATAAAAGATATAAATTTTTCAAAAGAAATTATAAAAATAATAAATGGGGGTGAAGCTATTGGGTAAGATAAAAATACACGAAATAGCAAAAGAAGTAGGTTTAACAAGTAAAGAAGTAATAAAAATAGCAAATGATTTAGGGTTGGATGTGACTAGTCACTTAAGTGCTATCGATGAGGAACAAGCAAACAAAATAAAAGAGAAAATCTCTGGAAAGCAAAATGCAGGAAAGAAAGAGGAAAGTAATCAAAATTCTAAAAACGCCAAAAAAGATTCTACTTCTTCAAATACTAAGAAAAACGAGACTCCTGTTATTATTAGACGTGAAGTTATAATTTCGGAGGAAGAAGAGAAAAAGGCTGAAAATGAGAATAAAATCCATGAAAATAGCAAAAAAGATGTTGGATTTGTGGAAAGAAGAAATAAAAATGACTACAATATTGTATATAGAAACAAACAAACAAAACCTCTTACAGTAAGTGAACTTTTTGGACTTAAACCAAAGGAAGAGCCAAAAAAAGAAGAGCCTAAAAAAGTTGTAAAAGAAGAGAAAGAAGAAGAACCTAAAGTAGTTAAAGAAGAAGTAAAGCAAGAAAAAGTCGAAGAAACTAAAACAGAAGCTAAAGAAGAAATAAAAGAAACTAAACCTGTAGAAAAAGGAGAAGATAAAAAAGAGGTTAAACAGGTAGTTACTTCTAAAGAAAATATTAGTACTCCTAAAAGAGAATTTAGAGAGAATAATTACCAAAATAGAAATTCAAATAATTATAATAATACTAATAACAATAGATATAATAATGAGAGAGGAAACAATAGAAATCAGAATTTTAGGAATAATAATATGAGAAATGACAGAAACCAAAATTATAGAAATAATAATCAAAACAACGAAAAGTTTAATAGAAATGGTCAAAACGGAAATAATAACTTTAGAAATAATCAAAATAATAGATTTGGCAACAATAATAGAAGACCATTAGATGAAAAGGGAATAGACAAAAATATTAAAAATATAATGACAACTGAAATTGTAGAAAAAGAAAATCAAAGGGATTATAGTAGTAAAGCAATTGATAAACAAAAAGCTAGTCGTCAATATGATGAAACAAAATCAATTAAAAAGGCTAATAAATCAAGAAGAAGTAGTCAATTTGAAGAGTTTGATACTGGTAAATTAAAAGATTTAAAACAAGTTGATAGCTTATCAAATATGTTTACAGAGCAAGATGGTGGAATGCTTGAATATTATGATTTAACTACTGCAAGAGGCAAGAAAAACAAAAAGAAAGTTCAAAAAGATGATGAGCAAAGAAATAAACAAAAAATATTTGAACTTAAAGAAATTACTATTCCAGAAAATATTACAGTAAAAGATTTAGCACAAGAAATGAAAAAGACTACAGCAGAAGTAATTAAAAAATTATTTACACTAGGAATAATGGCTACAATAAATAATACTTTAGACTTCGATACAGCATTTTTAGTTGCTAGTGAATTTGGAATTACAGCAAATAAAAAGACAGAAGTAAAAGAAGAGGATATTTTATTTGATGATACAGAAGATGCACCAGAAGATTTAGAGCCAAGACCACCAGTAGTTGTTGTAATGGGACACGTTGACCATGGTAAAACTTCATTACTAGATGCTATAAGAAGCACAAATGTAATAGAAGGAGAAGCAGGAGGAATTACACAACACATTGGTGCATATATGGTAAATGTAAATGGAAGAGAAATTACATTTTTAGATACACCAGGACATGAAGCATTTACAAGTATGAGAGCAAGAGGTGCTCAAATAACAGATATAGCAGTATTAGTTGTTGCAGCAGATGATGGTGTAATGCCTCAAACAGTTGAAGCTATAAACCATGCAAAAGCAGCAGAAATACCAATTATAGTTGCTGTTAATAAAATAGATTTACCAGGAGCAAACGTAGAAAAAATAAAACAAGAATTGATGGAATATGAACTAGTGCCAGAAGAATGGGGTGGAGATACAATATATGTTCCAATATCTGCTAAAAAACACATAAATATAGAAAACTTACTTGAAATGATACTTTTAGTAGCAGATGTAAAAGAACTTAAAGCAAATCCAAGAAAACAAGCTAAAGGTACAGTTATAGAAGCAAGACTTGATAAATCTAAAGGACCTATAGCATCAATGCTTGTACAAAGAGGTACACTAGATGTTGGAGATACAATAGTTGTGGGAACTTCAATAGGTAGAATTAGAGGAATGAGAAATGATAAAGGACAGAAAATTAAAAAAGCAGGACCATCTACACCAGTAGAAATAATGGGACTTACAAATGTTCCAGAAGCTGGAGATACATTCTACGAAGTTAAAGATGAAAAAATGGCTAAACACCTAATAGAAAAGAGAAAACGTCAAGAAAGAGAAAAAGAATTAGCAGAACAAAGCAAAGTAACTTTAAGTAATCTATTTGAAAAAATGGAAAGCGAAAACTTAAAAGAACTTGCAATAATTGTTAAAGCTGATGTTCAAGGTACAGCTCAAGCATTAAAACAATCATTGGAAAAATTGACTAATGAAGAGGTAAAGGTAAGGGTTATACACTCTGCAGTTGGAGCAGTTTCAGAATCTGATGTGCAACTAGCAAAAGCAGCAAAAGCAATAATTATAGCATTTAATGTAAGACCAAGCTTAGCGGCAAAAGACATGGCAGAAAAAGATGGAATAGAAATAAAACAATATTCTGTAATATATAACGCAATAGAAGATGTAGAAGCTGCAATGAAAGGTATGCTTGCACCAGTATATGAAGAAAAAGTAATAGGAAATGTAGAAGTAAGACAAACATTCAAACTATCTAGTGTTGGAACTATTGCCGGTGCTTATGTATTAGATGGAAAAGTAGAAAGAAATGCTGGCGTAAGAGTAATTCGTGATAATGTGGTAATACATGATGGAAAACTTGCATCATTAAAGCGTTTTAAAGACGATGTTAAAGAAGTTACAAAAGGTTTTGAATGTGGTATTCAAATTGAAAACTATAATGACATTAAAGAGGGAGACATTATTGAGGTATACATTATGGAGGAAGTCAAGAGATAGGAGCATTTTAAAGATAATTGCTTTTGGCGTTGTCACTGCAAAATAAAAAATTTATTCAACGTACACAGAGTATGCCTCATAAATTTTTTATTTGCGTTCCTAGCCAAAAGGCAATTTGCTGTATAATAATATGATACCACTATGTACTATGTATATTTAGAGAATTTTTGTAGTGACGCGTAAGCGACCAAACGAGCTTCTTTGAAGCGAGTGCGATATGGAGCACCTTTCCTGCGATAAAAAGAAAAATTTATTTTTCTTTTTATCATTAAAAATGGTGCGACACCAAGGAACAAAAAAATTTGATAAATATATATAGGACCTAGTGGGAAGAACTAAGTTTTTACAAAAACCATTATCTTAGTAACACTAGATTAGATATAAAATAATAAAAGGAGGAGATAATAGTGCCTAAGAATGAAGCAAGACTGAATCGAATCAATGAGGAGTTAAAAAAAGAATTAAGTCAAGTGCTTAATTATGAACTTAAAAATCCAAATGTTACAGGAATGCTTAGTGTAACAAGGGTTAAAATAACTCCAGATTTTAAATATGCTAAAGTATATGTAAGTATACTAAATTCTAAAAACATAAATAAAACAATGGAGGGCCTAAAGGAATCCTCTGGTTTTATAAGATCAAGACTAGCTAAAACAGTAAATTTAAGAATTACACCAGAGTTGGTTTTTGAAATAGACGACTCATTAGAGTATGGAGCTAGAATAGATTCTATATTAAAAGAACTTAATGCAAAAAAAGAAGATTAAATATGATAATAACTTTTGCTGATTAGTATTAGAGTTTATTATTCAGCAAAAGGGTTGCTTTAATAAAGAGGTTAATTAATAAAAGAGAAAGAGGAAAGTAAATGAGCACATTAGATAATATTTTAGAAGAAATAAATAATGCTGAGACTATAGCAATATTAACACATGAAAATCCTGATGGAGATGCTATAGGTTCAGCCTTAGCATTATATAATTCACTAAAGCAAATAGGAAAAAATCCAGATGTAATTATACCAGAATATCCACGTACTTTTGAGTTTTTGCCAAGTACAGATGAAATAAAAAAAGAATCTAATATAGAAAAATATGATTTAGCTATTTCTGTAGATTGTGCTACAATAAAAATGCTAAATGGGTTTGCTAAGTACTTTGAAGATGCAAAAGTAAAAATAAATATAGATCATCATAGTTCAAATACTATGTTTGGAGACTATAATTACGTAAGCCCTGATGCACCAGCATGTGCACAGGTACTTATAGGAGTATTTAATTTCTTAAATATAAATATAACAAAAGAAATAGGAACTTGTTTAATTACAGGGATAATAACGGATACAGGAGGATTTAAATATCCAGGAGTAACAGCAGAAACATTTGAATTTACAGCAGGACTTTTACAAGATGGAGTTAATATTTCAAAGATATATAGAAGAGTATTACAAATAAAAACAAGGGCTAATTTTGAATTAACAAGAATAGCTTCAAATAGATTAGAATTCTTTGAAGATGGAAAAGTAGCATTTACGTATATAACAAAAGAAGAAATGGAAAGAGTTGGAGCAGAAAATGGAGACCACGAAGGAATAGTAAGCATTGGTAGAGATATAGAGGGAGTAGAAGTATCTATATTTTTGCGTGAAACAGATAATGGATGTAAGGCATCTTTACGTTCAAATGAATATGTAAATGTATCTGATGTATGTTTACTACTTGGTGGTGGAGGCCACATACGTGCAGCAGGTGCTACAATGCAATGTACAATTGAACAAGCTAAGGAAAAGATTCTTAGACAAATTAAGTCTGTTATTTAAAAACGTGGACAAAAGGAACTATTGCCTTTTGTCCACATTAAGTGTAACAAATTAAAAAGTGTGGACAAACACGAGTGTCCCTTTTGTCCACGTTTTTTGAAAGGATTTGAAATGGACGGAATTATACTAATAAATAAAGAAAAAAACTGTACTTCAAATAATGTTGTAAATAAAGTAAAACATATTCTAAATGAAAAAACTGGGCATATAGGGACTTTAGATCCAAATGCAACAGGTCTTTTACCGATTTTAGTAGGAAAAGGAACAAAGCTATCACAGTATTTAATAAATCATGATAAAGAATATGAGGTGGAACTAAAATTAGGTATTAAAACAGATACTGCAGATTCAGAAGGAAAAATAATAGATGAGAAAGAAGTGGAAGAAGGTCTTTTAGAAAAAGAAAAGGTTTTAGATGTGCTAAATGGATTTATAGGAAAGCAAAAGCAAGTACCACCAATGTATTCTGCTATAAAAGTAAACGGTAAGAAATTATATGAGTATGCAAGAAAAAATGTAGAAGTAGAAATAAAAGCAAGAGATATTGAGATATACGGAATAAAGTTGGAATCAATTAAAAAAAATGATAAAATAATTGCTTTTACAGTAAAATGTTCTAAAGGAACATATATTAGAAGTTTGTGTGAAGATATTGCGGAAAAACTTGGAACAATTGGATATATGAAAGAATTAAATAGGACAAAGGTGGGAATATTTAGCATAAATAATAGTATAACTATAGAAGAGCTAGAGCAAAACAGGAATGACAAAGAAAAATTAAATAAATATTTAATATCTATAGAAAGTATATTTTACAAAATATATGGAGATAATAATAGTATAAAATTAGATGATAGAAAATTAGAACTATTTTCTAACGGTGTGAAACTAAGCTATAACTTAGCTAATGGTTTATACAGAATATATAATATCAAAAATGAATTTATTGGAATTGGTAGTGTAAAAGATAAATTATTAAAAAGAGAGATTGTTTTGTAATTGTGAAGATATTGTAAAAAATCAAAAAAGTACTTGCAAAAGATTTTGGAGTATGGTATTATATAAGTACATTAAAGATAAGTAAATATTTCAATTCCCTGCGTAGTGCGTGTAGACTGGAATTTTAGAACCAACAATAGATTAAAGGGAGTCCGCCTTTGGATGTGGCGTGTAAGCTTACATTTTTCAATAGTAAGAAACCCAGGAGCATTCAACAAGACACCCACCTGTGAAAACAGGCTCTTAAAATTTCATTCATCTTGCGGCTAATGTGGGGGTATTTTTTTGTATAAAAAGAATTAAAAAAGATTTTGATGTTTGAAACCCAAATAGCAGTTTGTAGAAATTTAACAAAAAATAGTTTATAAATAAATGTTTTAGGAGAATAAAAAATTGAACATACAAAAATTAAGAAATTTTGGAAGAAATAAGTTAAAAGAAAATAGTATTGAAGATGCTAGCTTTAAAGCAGAGATATTATTACAATACATCTTGAATATGAATAAAACTGAAATTATAATAAATAGTGAAAAAGAAGTTCAGCATGACCTAGAACAAAAGTATATAGCATATTTAGACGAAGTAATAGCAGGAAAACCAATACAATATATTACACATAAACAAGAATTTATGGGATTAAATTTTTATGTTGATGAAAGCGTTCTAATACCACAACCAGATACTGAGATTTTGGTAGAAGAAACAATAAGAACAGTTACTGCTAATAACAAACTGTTAGGTCAAAATATAAAAATACTAGACTTGTGCACAGGAAGTGGTGCAATAGCTATCTCATTAGAAAATTACTTAAAAAATAAATTTGAGACAGAAACAATTGCATCAGATGTAAGTAAAAAGGCAATAGATGTAGCTAAAAGAAATGCTAGAGAAAATAATGCAAAAGTAAAATTTATAATATCAGATATGTTTGAAAATATTAAAGAAAATAACTTTGATATTATAGTATCAAATCCACCATATATAGAAAAAGCAACAATAATTACGTTATCAAAAGAAGTGCAAAATGAACCACATTTAGCCTTAGATGGTGGAATAGATGGATTGGATTTCTATAAAATAATAGCGAAAGAAGGATATAAACATTTAAAGAGTGGAGGATACATATTAGTAGAAATAGGATACAATCAAAAAGAAAGTGTAAGTAACATTTTTAAAGAATATACTGACCAATACATAGAGGTAAACTGTATTAAAGATTTAAATGGACAAGATAGAGTTATTGAAGTAAAAAGGAGGTAGCAATGTCATTTTCTACAGAAGTTAAAGAAGAGCTAAGCAAATTATCTAATTTAGCTAATAAAAATTGTGTAAAAGCAGAAATGTATGGATACTTAAATAGTAATAATGTATCTGCCACATTAGCTTCTACAAGTACAGGTAAATGTTGTATAAAATTTTCTACAGAGAGTGAGTACAACATAAATAGATTCGCAAAATTGCTAAGTAATTTGAGAATACAAAAGTATAACATCGATATTGTAGGAAAAAACTTCACAATAACAATACCAAAAGAGCAAAGTATAATTATTAAAAATATGTTTAAAGAATATAAAATAGAAGCAAGCGAAAACGAAGAAAAGGCATTTGTGAGGGGAACTTTTTTAGGAGGAGGAACAATAAACAATCCTAAAAATAAATATCATATAGAAATTGCATTAAAAACAGAAAAAATAGCAAACGAAGTTATAGAAATATTAGCAAAATACGGTATTAACTTTAAAATACTAAATGCAGAAAAAACAAAAAATGTACAAAAAGAGGTAGAAACAGCTAAATCAAAAAAAACATCAAAATGCATAATATATTCGAAAGATGGAGAAGAAATATCAAAATTTCTCGCTTTTGTAGAAGCAAGTAATTCAGTTTTAAAATTTGAAGACATTAGAGTATATAGAAATATGAGAAATAATGTTAATAGAATAGTAAACTGCGAAACAGCAAACTTATCAAAAACTGTAGATGCAGCAGTAAAACAAATAGAAGCAATAAATAAATTAAAACAGGAAGGAAAGTTCAATAAATTACCTGAAAACTTGAAAGAAATAGCAGAACTAAGAATAAAAAATCCAGAAGCATCTTTAACAGAACTAGGCAAAATGCTAAAAGAACCAGTAGGAAAATCTGGTGTAAACTATAGATTGCAAACAATAGTAAAAATGTCAGGTTAGGGGACAGGTTTAAATGGGACAAGTCTGTCATCTTTGGGGACAGGTCTTCAAAATTATAAAAGATGAATTGGGTAACCTGTCCCCAAAAGTGCCAAATGGCACTTTGGTGCCAGGCACAAAGGTGCCAAAAAGGAGTATAAATGGGAACTAAAAATATTGGAATTTATGTGCACATACCATTTTGTAAGAAAAAATGTGAGTATTGTGATTTTAAATCGTACACAGGAAAAGAAAGCTTAATTGAACAGTATATAAAATGGGTTAAATACGAATTACAGGAAGTAGGAGAAGGCAATAGAAAGGACTATGAAGAGGGCAGAGACGATTTAGTAATAGTAAAAAGTATATACATAGGTGGTGGAACTCCATCAATTATACCTGCTAAATATATTTCTGAGATTTTAGAAACTATAAAAAAATATTTTGTTTTAGCTGGTATGGATAATTTGGAGAAAAGCAATAAAGCGAATAACAATGTAAGAACTACTGAAGATATTGCAAACAAAACTGGAAGTATAGAGATTACAATTGAAGTGAACCCTGGTACAGTTGATGAAGAAAAATTAAAGGAATATAAGAGATGTGGAATAAATAGATTAAGCATCGGGTTACAATCAACTAAAGATAGAATTTTAAAAACTCTTGGAAGAATACATACATATACTGATTTTTTAAATACATATAATACTGCTAGAAAAATTGGGTTTGGAAATATAAATGTGGACTTAATGTTAGGAATTCCTAATCAAACTATAGAAGATGTAGAAGAAAGCATAAACAATATTATTAAGTTGTCGCCAGAGCATATTTCTACATATTCGCTAATTATAGAAGAGGGAACACCTTTTTATAATAAACTAGAAGCAAATGAAATTACATTGCCAAGTGACGAGATAGAAAGAAAAATGTATTGGCTGGTAAAAACAAAATTAGAAGAGGCGGGATATACGCATTATGAAATATCTAATTTTGCAAAAAAAGGATATGAATCTAAGCATAATTTGGCTTGCTGGAATCAAGAAGAGTACATTGGTATAGGTGCGGCAGCACATTCATACACAAATAATGTAAGATATTCTAATGTAGATACAATAGAAGAATATATAAGCAATTATGAAACGGGAAATGAAGTAGATAATATTATATTTCACGAAAAACAAAATAAAACTAGCAAGATGCAAGAATTTATGTTACTAGGATTACGCAAGATTGATGGTGTTCATATACAGGATTTTAAGAATAAGTTTGGAGAAAATCCAATATTTTTATATAGGAAAGAACTTGAAAAACTAGTAAATGAAAATTTAGTAGAAATAGACGGAGATACAATCAAACTAACAAATCAAGGTTTAGATTTAGCAAATTTGGTTTGGGAAGAGTTTGTGTAAAGAATAATGTAGTAAAAACCAAAAGTTATCCACATAAAACCGAAAAAATGTGGATAACTTTTATCTTATTAAATATAAAATTAAGAGCTTCAGTAAATTACTCAGTTGCTAATGTTTCGATTAAATTCTCATAATACCCATCCAAACTATTAAGCAAACTATTTGCATCTGTCTCAGAAAGATAGTTATATTCTACCATAGAAGAGATTACTTTTTCCTGACGGTCTCTTGTTAAATCGGGATTAGCTGTAGGAGCATACACACTAGGTGCATTTGGAATACCTGCCATCATTGTGCAATCTGCTAAAGTCATTTCAGTAGCGTCTTTGTTTAAATATCCCTGACAAGCTTCTTCAATTCCATAATAGCCATCTCCAAAGTAAATGGTATTTACGTATAATTCTAAAATATCGTTCTTAGTATAATTATTTTCTAAATCAAATGCAGTAAGAATTTCAGCTGATTTTCTTACAACAGGATTATCTTCTGTTATATAAAAAATATTTTTAGCAACTTGTTGAGTTATGGTGCTTCCACCCTCACGAAGAGAAAAGGTGCTTATATTAACATATATTGCTCTTGCAATTGCAACTAAATCTATTGCACCATGTTCTCTAAATCTATGGTCTTCTACTGCAATTACAGCATTTATATAATTTTGAGGTAAATCTTCATATTCTACATAATTAGGGTCTGACTGTATTTTAGATATTACATCTTCTAAAGTTTCTCCTGCTAATGCATTTTTATACATATTATCTCCTGCTATGTATAAAGTAAGTCCAGTTATAAGTATAATTGCAAGTATAATTATTAGTACGTTTCTTAAAATTTTCAAATGCTACCACCTCAGTAAAATTATAACATAAATATTAAAGCAAAGCTATTAACATTTTCTTAAATCAAATGTACTAATTTATTTCTTGGTCAACAAGCATAGGTCCTATATTTGTAACTGTTCCTGCTCCTAGAGTAAGGACAATATCGCCTGGTTTTGCATTCTCTTTTACGTATTTTACAATCTTGTTAAAATCTTGAATATATATAGCTTTACGACCCAATGAGGTAATTTTATCTACTAAATCTTTAGAAGATATATTGTAAGTATTACTTTCTCTTGCAGCATAAATATCTGTAACTATTATATTATCAAAATTTAGTAGAGCTGTTGCAAAATCGTCTAGTAAATTTTTTGTTCTACTATATGTATGAGGTTGAAAAATTACCCAAGATTCGTTATATTTCTTTTGCTTTAAAGCTTCTGCAGTAGCTACAATTTCTGTAGGATGATGTCCATAATCATCATATACATTTACATCATTAAAACTACCTTTAAATTCAAATCTTCTATGTGCACCCGTATATTTTAATAATGCATCTTTAATATCTTCTCTTTCTAAACCGTAATTATAACATACAGCTATGCAAGCAAGTGCATTCATAACATTATGAATGCCTGGAACAGATAGAGTTATTGTTTTGTAGAATGTATTATTATAATATACATCAAAAGTAGGGAAGCCATTACTATTAAAACTAATGTTCCTAGCAACAAAATTTGCATTTTCATTTTTGATTCCATAAGTTAATACTTTAGCATTAGTATATTTTGCAATTTTCCTACAATTGTCATCGTCCCAGTTTATAACTAAAAGCCCATCATCTGGTATAAGCTTTATGTAATTACTAAATGATGTAACAATATTTTCTAAACTTCCAAAATAATCTAAATGATCATTGTCTATATTTAAAATAACTTCAACTTTTGGAAAAAGTTTTAAATAACTTTCTACATATTCACAAGCTTCTATGATAAAATAATCGCTTTTTCCAACTCTATAATTTGCATCTAGTTGTTTCAAATAAGCACCTACTTGGATAGATGGATCTTTTCCAGCTTGTAAAAAACATAGCGAAATCATAGAAGTAGTAGTTGTTTTTCCATGAGTACCAGAAACACAAATAGTATTCTTAAAAGATTTTGTAAGTATTCCTAAAAAAGTTCCTCTTTCTATTATTGGAATATTTAATTCTTTGGCTCTAACTAATTCTACATCGTCTTTTTTTATAGCAGCGCTATAAACAACTAAATTAGCTTTTTCTAAGCTTTCTAAATCATGACCTATTTTAACAGGAATATGGTTTTTAATAAGTCTATCGGTATTTTCTGATTGAACTGCATCAGAACCTGTAACTACAAAGCCACAAGCATGCAAAATCTCTGCAATACCACTCATGCTTACTCCACCAATCCCTATAAGGTGTATGTGTTTATATGGTTTTAAATCTTCAATTTCTATCATTTTGAACACTCCCTATACTTATATAAAGCCTAA